>JBJYWX010000561.1:0-1535 GCA_046259695.1 Promineifilaceae bacterium (SeqCode) | reverse complement strand
ATCTTTACGCTCATGACACCGGCCTGGGCGTGCCCAGCCGCAGTTTGAGCGCGATCGCCAGAAATATTCCACGGACCGCTGGGGCTGTTCTGGCGGTTTTGATGATTATCGCCGGCGTGATTGGCGCGCTCAATCTCATTGGCGGCTGGCTGTTCAGCGGTTTTGGGCCGTTTACAAGGACCGAATCCCTGGTGCTTTTCCTGGCGATAGTCGTCTGGGGCATGCAGATCCTATCCACCATGTTTGTCCTTTCACTCTTCGTCAGCTCGGCCAGCCCCCTAAGAAATGGCAGCAGCAAAGATGAATCATCGGCTAAGAGCGCCTGAATTGGCGGCGTTCACCCCGCGGCCGGACGCGCATCCAGCGCCTGAGAGTTGTTTGGATAACGGCCGCAGTCCACTGGTCTCCATCGTTGTCGTCAACTATAACGGTCTTGATACTCTCCCGGCATGCCTGCACTCACTTGCCGCGCAGACCTATCCGGCCACCGAGCTGCTGCTGATTGACAATGGCTCCACCGACGGCAGCCTGGAACTGGTGCGGCGAGAATTCCCGCAAGCGAGAATTGTTGCGAACAGCGAAAATCTAGGCTATTCCGGGGCAATCAATCGCGCCGCCGCCCAAAGTCGCGGCGCTTACATCACGGTCTTGAACATGGACGTCGCCGTTGAGCCGGACTGGCTGGAACCACTGGTTGCTTTCCTGGAGGCGCATCCGCGCGCCGGCGCGGTTAACCCGCAGATCCGCCTGGCAGATGACCCGCAAACGATCAATGCCCTGGGCCAGAATGTGCACGTGACCGGACTTGGTTTCAACCGTTTGCTGCATTACCCGGCCGCTGAGGCGGACAGGGAACCGCGGCAGGTTTCCGGGCTGCAAGGGGCGGCCTTTGTTATACGCCGCGAGCTGTTTCTGGAAATTGGCGGCATGAATGACGCCAACTTCATGTACCATGAGGATGTCGATCTTTCCTGGCTGATCCAGCTCGCCGGGTACGACATTTACTGCGTGCCGGAATCAATCATTTACCATAAGTACGCGCTGGGTATGAAGCCCTGGAAATACTACTATCTGGAGCGCAATCGTTGGGCTTTGCTGCTGTGCGTCTATCGCCGGCGGACGATGCTGCTGCTGGCGCCCTTGTTTCTATTGACCGAGGCGATGATGCTCGCCTACTGCCTGCGGTCCGGCCGTTCCTTTTTCAGCGCCAAACTCAGGGCCATCGGTTGGAACTGGCAAATGAAGCACCATCTGCGCCGCCGCCGAAGCTGGATCCAGCGCTGGCGCAAACGCGGCGACCGGGAAATGTTATCGATCCTGCGCCTTAACTATGATTGGGACCAGCTGCTGCATCTGGCACGCTAGAATCTATGAAAATAGCCCACGTAACCGCCACATTTCCACCTTATTACAGCGGCACCGGCATGGTCTGCCACTACAGCGCGCTGCACCTGGGACGTATGGGACATGACGTGACCGTTTTTACCGCCAATCACCCGCCCGGTGAGTACGAGTATCCGGAGGAATACAAAGTC
>JBJYWX010000560.1:0-8781 GCA_046259695.1 Promineifilaceae bacterium (SeqCode) | reverse complement strand
GAGATCGTTGAAGGTATAGGTCGTGGAATCGCCCACGCTTATCACCATCATGAAAATCAGCCCACTGAGCACCAGGGTAATCTGGGTTAGAATGACGCGCCCGGCGTGTCGAAAGGTGTTGCTGACGGTCAGGAGCAGCATGCGGGATACATGCTTGAGATGGGCCAGCAGGCGATTGAACCAGGAATCAGCGCTTTGCAGACCGTACGTGCTGATCGCCTCCCTCACGGTGATGCGCGCCCCAGAGAATATGGGAATGAGCGCAATCAATAGAGGCAAGATGAGGGCTATGAAGACCTGGAGCCCGACAGCCAACCAATCCACTGAAAAGGGGCCTGGCTGGGTGTTGAAGCTGCTTAGCAAGAATACATTGAGCATCCGCCCGCCCACCATACCCAATGGAACCGCAATGAGCAGGGCCATAATGCCGAATGCGAGGACATAGAGTAGATAGACCGTAAGGATTTGACCAGAAGTAGCGCCGATCGCTTTCATGACGCCGATCTGGTCTACCTGTTGGGCAATGAGGGCGTTGATCGTGTTGTAAACAAGAAAGAGGCCAAGAAAGATAGCCAGCACGGCCATGGCACCGAGGACAAAGAAAATTCCATCGGTGGTGTCTTGGAAGAAATGTTTGCTGGGATCTACAATACGCGAACCAGACGGGGGCATAAAGCCGCCACTTTCAATACCTTGAATTTCCAGCTTGTCGCGAATCTCATTGGCCAGGATGGTTACGGCTTGTTCATCATAAGTTTCGGCCGTAGCATAGATCCGATTGTAGTCTCGTGTGCCGAAGAGCAGCTCAAATGTGTCGCGGCTGACATAGAATTGTGCGTTACCGCCGAAGCTCGGAGGCTGGACAATTGGATCTTCAACACCTCCCACTACGGTGAAGGTTCTTTCACGGCCGTCAACCTGAAAAATGACTTGCTCGCCCATCGCCGCACCGAAGACTGTATCAGTACCCTGGCCGACTGCCACTTCATCATCTTCCGGCCAGGTACCTTCTCGCAGTTCAATGGTGTAGAAGCGCTGGTCTTCGAAGTCGTTTCGCATGGTTACTGTTGCAGCACGCCAGTCGACATCGGATGGTAACCGCCATTCGACGGAATTGGCGGCGACGCCATCCACGTCGACTACGCCGTCAACACGTTCGAGGGAGCGCAATGCGTCATCGTCGAGGGACGGCGAAACATACATGGCAATCATGGCCGGCGAGGAATCAAGCCACGATTGCTGCATGCCAGCTATGGTAAGATTGCGGGTTGTCAGGATCATCCCCACGGCAAAGGCGCCAACAGCAATAATGGCAACGACCATAATCGTACGGGTCTTGTTAGACCAGAGATCTTGCCAGAGCTTGTAACGCAAAACGCCCATCAGAATAAGCCTCAATTCCCCAATCGGGAATGTGCAAGAAACGCTAAAACCCTGCCCACGCCGCTTCACCCGCGTATTCGTCGCGGGTGATGTTGCCGTCGATAATCTCAATAACACGCGGTACCTGCCGCGCCATTTCCTTGTCATGGGTAACCATCAGCAGCGTTTTGCCTTGATCGACAAGGTCATTGAAGAGGCGGAAGACATCCTCAGAGGTACGCGAGTCCAGGTTCCCCGTAGGTTCATCGGCGACGAGCAACTGCGGATCATTCGCCAGCGCCCTGGCGATGGCAGCGCGTTGTTGTTGGCCACCTGAAACCTGCCCCGGCAGCTTATTGGCCTGGTCTGCCAGACCAACACTATCGAGCAGCGACATCGCTCTCTGCTCGCGCTCTTTCGAGGAATATTTGTGGGCAAAATCCATAGGCAAGATGACGTTCTGGAGCAGGCTCAAGGCGGGAAGCATCTGGAAAAATTGAAAGATAATGCCTACATGCTGTCCACGCCAACTGGCCAACTCATTTTCGCTCATGCTGTGGACCTTGCGGCCGGTCACGATTACTTCTCCTTGCGAAGGGTGATCGATGCCGGTAATCATGTTCAGCAAAGTAGATTTACCATTCCCAGAGGGGCCGACGATGGTCACGAATTCGCCGGATGCTACATCAAATGAGATGCCCTTAAGAATGGTAATTTCATCGTTTCCCATCGGGAAGCGTTTGACCACGTCCTTAACCTGGACAATATGGCCGTTGCTCTGCACGATGTTGTTGCCATTGTCGCTCATGAATGCCGTCCTTATAGCTGGCTCCGGAGTTTGCCACATGCCGGATGCCTGGCACAACCTATCGTAAGTAGCTGCTTTTGTGCTGCCTGGAATATTCTACGCAGGCAGCTGACAAAATGTTGCACAATCAGTCCTGCGCGGACCAGATGAGGTGGTCAGTGGGGCGATAGTTTTCTGAATCGTACCAGTTTTCCGTATCTACCATTTTCTCTTGCCGCAGTGCTTCAGACAAATCGACATGGGTCCACGTTTCCCCTCGACGAAAGGCAGTCATGCGCCCGAACATCTCGTGGCGCAGTAAATAGATGGCCATCAGGGCGAAGTTACTCGCACCCAATAAATCCTGCCCGTCCGGCGCACCAGTGCGCATGAGATAAGTTAGCTGCTGGCAGAAAACCTCTTCGCCGGTGATGTTTTGCAGCATTTCCGCGGCGATAAGCCCGCCGCTGTGAAAGACTGACGAGGATGAGGTCCGTGTTTCGGCTTCGAAGAGCACTTCGGCATAGTTGTGCGAGGACAGGTACCCTCTAGCAGCTTCTAAGTGCTGGGCAGCGATGCGCGAACCGTTGGTGATAGTTACCATTGCATAGTTGTTGGGGTTGAGCTGTTTGTCTAACATGGCAAGATGGGCGAGGCGCACCGGGTCATAGGGCACTTCTGGGATGATAACGCGGTCGACTCCGGCCAAGAAAGCTGTGAGGAGGGTGCTGTAACCCGAGTTTTCGCCAAAAGTCTCGACGACCACGATCTGCTCGCGAGATCCGGCGAGCGCACGTAACTGCTGGATGAAATCAACACCGCGCGCAAGACCGGTGCTGAAGCCGAGAGTGTAATCGGTGCCGCAGATGTTATTGTGTATGGTTTTGGGAATGGCAATAAGCGGCATGCCAGTTGAGCTGAGCTGGGCGGCGAAGTGCAGCATGTCATCATCGCCCAAGACGACCAGTCCAGACAGACCTAGATGATCAATAGCGGAGATAATCTTTTCCGTCATATCGCGTGACTGGGCGTCCTGCACATTTACGCCACCGGCAGGCGAGAAAAAGCTGGCTGGGGTGTGCCGCGGATCTAACCGCGACGAGTGCAAGAAGGAACCCGAGGACTGGTCAATTGCGCGTACCCGGCTCTTGGTCAATTCGATAAAGTGATTGCTGAACATGGACGGGTCGTTAGGTTCGTAGTTTAGAAAGCCCTCCCAGCCTTTGCGCACACCAAGTACATCATACCCCGCATCTACGGCGCGGTATGTGAGCTGCTTTAGGCAGGCATTTAGACCGGGAACGTCTCCACCACCAGTTAAGACCGCTACTCGTTTGTTCATGGAATGCCCTCTCCTGGTTGCAGGTTAGCGATTGTCAAATAGGCCGGAACCGGCCAGCGTAAGCTGAGTGTCTTCGAGGCCAAGGACTCGCGTAGCAACGCGAATTTCTACCTCGTTCAGAAAGGTTAGTTCTTTGTCGCGGCCGATTATTTCAGCTAGCGGCAGATCAAAGGTTACGAAGCCCAATCCACCGTTGTCATCGACCGGACGCAGCAGCAAGCGGTCTGTGCCAGGCTGGAGATAAGTATGCCCGGCTACGATCCAGTCGGGGTTGGCATCCAGAAAAGTGGCGCCATCGATGTCGAAGCCGAGAATCTCGAGTGGAACGTTGAGTGCATTGGCTACGTTGACGCGAATGACCGCGTCCTGCGCCAGCGTGGGCGAACCTAACTGGGCGATAACCGGCTGCAGCGGGTGCAGAGAAAGGCGTAATTGCTCCTGGCGATGGGCGAGCATCGACCACAAATCGGTTGTCTGTTCAGAGGCGGGCATGCTGCGCGTGTTATCGCTGTACTCCTCTTCCATCGCCATCCGCAGGGATTCGCGATAGCCGGGCACGCTCAGCCTATCAGCGGCGGCAGTATAAGCCGCCTGTACTTCAGGATCGTTGTACATGGCGGCGAGGGGTAAGCGGGTATCACCAGAGAAGGGGTTGCCATTCATAGCGATTGGCTCTAGACGGTCGGCAACAGCATTATAACGATACCGCAGGTTGATTGGCGAGAGTGCCTGGTCAGCGCCCCATAAATCGACCATGGCAAGAAAATGGCCGTACTGCTCGGCGTCAAAAACATCTGATGCGGCCAGCTCACCGCTCTGAAGTCCACGCAGAAGCGCGGTGGCACGCTCCGCCTGCTGCTGCAGTGCTGGGTCCTCCCGTATAAGCGGGTCCTCGAACTCAGCCACCTGGAGGAAGCGCGGATCGAGGCCGGCGATATTGGAGAGAGGATCGGCCGCGGCCGTTTCCAGGTCGCCGAAGCTGGCGATTGCCTCAAGCAGTGGTTCAATATCGTAAGAAACGACAATTCCTTCCGACTGCCCGACATCGTCGTAGGTAACAGGGCCGATGCCTTCTTGCAGCGCATAAACTCCCTTGTCGTCTCCATTGAGAAGCAGGCGCACGAACTGGTAATCGGCAGCGGAGAGCCCCTCAAATCGCAGGGCCTGACTAAATGCCCACTCGTTAAGCCAACCATTGTCGGCAGGATCGATGAGATTAGCGCGGGTATATCCGGCGATCTGCGCATTGTCACGCGTTACGATCTCGTAGTTCCACTTGTCGCTTACGGCGAGGTGTGCCGCAGGGCCAGGCAGCAGACGGATGCGCACTGGCACCTGAGTCTCTCCCAGGCGAAGATCCGCGTTAACAAAGGCGCCTGGGTCGGGAAACACGACACCTTGTTGCAGCGCCTCTTCACGTTGGCCTAGCAGTTCGTTGTAATCTTCAAAGTCGATGTCGGCGTTTAGAACGGGGAGGCTGGAGGAGGTAAGCGCAACTGCTTCGCCACGGAGGCGCTGCACTGTTTCCCGCAGGGTGTTAACGGCGCCGGCATTGCCGAGGATAATGCCAGAAAGAAGGGCTGTGGCTACGAGCAGGGGCCAAAGCGCCTGTCTGGTAAGGATGCCAGTTGAATTTTTGTCGACGATTTTCATTTTTTGCCGACGTCGCGGCGGCTGAGGTAACGATCAGGCGCCTAATAGATTGTCTTGCTCGACAAAACTAAAATCGCCATCTGGAAAAGAAGCACGCAGGCTATCCAGCAAGGAAGCAAGCGCTTCGTCATCCTTGGTCTTAATCAGATAAGTGGCTTGAAATGCGCCGTTACTGTCATCAAGGCGGCGCAGGTCGGCTGATTCTACATGATCCTGCAATAGATCATTCACATTTCCGAAAGCGTTGTCCTGGTTGGATGCCGCGATATTAAGAAAGAGATTGCTGCGTGCAGGTCGTGGACGAAGGTAACTGCGCGCGATAAGGTAGATGAGAATAATGACGGTGGCAAGAACCGTCGGCCAACGTTGGTCGGCACCCAGGCCAACACCGATGGCGATAGCCATAAAGATGTACACGAGCTCCTCCGGCTCTTTAATCGCGGTACGATAGCGCACGATGGAAAGCGCACCGACCAGGCCGAGCGAGAGGGCAAGTGAAGACTTCACCACGGAAATGATCAGGATAATGATCATGGCGAGCACCGGCAGTATGCCGGCCAGACGGCCACGGTTAGAGAGGGAACGGCCGAATGCGGTGTAGTACCAGGCGACAATGCTGGCCAGCAGGATGCCGAGCAGCATATTGATCGCCAGCGTCTCCAGGGACAGGGGAGCAGGCGTTGTCAGACCAAGTAGATTCTCCATATTACCTCCGCAAAGGCTCCAAGTTGGTGCTCGTAGATTAGTAGGAAACCTCGCAGACGTGGAGCCCTCGCAAAAAGCGATTCTATCTTACTGTCAACTGCCCGCCAACCTTGACGGTTGTTGGTTAGCGATGATTTATGGTTTTAGGAACCAGTCAGTTTTCCACCGATCGCTATCGCACTATGTCGTAGCTAAGAAAAAGCTGGCCAAGGCCGTCCAAGCCGTGCGGATCGAGGTAAATGGTGTTATTGCGGACATCGATTGGCGGCTTGAGTAGGTGGCCGTCAACAATCGTGGCAAATTGTTCACCGCCCAGAAGGCGGTTGGCATGGGTCAGGTAAAGGCGATCCAAGGCGCCACCCTGAAGCATAAGATGCAGTACTTTGGGGCCGGTGGAGTTGAAAACGGTCCGGTAACCCAATTCGGCCAAGTGAAGGGACATTTCATTGCCGCTCACGTCATCAGTTCCGGCGGTGATCAGCACGGCTGCTTGTTTTTCCATGGCGGCTTTGCGCTGAGCGTCGGCGCTGCGCGAGGTGATGATGACGACTTTACGGCCGTCGGTTGTGAGAGCGTCGGGAACGGGAAAGTTGAGGCTGTTGCTGATGATGGCGATGTCTGGCTGGGGTGAGAGTCCCTGATCCAGGCGCCACTGGCGCAGATCGGCGAAGCGGGGATCGTCCGTGCGCAGGATTTCCTGGGCTTTATCTGCCGCGCGATCGCGGAGGTAACGGCCGCTGCTGATGATCAGATCGGCTTGAGCGGCTAACTCCTGGAAGAGACGCCAGTCACGATCGTTGGCTATGGCATCGGGCACGCCCAAGCCACCACCTGTCGCGGGAACGGCAATACGGCCGTCGATGCTGGTAACGTAGTTGCTGTAGAAATAGGGCCGTCCCTGCGGCTGTTCATACTGGCGGAGGTTATGTGCTAAATAGGCGCCGTGCAGCGGGAGTTCGCGCTGGGGGGAGGGGAAAAGTTGAATAATCTCGTCCATCTTTTGGTTATTCCCTCGACAAGGCTACAGAGGGGATCCTATGTCTAGCGGTTCCCTTCGCAGCCACTAAGTTGTTCGGTAAATTGGTCAGGCAGCGCCTAGCACCTGGACAGTCTCCTGCTACTCCGATTCGAACACAATTAACGTGGCACCAAGCTCGTTTTCCAGCTTCTTTACTTTTTGTAGCTCACGGTCGGAGAGCGCCGCGATTTTAGGTCCAGGCTCAAAGGCCATTATGTGCGTGCCGGTGGCGAGCTCCAGTCCGCGGATCAGCGCAATCTGCTCGTTGGTTAACTGTGCCAGTTTGAAAAACTCTTCCATGGTGCCACCTCTTGCAAGATGTTCTATGGTAATAATGCTCGAATTGTAATGTACCCACGCCGCGCGTCAAGAGTGGTTTGACCGATGAGGACTATTAGGGGGAAGTGTTTAGGGCGACAAAAGGTATGTGCTCGCTGCCCATTGAACGATAGTCGTCTTCGCTGCCGTCCACTTCAAATCCACAAAAACGCATAAGCTCTTTGGCCGCGGTTGGGTGACGCCGGGCGTAAGCGACCATCATCTCGCCCGACTCGTCCGGTGACAGTGGCGAGGCCACAGCGGTATAGGTTTTGCTTCCGACCTGAATGGAGACTTGCGGTGTCTTGAGGATGTTTTTGTACCAATCTGATGCTTTGCCAAAACCTGAAGCGATGTAGTAGGTCCCGGTTTGCGGATCAAAATCAACGACCTCCAAAACGGTCTGGCGTTGGGAACCGCTGGTGCGGCCTGTGTGGTGGAGCAATAAGAAGCGGCCACCAAGTAAGCTGCCCAGGCCGAGGCGGTAGATCCATAATGGAGCGCGAAACATGAGCCGCTTCATACCTTGCGGCGGTCGTGCATCTGCTATCTTCGTGGGCATTTTATGATTGCTCCTTAAGATATCTCTTCAGGGCGGCGATGAAGGCTTCCATATCGCGGGCGCCGTAACCGATGGTGAGAAGCGGGACCTGGCTCATGGGACCTATTTTACGGCATTTTTGGCGTGCAGCGTATGATTATCTGATGGGCGGCGCGGAGCTGTAGTTTCTTCAGTTTGCGGCGAGTGTGGCGGCGAGAAGTAGGTCATGCCGGGGAGCAGCTAGATGCGTAGCTCGACGATATCCCCATCATGCAGTATGTAGTCGCGGCTCACTTCTTGTCCATCGAAGGCGCCGCTGCCCCAGATGCGCGCTGATTTGAGCTGGTCGTAAAAGTCGCGATGCACTTGTGCGGCAAATTCCTCAATGGTACTGCCTTGTCTCAGGACAAAGGGGGCGTCGAAATCGACTTCTTCGCCTGGCGGTTTGGAATAGACGCGCATAAGCTGCAGCGATTGGATGATGGCTTCCTGGAGATTGTCGAGATTCCGCCCGGTTTTGGCCGATGCGGGCAGTAGCTCGCATTCAACACCGACCAACTCGCGCGCTATGTCAAGTATCTCATCGTCGCCATCATCATCGCACTTGTTAGCGATAAATAGGATTCGTTTACAAGCAAGGCGGGGGACAGCATCTATTACCTCGTCGCTTTGTAACTGCCGGACATGGTATTGGGCGAGCAATTCCAGAGACTGTTCCAGCTGTGCCGCGGGATCGGTTTGCAGATCGATGACGAGCAACAACAGGTCGCAACGGCGAAGTAAATCTATAAACGCCGGTTCCACATAGCTGGAATCCAGGGGCGGTGTGTCAATCAATTGCACAGGCACATGTCGGTAGTTCATCATTCCCGGCGTAGGCGCCCACGTAGTGAAAGGCGCGCTGCTTATCTCGGGTGAGGCATTTGTGAGGGCCGTGACAAGGGATGACTTGCCGCTATTTGGCGGACCGATAACGGCGACCTGGCCGGCACCTTCCTTTTCTATGGAGAAAACGGAAGTATGACGACTTCCGCCTTTCTTTGTATCACTTGCTT
>JBJYWX010000559.1:0-2186 GCA_046259695.1 Promineifilaceae bacterium (SeqCode) | reverse complement strand
TTACTGGTTCGTGCACCTGGGCGTGACCACGGAGCTCAACCCCTGGGACGCCTTCAACCCGGGCCGGCTCGACCAGCACCTGGAACCCTTCTATACCAAAGAGTTGGCAGAAGGGACGCTAACGCGCGAAACGGCCGCAGAGCTGCTGCAATGCTTGTGGATCAAGTTCAACAACCAGCCCGCCCCGCCCAAAGTCGGCGTCACCGCCCAGGAGAGCAGCACTTACACCGATTTCGCACAGATAAACACCGGCGGCTTAAAAATAGACGGCTCCGACGCGGTTAACGAGGTCACCTACCTGCTGCTGGACGTCATTGAGGAAATGCGTCTCCTACAGCCCAGCTCCTCCGTGCAGTTGAGCAAGAAAAACCCCGATCGCTTCATCCGCCGCGCGGCGCGCATCATCCGCACCGGATTCGGGCAGCCGAGCATTTTCAACGCCGATGTCGTCGTCCAGGAGATGGTTCGCCAGGGCAAGACGCTGGCCGACGCGCGCAGCGGCGGCACCAGCGGCTGCGTGGAGACCGGCGCCTTCGGCAAGGAGAATTACACGCTCACCGGCTACTTCAACCTGCCCAAGATCCTAGAACTGGCGCTCAACGATGGCTGTGATCCGCGTACGCAGAAGCAGCTCGGCCCGCATACCGGCGACCCCAGGGAAATCACCTCCTTTGAGGAACTATTTGCTGCCTACACGAAACAGCTCAATCACTTCATCGACATTAAGATACGCGGCAACCAGGTCATCGAGCGCCTCTACGCCCTCTACCTGCCCGCCCCTTTCCTCTCCCTGCTCATCGATGACTGCATCGCCAGCGGTCGTGATTACCACAGCGGCGGCGCGCGCTACAACAGCAGCTACATCCAGGGCGTCGGCCTGGGCACGATCAGCGACTGCCTGGCGGCGATTAAGACCCATGTCTTCGAGCATGAGACGTTCACAATGGACAGGCTGCTGGAGATGCTCAACGCCAACTTTGAGGGGTACGAACGGGAGCGGAGGCTGCTGCTGAACAAGACCCCGCGCTACGGCAATGACGACGACACCGCCGACGCGCTGATGGTCGATGTCTTCGAGGCTTATTTCGCGGCCATCGACGGCCGTCCCAACAACCGCGGCGGCAGCTACCGCATTAACCTGCTGCCCACCACCTGCCATGTCTATTTCGGGTCGGTGATCGGGGCCACACCGGACGGCCGTTTTGCCGGGGTTCCCCTCTCCGAGGGCATCTCGCCCGTACAGGGCGCCGACCGCCATGGGCCGACGGCCGTGATCCAGTCGGCGGCCAAGATGGACCATACGCGCACCGGCGGCACGCTGCTCAACCAGAAGTTCACGCCGCAGGTCCTGGCCGGCGACGACGGTATCAACAAGCTGGCCCAGCTCGTGCGCACCTACTTCAAGCTCGACGGTCACCATATCCAGTTCAACGTCGTCGACGCCGCCACCCTGCGCGCCGCCCAGGCGGACCCCCAATCCTACCGCGACCTCATCGTGCGCGTCGCCGGTTACAGCGACTACTTCTGCGACCTCGGCGAAGCGCTGCAAAACGAGATCATCGCCCGCACGGAACACCAGGAGTTTTAGCGATTTCGGATTTCGGATGTGATTACTGACAATCGAATATTGATAACTGAGCACTGATTACTGATTACTGAAAACTGGAGAAAACCATGACCCTCAAAACTCGCCTAATCGACATTCTCAATACCATGCGCGAACAGCAGCTGGCATTCCCGGAATACCTCACTGAAGGAGAACGAAAGCAGGCCGGCAAACCTGACGACTGGTCGGCCAAAGATGAAATCATCCACATCAATGTCTGGGCCAACTATCATCTCGATAGCCTGGAACTTATCCTCGAGGGCGGCACACCGCCCGGCCCCATTTTTGCCGAGATCGAGGATGAAAAAAACCGCTCTATCTTCGACGAACACAAGGACACAAGCTGGAACCAGGCCTTTGCCAGGGTAAACGATACGTACGACCGCATTGACGACTTTGTCAGGCACCACAGCGATGAGCTGTTATTGGAAATCCCTCCCGGCGAGGAACGTCCCGTCTGGCGCATCATCGCCGGAAGCCATATCATCCACCCCATGTCCCATCTTTGGGATTATTTACAGCGGCATGGCTATGGGGAGCAGGTCATCGCCCTCTTCGGCGAAGATTTCACCGCCCGCCT
>JBJYWX010000558.1:0-5850 GCA_046259695.1 Promineifilaceae bacterium (SeqCode) | reverse complement strand
GGTAAGTGAAACAAAAAGGGGCAGGCACGCGGCCTGCCCCCATAGCATGGACCATTATAGCTGGCCTATGGTACGGGCAGGACAACCTCCTGCGAGATGGCCAGCAAACGGCCGTCCTCATCCAGCATGTAGGCCAGGATGTAGCGGATGCCGCTTTCGACGTTCTGCCGCACCAGCCAGAAGTTGTTTTCATCGACCGTGGCAATGTCGCCAAATGGCTCGTCATCAACGGTCAATAGAATCTGCCGGCCCGGTTCGGCGAGGCCGACCACGGTCAGCAGCGGGCCCACGAACGTGGGCACGCCCTCTTCATCAATGACCGGGGGCTGTACCCCTGCGGCCAAAGGCGGCAAGATCACGTCCGACAGGGCGTAGACGGTGCTGTTCCCCGCTGTGACGCTGTCCACCACGGGCACGCCGTTGGCGTAGAGCAGATCGCCGGAGCGCGTAATGACAATGCCGGCCTCGTTGCCGAGGGTCGGCAGCACCTGGCCGTCCTCCAGCTCGTCGGGTGCATAACTGCCTTCGACGACAAAGTTGTTGATCAGGTCCTCGTACTGCTCGGGATTCTCGTCCCAGTTGGCAGTCACCGGGCCGGGCAGCCCGGCGAACGCCTCATCGGTGGGCGCGAAGAGCGTGTAGCCGGTTTCATTATCACTGTCCGCCAGCTGCTCCAGGAGGCCGGAGTCCTGCAGGCCCTGCAAAAGGACCGAGAACTGGCCGCCGGCATCCTCAATCGCGCCGGCCGGCGTTGTTTGATCTTCCGGCAGATCAACCTGCGATTCACCAAGCACCACGTCGCTGACAGCGGTGTCGACTTTGACCGTCTGAATCTCAACATCGTCAGTCGGGTTGCCTTCGGTCAGCACGGGCGTCACGGTGTCGTTGATGAACAGCAAGTTGCCATCGGCGTCTTCAATGCGCGCGGCCAGGTTGTAACGGCCGTTTGCCAGGATCGCCTCCGGGTCGTAGCTGAGCTCATAAGGGATCGGCACCTGAGCCCCGTCCGTATTGATCACTTGCTCGCCCAAGACGTCCGCCGCGGCGTCTGCGCGGGAGATGTCCTGCAGCTGTACGGTTACCACGGCGTTCTCTGGCAGGGCTATGCGCTCAAGGTAAGTTACGTCACCGCTGATCGTGCCGCTGAGATCGGGCACAACCTCGCCTTGACCTTCCGCTGCGGCGACTTCGCCTTCTGTTCCAGGTACTTCATATGGCGTGCTGCCAACCAGGAAGCTGCCATTCTCATCCAAAAGGCGAGCGCGAATAGCAGCGCCGGCCGCCGGCAGGCTGGGCAGCGTGAAGGACCAACGACCATCTGGGCCGGCCGTCGTTTCGCCCACGACGTCACCGTCCACCGCTATTTCCAGCGCGGCGTCTGGTTCAGCGGAACCGGCAATCGTGGGCGTTTCGCCCTCCACGGCGGTCTCTGTTTCGTCAATCACCGGCGGTTCAGCCTCAACCACGGTCGCTGCCAGTTCCTCCGAATCGGCGATCGTATCGCCGGCGTCGTCCAATACCACGAGCTGTAAGGTGTGATCGCCAGGTTCGAGCTCCGGACTTAGCGTGAAGTCACCGTTCTCATCGGCCGTGGCCTCGGCAGCCTGCTCGCCATCAATAAGCAGGGCAACCGTTGTACCCGGCGCGGCGATGCCCGGCTGGTCGTATGGGCCCGAGGGCAGGGTGATGGCCGGCAGTTCGGCCGCATCCAATTCGGCCACCTCCGCCTCGGACATACCTGGTTCGCCCGCCTCACCCGCAGCGGATGTCGCATCGGCGGCGAAAGCAAGACCGCTGTCCGGCAGGCTGAACGCAGGCAGGAAGATAGCGGGCATCCGGCCAGGCAGCGCTATGCCAAGCGGTTCGCCGCTTGCGGCTACATCGCCTTCTTCGTCAAGCTGCGCGAACGAGATTTCACTGGAGCCGTCAGGAACGGGAAAGACAAGACGCCAGGCGCCGTCATCGTCCGCCTCGGTTTCGGCGACTTCTTCGCCGTCGATGAGGGCAGCAATGCGGGCGCCGGGTTCACTTTTGCCTTCCCATGCGCTGGAGCCGGTAAGCGGGTTGAAGGGCGGTAAGGCCAGGGCGGGCAAAATGACGACGGGCGCGGCGGGTGCGCTGACGGTAAACTCAACGGTTGCCGGTTCAACGGAACCGGCCTCATCAGCAGCGGGCGCGGCCGCCAGCTCATAATCTCCGGGTTCAAGCGCCACTTCGAGGGTCCAGGCGCCGTCTTCACCTGCGGTTGTTTCACCGACTTCATCGCCATTCGCGGTTACACTGATGGTCTGACCCGGCCGGCTGGTGCCGGACAACAGGACGAGACCGGAGCCAGGCGATTCTTCTTCAGCAGACACAGTAAGCGGCACAGCGGGCTCTTCTTCAACGGTGCCGACTTCAATTTCGCGCGCGCTTTGACCATCCGGCCTGAGCACGCGGGCGGTGACCAGGGCCCCGGGAACGACCGCGGGCAGGCTGGCGCTCCATTGACCGGCGTCATCGGCCGTCGTTTCCGCGGCCTGCTCTCCGTCCACGACAACAGCGATATCTGCGCCAGGGAAGGCGCTTCCGGAGACGATTAGCGCGCCGCTAGCATCCGGCCCAGACAGGGGGTTGGCCAAAAAAGGCGCGAGCTCTAGGCTGCGCAGAAAAGAATCGACGAGGGTGAAGGCCAGCGGGTCGGATTCGGCCACAACCTGCCCGGCCTTGTCCAGGGTCTGCAGGGTCAATTGAATGGGCCCAGGCTCGCCTTCGAGCATCACCGGGACCGACCACGCGCCGTCGTCGCCCACGGGCGCGGTGGCGTACTGCTCGGCGCCGGAGACGATAGCTACCGTGCTGCCGGGACTGCCCGTGCCGCTAAAGGTTATTTCACCCGCTTCCAGCTGTGAGTTGGGCACGGGCGCCAGAAGCTCCGGCGCTCTCAGCGCTGCTGCCGCGCCTCCCGGCAGGCATTCGCCGCGATAATAGGCCCAGGCGTCGCATTCGGAGCCATCGTCGAAGATGCAGGCGCCGCTCTGACTGCCGTCTTCGGCCGTGCGGATCTCATAAGTGAAACCCTGTTCTCCGCAGAAGACCGCGGCCGGATTAGCCAGCGCGACATCCTCGCCCTGCGCGGGCGCGTTGGATCCTCCGAGCAGCGAAATCAGATAGGCGATCACCAGCAGGGCCAGCACGACGCCTTTGAAGATATCATAGCCGCGGGTGCTGTTTGAGGAAACGTTACTGCTCATTATTGGTCAGCTCCTTCGCCCGCCACCACTAAGCGCTTCGCCTGTGCGATCCAATTGCCCAAGTTGGGCTTCTGGAAATTAGGCGGGTGGCATATGCGCTCCAGCTCCTCAACGGTCGAAGCGGCCAGGGCGCGATAGGTGCAGATGCCCGCGTCGTACAGGCGCCGCTCGAACGTGATGCCGATGCCCTCAAGCGGTTCGAAATCATCAGGCGGAGTGCCGTCCCACACGCGGTTAGTGGTCCCGCTTGCTACGGCCAGTTCCATCGCCGAGCGGCGAATCTCGGCCGGATCGACGTCCTGGAACGTCTCGACCTCGAGTATGTCTTTCAACGTCTCATTGGAGAGCTGGGCGATTTCCCAGAAGGAGCCTACGCCGGCACCATAGAGGCGCTGTTCATAGACGACGCCGATGCCGAAGACCTGCTCCAGATCTTGCGGGCAGGAAACCATCTTGGCTTCCTTGTAGTCGCGCTTCACGCGCGCAACACGCTTGCCGGCGGCGCGCAGCTTGGCTTCTTCGATCCAGGCAGCCGTGTCCGCCTGGCGCAGCCCGGCCGCAACTAAAATCGCATCGACCTCGTCCGGACTCATTGCCGCCAGCGCGGCGTAACTGGTCACGCCGGCATCGCTGAGCGCCAGGTAGTAGGTGTCACCCAGACCATGAATGAGGAGCAAGTTGTCCCCTTCCCGACGGTTGAGCTGATCTTGTAGGGCAGCAAGCCCCTCGTCATCGCCGGCGGCCGCCAAGCGTGCCTGGGCGATCCAGGAGACATAGTCAACCTTACGCCAGGGCGAGGCGCCGATAATCTCGGCCAGTTGTTCGCTGTTAGACGCGGCGAGATCGGCGTAGGTCGCGATACCTGCAGCACGCAGCAGCTGCTCGTACTTGGGGCCGATGCCTTCCAAACGCTGCAGATCGTCGCCGGTGATGCGCTGCGGTGGAACTTCGGCGAAGGTACGCGCCTGGGAGCGCCAGCTGTCGTAGTCCACTTCCTGCCATGACTGCGGTTCTATGGCCTCGTTGAGCTGATTGTCATCCGCTTCGGCCAGCGCAGCAAAGGTGCCGATACCAAAGAGCGCCAGTTTATCTGCATAGCGCGGGCCGATGCCTTTAATGACGGTCAGATCGTCTGCGCCAAGGTCGATTTCAGCACCGCGTTGGGCGGGCTCGTGGGCTATCTCCACGGCTGCGGCGCTGGCGGCGAGCAGAGCGGCCTCGTGATCGGCCCGCATCCTGATGGTTGCGCTTTCAAGTTCGGCGACTTTGCTGAGGCAGTCGTCCAGTTGGTCTTGCAGTACCAGTTGGTTGGCCGCCCCGGCCTCCAGCGTATCATATCTGGCGCGCCAGTCGTCGCGGTCGACCTCGGCCTGGTGCAGGGCGGCGCGAAGTTCATCGGTGCCCCCCTGCGCTTCAGCTACCTGCGCCTGCAGTGCCGCCAGCTCTTCATCGCTGTGTCCTCGCCGGCGCCAGTAGAAATAGTCGATCAGCCACTCGAAGGCCCAGCCCAGGATCAAGCCGAGCAGGAAAGTACTCAAGTCAAAGTTCATGTTAATGCCTCCTAATTAAGTGTTGATGCCGGCAGGACAACGTTCAATGATTTGTTCCCGCCTTGTCTCGAATCCCCGGCTTTGCCAAGAGCCCGGTACCAAGCGCGTGCTGGTTTGCCAAACGAGCACGCAGCGACCTGTGGAACACAGGCGCGCCTCGCCGGACACGCGTTCCGTGGGGAAACGGCCGTGAGCCGGACCGCTCCCCAACTAACGGCCTCATAGTGTACCGGCGATGAGTTGTATAATAAGGCTAAAAGGGTGCAGGGAAGAATACCTTTAATGCGCATGCCCGATATTCTAATCTTTGCGGCTACCCAGCGTCGTTAATGCCCGATCAGGCAAGACACGTATAAAACTTACTTGTTCCTTGCCCGTCCAGGACAGCGGGGACTGACGTTAGCCGGGTGCCGCCAGAAGTAGGTGTAGCCGCCGTTATTCATGAGCTTGCGGCGGCGCAAAATGACAATCTCCCCGCAGTAGGGGCACGTCGCTTCCGGGGGTGCATCCGCGCCAGCAGGCAATACGGTTCCGTTCGAATTCTGCGCAGTTTTCATGAAGGCCTCTCGCTAGACCGCGTTAACAATGCCATTTGAACCACCTCACGCCGCGACTGGCAGACGAGTGGGTGTACGGCCATTGCTTTTGTGCTTCTCTCAATTGGATTATAGATAAAAATGAGCGGTTTGGAAAGTGCAGCAGCCCTACGAAACATTTAACATTTAAGAATCAGCGGCGGGCTGGCTGGGACCCATGACTGCCAACCAACTACGGGCAACTGATGACTGGGAACGGCCGCCGGCCATTGTGAAGTGGCCGGCGGCTGTTGACTGGGCAGCTTAATCGGCCGGTGCCAGGAAGGCGTCGAGTTCCTCTTCTTCGTCGCCGGTCGGGTCGCGGCGGAACTGGCTCATGTAGAGATCGTAGTAGAAACCGCGCGCGGCCAGCAGGGATTTATGCGTGCCGCGTTCGATTATCTGACCGTCATTCAGCACCAGGACTTCATCGGCGTTGCGGATCGTGCTCAGGCGGTGGGCGATCACAAAGCTGGTGCGCGCGCTGAGCAG
>JBJYWX010000557.1:0-4161 GCA_046259695.1 Promineifilaceae bacterium (SeqCode) | reverse complement strand
GACTAGTTTAAGTTGGTCTGCTCAACTGACAGGCGATCATGACTATCCTTGCTTACAGGCCGCGTCGGAATTGGCGTTATAGTAAGCCAGCGCCCTTATTCACAAATCCACACATCGGTTGCGCGCTCCCAGCTCACTAGCTCACCCTCCGCAAAAAAGAGGGCTGCCTCTTTACCGCCGTTTTCTGGGCTGTCAGAACCATGGACCAGATTGCGGCCGACCTCCATACCTAAATCACCGCGAATAGTGCCCGCCGCGGCCGCGCCGGGGTTAGTTGCGCCAATCGTGTTGCGAGCTGCCTGAACCGCGTCATTGCCTTCCCACACCATGGCAAGCACCGGCCCAGAGGTGATATAGCTGACCAGACCCTCATAGAATGGGCGTCCTTCGTGAACCGCGTAATGTTTGCGGGCAAGCTCTTCACTCATTTGCATGAACTTCATCCCTAGAAGTTTCAACCCGCGGCGCTCAAAACGGCCGATAATCTCACCTATGAGCCCCCTCTGTACGCCGTCTGGCTTGACTAAGATCAATGTTCTTTCCATCAGTCTACTCCAATTGACAGTCGTTTGGCGATCGTGGCTACGCCCGCCGCAGTAAAGTGCAATAAAAAAGAGACAGCCTTGCGCGCCTGTCTCTTGTTAATGCGTACCGGGCGAATAATAGCCGCTTTCTAGATATGGTCAAATCCGCGGCGATAGGTTGCAACAGCTTTGTCAACATCGCCAACTTGCATGTAGGCATCACCAAGCAACCGGAGTAGTTGGGGAGACTCACCGCGGCGCTCGATACTGGTTTCCAGCAGTTCAAACAATCGCTCGTCAATCGCGCCCCCGTCTATCAACTTGCGCAGGTGCTCCAGCGCGGTCGCCGTATCGCCACCGTCCAATGCGGCTTCTGCCGCTTCCAACTCGTCCACATCCATACTTGATACGTTCTTATCGTCCGTGGCGGCGTCTGGTTGCACAGCTTCCTGCACCTCTTTTGGCTTATCGGCAGCTCGAGTTGCCAGCCCCTCCATCCAGGCCATCGCTTCGTCGGGGTCGTCAGGCATCTCGGCCAGCGCATCCGTATCATCGTTTGCTGCATTCTGTTCGGCTGGCCCGGCGGGCGCTGCGACCTTGCCCACCACCTTTTCCGGTTCCACGGTTTCCGGCGTTTCGGCTGAGCCCACGGTATCGGCTTCGGTAACCACATCAAAAGATTCATCACTCTCTATGCCCAGGTCACTCAACCAACGTAGTGCCTGCTGCGGATCGTCCGGCATATTGACAGACAGCTCATCCAGTGATCCTTGTGGTAACTTCTGTTCTGCCTCCTGCTGTGGGCCCAAAACTACTTCTTGCAGCTGATCCGGTGAGGGTTCGGATTCTGCTGTCTGCATCGCTGCCATTTCTGCCAGCAGAAGGCGATCGAGCGCATCGAGGGCAAAATCAAGCGGTTCGGAAGCAAGATTGGTTTCGACCTCTGCCGTAGAAAGCGTAGCACCTTCGCTTGTCGCCAGCTTCTCCAGGTAAGCCAAAGCCTGTTCTATATCGATCGGGTTGTTGATGGTGCTGTCTGGTGCGATTTCAGTTTGCGAGGCAATTTCTGAGGCTAGCAATCTATCGGCGACACTGGGCAGTTCTTCTAGCGGGGAGCTTTGATCGACCGCGAGCTGCTCCAACCATGCCATCGGATCGGAGTCCATCGATACGGCCGTTGTCTCCTGCTGAGCGGGAACTCTGTTTTCTTTCCGATCTACAGCTGAAGGTTCACCCACCGCTTCTTCTACTGGCTGCGCCGTCACCAGCGTGGGCATTTCGTCAATGGGCGTACCCTGTCCCGCAGCAAGCTCCTCGAGCCAAGACATTGCTTCTTCAAGACCCTGGAGAGGGCTGGAGGCTTGAGGCGCCGCATCAGCCTCCTGTTCTTGCTCAAACCGGGCTAACTCGGCGTCAATGTCCGGCCACTGCATGGTAGGCAATTCTTCCGGAGAAAACGCCAGCAGCAAATCACCATCTTCAATAACAATGCCCGGTTCTCGGCCCTCGTGCTGTTCCTCGCCTGCGCTTGGCTCATTTGCCGCGCGTTTGGCTCCGGTATCGGCGCCACCTCCGTCTGAGGCACTCTTTTCTGGTACTTCGTGGTCGTCCATGGTTTCATTTCCCGAACATCGCTTCCAGTGGCAATGGATACGTAGCGCGCGTGCCAGGCAAGAAGGGACTACGATCAGGACACAAATATTATGTGAATTTTCCGTTAATTTGGCAAGTCGCGCTGGGAGAGGGCTTCAAGAAGAGTTGAAATGTCTCGCTCGGGAGCCGTGTTGATGCCGTAGGGATCGCGAATTAAGTCTTGCCCCAAAAGAGCTGAAAAGGTATTTGCTATACCCAGCGTTAAGACATTAATCTGGTATCCACCTTCAAGGACAAACAAGAGACGCCCCTCACACAATTCTTCCGCAAGCTCGACAATGGACCGGGCCAGCAGCGCATAGCCCGTCAGGCTCATCCTTGCCATAGCCAGGGGGTCCTGCCAGTGCGCATCATAACCGGCGGACACAAGGATTAGCTGCGGCTGGAACTTACGCACCAACGAGACCAGCACTTCGTTCCAGATGCGCAGATATCCCATGTCTCCTACCCCCGGCGGAAACGGCACATTAACTGTATACCCATTACCTCTTCGTGTTCCTACTTCATGCAGTGTCCCAATTCCCGGATAGAAATAGGGCGCCAGGAGGTGCATGGAGATGAAGAAAACCGTGTTATCCTCATAGAAGATATCCTGGGTGCCATTTCCATGATGGACGTCAATATCCAGGATGAAAACACGCTCCACCCCATATTCAAACTGCGCATGGCGCGCGGCAACAGCGACATTGTTGAACAGACAAAAACCGCCCGCATGATCGATCTCGGCATGGTGTCCAGGCGGTCGAATCACAGAGAAACCGTTCCTGGCATGCCCGCGCATGATATGATCCACGGCCAAACAACCACTGCCTGCCGCCAAACAAGCAAGATCATAGCTCTGCGCCGTGGCATACGTGTCGCCCGCGTCAAGGAGGCCGCCCCCCTGCCGGCAAATCATTCTTACAAAATCGATTAAGCCCTGCGTATGCACGCGGCGCAATTGATCATTAGTGGCTGGCTCGGGCCCGACAATAGCCAGATCATCCAGTAAGCCAAAGCGCTCGAGTGCGGGCAAAATACCCGCCAATCGAGCGCTGTTTTCAGGATGACCCCGCTTCGTGTGTTCTAAGGCCGGAGCGTGTAGCAGTAGTGTGGTCATCGGCCTTGTCAAATTATCCGATCAGAACGCTCAGCAGCCCCAATCCATTATCAAAGAAAACAATCAGACCAGCGAATACAACCGACACCATCGACATCAACTTAATCAGTATGTTGAGCGAAGGACCCGATGTATCTTTGAACGGATCGCCCACCGTATCGCCCACAATGGCCGCTTTATGTGCCTCGGAACCTTTGCCACCGTAGTGCCCTTCCTCAATATACTTCTTGGCGTTATCCCATGCCCCGCCGGAATTGGACATCATCATTGCCAATAGGAAGCCCGTAGCCAAGCCGCCGGCTAACAAGCCGAGCACACCGGCAACGCCAAAAATCACGCCAACAATGACGGGAACAGTGATGGCGATCGCTGCCGGAAGAATCATCTCGCGCTGAGCCGAAGCTGTGCTGATCTCCACGCATCGCGCATAGTCAGGAGTAGATGTCCCGGCCAGAATGCCTGGATCTTCGCGGAACTGGCGCCGTACTTCTTCAACCATGTCTCCCGCTGCACGTCCGACAGCGCGCATAGTCTTACCCGAAAAGAAGAATGCTGTTGCTGAACCGGCAAATAGGCCCACGAGCAGCGCCGGGTTGGTCAGCGATAGATTGTAAAAGTTGGCAAAGTCCACGATCGTCATCTGCGAGACTTCGACGGGTGCGCCATTGATGGTCAAAGTCTCCACGCCGCGCAGCTCGCTTAACACCAGACGCACTTCCTCAAGATATGCCGCCAATAGCGCCAAAGAGGTCAATGCCGCAGAGCCAATAGCGAACCCTTTGCCAATCGCTGCGGTCGTATTGCCCACCGCATCGAGCTGATCGGTGCGGTTTCTAACCTCCGAACCCAATTCTGACATTTCTGCATTACCGCCCGCATTGTCAG
>JBJYWX010000556.1:0-5932 GCA_046259695.1 Promineifilaceae bacterium (SeqCode) | reverse complement strand
AGAGCGCATAGATTATCTTGTCATTGGCCATATCTGCCGCGATTTGACACCAGCGGGCCCTGTGATCGGCGGCACGGCTGCTTATGCTGCGGCAACGGCGCGGGTGCTTGGCTGCCGTACAGCGGTGGTCACCAGTTATGCGGATGGCGACGATTGGCAGACCTTTTTGCCCGATGTGACCATCTATGCCTTGCCCTCGCCGCGCACCACTACATTTGAGAATGTCTATACGCCGCAGGGTCGTATTCAAACCGTCCATGCTGTGGCATCGACCATTACCGCATCCGACATTCCGCTGGCGTACCGGCGGCCGCAAATCGCCCACATCGGCCCTGTGGCTAATGAGGTGGAGCCATCCGTTGCTGCCCTATTCAGCAACAGCATGATCGGCCTTACACCGCAAGGGTGGATGCGGGCCTGGGACGAGCAGGGCCACGTAACAGCGCAAGGCATGCAAGATGCGCAGGAATTACTGCCCCTGGCGGCCGCGACTTTTATTAGTGATCAGGACTTGATTTCGCCAAGCATGCTGGATGAATTTCGTGACCTGTCGCGGATCCTCGTTCTGACGCAAGGCGCGGCGGGCAGTATCGTCTATTTTGGCGATCAGGCGCTCAGTTTTCCGGCGCCGCACGTCCGGGTTGTTGATGAAACGGGCGCCGGCGATATTTTCGCTACGGCCTACATGGTACGGTTGCACCAAACCGGCGGCGATCCTTGGGAAGCGGCCCGCTTTGCCAACCGTATCGCCGCCCTCTCAGTAACGGAGGCTACGCTGCCGGACAAGATGCGGCGCCTGGCCGAAGAAGTAGCGCGAAGCTCATGAAGCCTTTTCCCATGGCCACCTGTTACGCGCAAGAACCATGAAGACTTATGCCGTCGCCAACCAGAAAGGCGGGGTTGGGAAGACCACGTCCGTGATTAACCTCGGCGCGATGCTGGCTGGTCGAGGTCGAAAGACGCTTATTGTCGATCTCGATCCACAGGCAAACGCCACTTCGAGCATGGGTGTGAACAAGAACGACCTGGAGCAGTCGACCTACGAGATGATCCTGGAGGATGCCGGGTTTGAAAACTTGCTTCTACATAGTGAAGCGTACGACGTTGATTTGCTGCCGGCAAATCCCGCGCTGGCCGGCGCGGAAGTTGAGCTCGTGTCGGCCGTGGGCCGCGAGTATCGCTTGCAGTCCGCTCTACGCGCGCTGGATGGCCAGTTTGACTATGTGCTGATCGATTGTCCACCAAGTCTTGGCCTGCTGACTATTAATGCCCTGGCCGCCGCAAATGATGGCGTCTTAATCCCCGTGCAGTGCGAATACTTGGCGCTTGAGGGCCTTACGCAGCTCCTGCAAACGGTAGAACTGGTACAGCGATTCCTCAATCCACAGCTTACAATCAGGGGTCTGATCATGACCATGTACGACGGCCGAACCAATCTGAGCCGGCAGGTGGTAGAAGAGGTGCGCGCTCACTTTAAAGAGAACGTCTTTCGTACTATCATCCCGCGCAGCGTGCGCCTGAGTGAAGCGCCGAGTTTTGGCCTGCCAGTAAGCCTTTATGCACCCAACTCGGCCGGTGCCGTGGCCTACCGGCTCCTGGCTGCGGAGTTGCTGCGCGGTGATCAGGTAGCGGAGAAAGTGACATGACGAAAAGAACAGGTTTGGGTCGTGGATTAGGCGCATTGTTTCCCACAGAACCAGCGGCCGGGCAGACGCCGGGGCTGCTCGAAGTAGCCGTAAGCGACATCGAGCCCAATCCACGCCAGCCGCGCTCTGTACTTAACGAGGAGACATTGGCCGAACTGGCCGCATCTATTCGTGAGCATGGGCTGATCCAGCCGCTCATTGTTACCAGGAGTGACAGCGGCTACACCTTGATCGCGGGCGAGCGCCGCTGGCGCGCTGCGCAGTTGGCCGGGCAGGATACCGTGCCTGTCGTAGTCAAAGAAATCACGCCGCAGGAGATGCTGGAAGTGGCCATAATTGAGAACATCCAGCGTGAAGACCTGAACGCAATAGAAGAGGCGCTGGCTTACGCTCAGCTAATGGATGAATTTGGCCTGACCCAGGAAGCGGTCGCGGAGCGCGTCGGCAAGGGACGATCCACGGTGACCAATCTCGTGCGGCTGCTTACCTTGCCGCCTGAGGTACAGCAGGCCGTGCTGGACAACGAATTAACGGGCACACATGCGCGCGAACTACTGCGTCTTCCGGACAGTAAAAGCCAGATCGCGGCCAAGGATCAGATTGTGCGCCGCAAACTGAACCGGCGCGAAGCGGCTAAGTTGGTTGACAAAATGTTGTCGGCCGACGAGCCAGGGATGAAGCCGCCCAGAGAGCCGCTTTCACCGGAAATGCTCGCTCTGCAGGAGCGCTTCGTTCAATCCCTTGGCACGCGCGTGAGCATCGAAAAGCTTAACAAGGGGGGCAAGGTCGTCATTTACTACTACTCTGATGAAGAGCTGCAAGCCATTTACGATTCCATTGTCGACGACGAATCAACCGTTTAGGCTGTATTGCGGCCAATCCTTGCCTTGTGCGCCTCCACGCCAGATGTGCCCTTGCTAGCGCCCGTTCTCTCTTGTTACCAGGCCCAGCAGATACTGGATGCCCATACCACAGGCGAAAAGAGTGTCTCAACTTCGCTCGATCTCGGGCTTAGCCAGGTTGTACTGTCACTTGCCGCTGACAGCATACAGATGCCCGACGGTTCCTGGCTGCCGCTTGCCGGCCTGCAAGAAATCACTGCCAACGAACTGGCTTGCTACGTGGTCAAAAACGGCGCCCTACGGCGGATAGAGATTTTCTCGGAGGCTTTTGACCGTTATTACAGCCTGATGCCCACGCCCGGCGCCCCGACGATGCTTATCTCCGGCATTCCCATGCACCGCATTAAGGGCACCGATCCGTATCGCGATACTTTGAGCAAAATAAAGGCGGCGGCGCCCGTTGTGGGTCAGGTCTTGGATACGACGATGGGCCTTGGTTATACGGCGATCGAGGCGGCGCGCACGGCCGACCATGTGACTACTATTGAACTCGATCCGGCCGTGCTCGACATATGCCGCCAGAATCCCTGGTCCGTCTCCTTATTCGACAATCCGCGCATAACGCGCCTCATCGGTGATGCTTATGAGGTTGTCGCCGATTTCGACGATGAGACCTTCACGCGCATCATCCACGATCCCCCGATGTTTAGCCTGGCCGGCCATCTTTACAGCGGCGCTTTCTATGAACAACTATATCGCCTCCTGCGCCCGTCTGGGCGGGTTTTTCATTACATTGGCGATCCCGCCAGCCGCTCCGGTCGAAACACCACGCGCGGCGTCATCCGCCGGCTCAAGGAGAGCGGTTTTCGGCGCGTGGTGTCCCGTCCAGAGGCATTCGGTGTTGTCGCCTACAAGTCATGACTGCTTTAGAGGAAAAGAATATGACTGGACAGATGCTTGTTTTACTAAATGGCAGGTTTTACACCCTGGATGATCACCTGCCGGCGGCCCAGGCAATGGTTGTGCGCGATGGCCGTATTCTCGCCCTGGGCGATAATGACGAGATGCGCGGCATAACCGAAAAGGGCGCGGAGATTGTGGACCTGGACGGCCGCTGCGTTACACCAGGCCTCGTCGACGCGCACGTTCACTTCCGTAACTTCAGCCTGGCGCGGCGCCGTGTCGATCTCGACAACGCCGGCTCGCTCGAAGAAGTCCTGGCGCGCATCGCCGCCTATGCCGCTGACGAGCGCAATATCGAACAGAGCGGCTGGCTGCGCGGGCGCGGCTGGTCGCAAGGTGGCTGGACTGAGCGCCGCTTCCCTACCGCCGCCGATATGGACCGGCTCGTTTCCCATGCTCCGGCGTGCATGATCCACAAAAGCGGCCACGCGGCGTGGGTCAACAACAAGGCGCTGCAGTTGGCTGGCATCACGCGGATGACGCCTGACCCGCCCAGCGGTGAGATTCAACGCGACGCCAGCGGCAACCCTACCGGCATCTTGTTTGAGGAGGCGATGGCGCTCGTCAATGACCTGATCCCGCCGGCGGCGCCGGAGGAAGTGGCGAACGCGATGCGCGACGCGCAGCAATACTGCTGGACGGTAGGCCTCACCGGTCTCCACGATTTCGACGGCCGTAGCTGCTTCCTCGCCCTGCAGCAGCTGCATCGTAATGGCGAGCTCGGCCTGCGTGTGGTCAAGAACATCCCCGTTGCCAGGCTTGAATATGCCGTGGGCGTCGGCCTGCAGTCGGGCTTCGGCGACGACTGGCTGCGCGTAGGCGGGATCAAAATCTTCGCTGATGGTGCTCTCGGCCCACGGACGGCGGCGATGGTTGAGCCGTATGAAAACGATCCCGACAATTCCGGCATCGTAGTTACTGACAAAGAGGAAATGATGGCGGCCGCGTTGCAGGCCAGCGCCAACGGCCTTAGCGTCACGATTCACGCCATTGGTGATCGCGCCAACCATGATGTGCTCGATGTTTATGAAGCCGTGCGCAGCGCGGAAGCGGGCGGCCGGAGGCTGCGCCATCGCATTGAGCACGTGCAGCTCCTGCACCCGCGGGACCTGACACGCCTGGCGGAACTGAATATCATCGCTTCCATGCAGCCGCTGCACGCCACGTCGGACATGGAGATGGCTGACGCCTATTGGGGAGAGCGCACGCGCTATGCTTATGCCATTCGCACCATGCTCGACAGCGGCGCTGCGGTGGTGTTTGGCTCAGACGCCCCCATTGAGGTGATTGACCCCCTGCAAGGCATCCACGCGGCCGTGACCCGCCGCCGCGCCAATGGTGCGCCCGGCCCGCAAGGTTGGCACCCCGAACAACGTCTTACCATTCGGGAAGCGATACACGGCTTTACGAGCGCGGCCGCGTTTACGGCAGGCGTCGAAGCGCGTTTGGGCACGCTGTCGCCTGGAAAAGCAGCCGACATGACTATTTTTGAGCGCGATATCTTCACCATGGCGCCGGACGAGTTACTGGGCGCCGGGATTGCCGGCACGATCATTGACGGCCGTTTCCGCTATCGCGCGTGGTAACCAAAAAAAGCCCGTCCGCAGTGCGAACGGGCAAATCGCTTACTGATTGAGCGTCCACTATCAAACGCCGCGCTTTGTTTCCTCGACCAGGTGATCAACCACCGCACGGAGCGCCTCATCGTTGTTGTTTTCCCCGCCATGCGCTTCGTAGACCGCGATCTGACGGTCGGCGCTGGAGCCGTTCGCAAGAATGGTACGCACATACTCAACTTCCTTGCGGCTGCCTAAATCGTCGACCACATCATCCAGGATGTGCAGCAGCTCTTCCATCAAGACCGGGAAAGACACCTCTTCTTCACGGCCGAAGTCAACCATCTCCGCATTTATGCCGTAACGCACCGCACGCCATTTGTTCTCCGTAATGTGCACGTGGCGATACTGGCGCCAGGACATGTTTTCGCGGCGCAGTTTGATTAGCTTGGCGCAGATGGCCTGGAACAGCGCCGCGATGCAGATCGCCTCATCCACCGTCGTGCAGATGTCCGAAATGCGAAATTCCAGGGTGTCAAAAGCTGGGTGAGGCCTGATATCCCACCAGATCTTCGCCTGTTGGTCCTGCTTGCCAAAGGCGCCGACACGCCCTAACAGGTTCTCAAAGCTCTTGTACTCAGCATAAGACATAAACGAATGCGGAATTCCTGTACGGGGCATTGACTCAAAAACGACGCTGCGATAAGACTTAAGGCCGGTGTTGCGCCCGTGCCAGAAAGGCGAGCTGGTTGAAAGCGCCAGCAGATGAGGAATGAAATAGCGCGCCTGGTTCATGATCTCGATCATCAGGTCGCGGGAGTCGGGATCAGAGCCAAAGCCAACATGGACGTGCATGCCGCAGATCAACAAACGGCGGGCTACACCTTGCATATCATCCAGGAGTTCCCGGTAACGAACACCTTCC
>JBJYWX010000555.1:0-3061 GCA_046259695.1 Promineifilaceae bacterium (SeqCode) | reverse complement strand
GCCAAGGCGGGCCGGATGAGCAAGTAATGGTGAGAGAGCTGGCAGGCGTAACTCCGTGAATTCATTCAAGCGGTAGATAAGGCCTTCGGAGCTTTCCGTGGGCACGTGTCGCAGCGCAGGTGCAATCGACGCCCCATCGAGCCGCAACGGTGTCGGCGGCGACAGGGCTCCCAGGCGGCGTTGGTATAGAGCACATTAGAGACACAATATATTGTGTCTTTCCACAATTCGAGCAAGGCCTTAAGAAGATCAATGCGTTGCAAAAAAATAATTTTTAACTTATTGTATTATTTATTTAAATTATTTTTAAAAAGACCCTTGACAGCTTCTTCTCTGAGGCCTACATTTCAGCCATATCCACAATATATTGTGTTTCTTTCCAAGGGATGGTCACTTTCTCGGAAACAGCCGAGAAGCTGTCGGCTATTGCCGCCGACAGGGGCGACTACGACCAAGTGCTGTTACTGCCTACAAGGAGGGTAAATGAAGAACACCGCACATCTTAAGCCAGTAGCGACCGGCGTTTCAGAAATCACCATGCAACCTGCTTCTCTCGATATCTGGGACAAAAAATATCGTCTCAAGACCAAGAAAGGCCAAGTCATCGACCTTGAGATCGATGGGACATACCAGCGTGTGGCACGGGCGCTTGCCGAGGTGGAGGCGACGCCAGAGAAGCGGGAGCAGTCGTTTCAGCGTTTTCTGTGGGCATTGCGCCACGGGGCTATACCAGCTGGGCGGATCATCTCGAATGCCGGTGCGTGGGAACACAAACCGGCCACGTCAACAATCAACTGTACCGTATCCGGCACTGTGCGGGATTCCATGAATGACATTCTCAGCAAGGTGCACGAGGCGGGTTTAACCCTCAAGGCGGGATGTGGCATCGGCTATGAGTTTTCGACCCTGCGGCCCAGGGGGGCTTACGTCGCGGGCGCTGGGGCTTACACTTCCGGGCCGCTCTCGTTCATGGATATCTACGACAAGATGTGCTTTACGGTTTCGTCGGCGGGCGGGCGGCGCGGCGCTCAAATGGCAACATTCGACGTGGGGCATCCGGACGTATTGGATTTCATCCGGGCCAAACGGGAAGACGGGCGACTACGCCAGTTTAATCTGTCCCTGCTGATTACTGAAGAGTTTATGCAGGCGGTCAAGGACGATGCATTATGGAAGCTTGCCTTTCCCGTCAGCGAAGATGAGCTTGAGACGGACGGGCTCGACATTGGCAACCTGGAACAGATCGTCTGGCGCGACTGGCCCGATGGCGATGGCTACGTTAGCAACGAGCGCGGCGAGGTGGCATGCAAGGTGTACCGTTCCATCAGGGCGCGTCGGCTTTGGGACGTCATTATGTCATCCACCTACGACTTTGCGGAGCCCGGCTTCATTCTCATCGACAAGGTGAATGAATTGAACAACAATTGGTTCTGCGAGAACATCCGCGCGACAAATCCTTGTGGTGAGCAGCCGCTTCCCCCGTATGGGTCCTGCCTCCTGGGCTCAGTGAACCTGACCAAATTTGTAATTGAGCCTTTCACCGAGCGTGCCCGCTTCGACTGGGATCAGTATCGTGAGGTCGTCCAGGTTTTCACGCGCATGCTGGATAACGTGGTCGAGATCAATGGACTTCCTCTGGAAGGTCAGCGTGATGAAATCAGGCGCAAACGCCGACATGGCATGGGGTTTCTCGGGCTCGGCTCGACGCTCACAATGCTGTGTATGCGGTACGGTTCCCAGGAATCGCTCGAGTTCACCGAGCGCGTTTCGAGGGAGTTGGCGGTGGAGGGCTGGAAGGCATCGCTGGATTTGGCGCGTGAAAAGGGCCCTGCCCCGATCATGGAAGAAGAGTTCGAGATTGATCGGAGTATGCTCGCAAGGCGCCCGGAGATGGTCGCTGATGGCTGGAAGGTCGGTGATCGTATCCGCGGCAAACTGCTGCACGCCAAATACAGTCGCTATATGCAGCGGGTGGCACAGATCGAGCCGGAACTCGTCGAACAACTCGCGCTGCTTGGGGGGCGCTTCACGCATCATAGTTCGATTGCGCCGACCGGGACTATTTCCCTGTCACTCGCAAATAATGCGAGTAACGGTATTGAACCTTCGTTCGCCCATCATTATTTCCGCAACGTGATTCGGGAAGGCAGGAAAACCAAGGAAAAAGTGGCTGTGTACTCGCATGAGCTGCTCGCCTACCGCGAACTGATAGATGACACTGCCATGCCTGACGCCGAGGGCGCAGGCGAGCGGCTACCTGACTATTTCATTACGGCCGAGGATATTACGCCTAAAGAGCACGTCGATATCCAGTCCGCTGCCCAGAAGTGGATTGATTCCAGTATTTCCAAGACCGCGAACGTACCCACGGATTATCCGTTTGAGGAGTTCAAGGATATCTACCTGTACGCTTATGAGCGCGGCCTCAAGGGCTGTACGACTTTCCGGTTCAATCCAGAAGCATTTCAGGGCGTACTGGTCAAGGAAAAGGATCTCGAGAACACCATCTACACCTTTACGCTCGAAGATGGTTCGACGCTCGAAGTTAAGGGAAATGAAGAGATCGAATACGATGGAGAAGTTCACACCGCAGCCAATCTCTACGATGCGATCAAGGAGGGCTATTACGGCAAATTCTAGCTCAAGAGGCCAACTATGTGACGTCTGAGTCACACATTATGCGGCCGATTCTTTGGTTAAGCGAATACACTGGCTCGGGCTTTACTGAGCCGAGTTTTGGAGACATGACAATGGCTATCAAAATTGAGCAGAAAATCGTCGGTTACGGCCTCGTTCAGGGCACGGAAGAGAGAGCCCCAGGTGCCGCTGCAGCAGACTTGGGGAGCGAGTCTGAGATGCCGGATAAGGTGGTCCACCTGCACGAAAAGCTCGAGCGCCCGGAAATGCTGCTGGGGTCGACTTACAAGGTCAAGACACCTCTGTCCGAGCATGCGTTGTACGTAACGATCAACGACATCATTCTCAATCCCGCCACCGAACACGAGCTCCGCCGTCCTTTCGAGATTTTCATCAACTCGAAGAACATGGATCACTTCCAGTG
>JBJYWX010000554.1:2782-3537 GCA_046259695.1 Promineifilaceae bacterium (SeqCode) | reverse complement strand
ACGCCCTTGTTGAAGATGCCACCGCCGTTCGCGACGGCGCTGTTGTGGCTGACGGTCGACTGTTGCAGCGTCAAGGTGGCATTTGAATTGCTGAATCCTCCCCCTTGATTGGCACTGTTCTCTGTCATCAGGCTCTCCGTGAGCAGGGCGGTGCCGAGCTGGCTGAGCGAAAATCCACCGCCGTTGCTGCCGGCATCGTTATGGATGAAGGTGGTGCGCAGGAATGTCGCCGCGCCTCCGCTGCTGTTAGCGCCGCCGCCATCAGCGCCGGCCGTATTGCCCTCTAGGGTGACGTCCGTCAGGCTTGCCGAGCCTGACCATCCGACTTCAAGCCCACCGCCATCTTCGGCCGCGCTGTTGTCTTTTAGCGTTATACCGGTCAAGGTCAGCTTGCCGTAACTGTTAAAAATCCCACCGCCGCTGAGTGTGGCCGCGTTTTCGGCCACGATGGTACCCTCATCCAGCACGATATCCGCGTCTTTGCTCTCGTTGTAGAGCGCTCCGCCGTAGCGGGCCTGGTTGTGCAGCAAGCGGGAGTCGCTGATCGTGACATCGGCGCCAAACCAAGCCGCTATCGCGCCTCCGTAACCATACTCGGAACTGCTTGTGGCGTTGTTTTGCAGGGTGCTGCCGGTGATAGTAGCCTTCACGGTCTCGCCCAGCAGGAAAAGAGCGCCGGCGCTGCCACCGCTGTTGTTTTCAAACAGGCTGTTTGAGATGGTGGTTGGGCCCTGGCTCATAAGCGCGCCGCCGCT
>JBJYWX010000554.1:0-2772 GCA_046259695.1 Promineifilaceae bacterium (SeqCode) | reverse complement strand
TGTAACCGGGGCTGGTATGGCTGTCGCGAATCGTGGTGTTGTCGAGGGAGACGGAGCCATAATTCAATATGGCGCCGCCGCCCTGGAGGTAGCCCACATATCCATGGCTCAAGGTGATATCGTTCAACAACAGGTGGCCGGTCTTGCCTATCTGGAAAAGGCGCACCTTATCTCCGCCGCTGAACGTAATCTTGCCATCGCCATTGATGGTAACTAGCGCGTTGGTGATGAGTTTCTCGGACGTAAACTCAATTGTCGCCGCGCCGCCGCAGTCGAACGAAATGTTGCCACCGCCGGCGGCATGGGCCGTGACCAGGGCAGCATCAAAGTTGGCTTCGGTGCAGCTCGCGGGGGTGCCATTGCCGACCACGGCATTCGATTCCGGCGCCGCCACGGTTGGCTGCGCGGGCCCGGCAGCGAAAAAGGCCGCCAGCAGCAACCCTAACAAGAGAAAATAGGTTGATTTTGTCATCGTCACTCCCAATTAAGAATAGGTTCCTCACGAGACCGGCCGCGCGCCGGCGTAAAGCAAAAACGGCCCGAGGTCGCCCACAATCCCAGATCGGGGTACTGCGGACGGCAATCAACCAACCGCGCCAGTTCTTTCCTGGTTACTTAGTCCCTTCCGGGAAATGGCACTTGACGTCCGGGTCCCGGTAAAGCGCGAACAGGCGCTCCAGGTCGTCCATTTCCAGATACCTGAGCAGCAAACGATCTGGCTCTAGAATCTCCAAAATAGCTCTGCTTGCTCCGCACTTTATTAAGTATGACATAGCCGCTCCAACATTGAGGCCGGATTCTTGCCAAAATCTTGCCAAATGTGAATCAGGGCGAGCTTTTTGCCGGGCTGGGCGGACGTTTCTAAAATAGAGAGCGCTTTTTGGTAGCCAAGCGATTACGGTAGACTGTAGTGCTAGTACCCTCCTCAGCCTCTCCAGCCCCAGCTAACGGCTTCGGCGAATATTTGCGCCTGCTGCGCAGCTACGCGGCTATGACGCAGGGCGAATTGGCAGCAGCGGTCGGCAGCAGCGAGTCACAAATTTCGCGCCTGGAAAAGGGGCGGCGCCTGCCGGTCGTCGCCGATGTGGAGTCGCTCTTTGTACCGGCGCTGGGGCTGGAATCCGAACCGCGTTTGGCGGAACAGCTGGTCGAACTAGCGCGCCTGGCACGCGGCGAAAAACCAACCATGCTGCTGGCTGCGGCGCCGGAGCTGCCGCACCCGCCCCTGCCCATCCTGGGCCGCGAAAAGGAGATTGAGGCCATCTCCAAACGGCTGATGGACGGCCCCGGCCGTCTCGTCACCCTGCTTGGCCCGCCAGGTATCGGCAAGACACGGCTCGCGCTGGCCGTGGCCGCCAGGATGGCGCCGCTCTTTCACGATGGCGCTCGCTTCGTATCACTGGCACAGATTGAGGATCCGGGCCTGGTGCCCGCCGCGGTAGCAGGCGAGCTGGCTATCCCTGATTCCTCTGAGCCGCCGATCAGGCGTATCATCAGCTACGTTCAGCGCAAGGAACTGCTGCTGGTGCTGGACAATTTCGAGCAGGTAATCGATGCGGCCGGTTTTGTGGTAGAGCTGCTTGCGACCTGCGGCGGCCTCTTCATTTTGGTCACCAGCCGCGAACGGCTGCACCTGCGTGCCGAACAGCGCTACAGCGTGCCGCCGCTGGCGGCCGAGGTGGCTGAAGAGCTGTTCAGACAGCGGGCGACGGCCGTAGATCCGGCCTTCAGGCCCACGGAGAGCTTGGCGGAGGTTTGCAAGCGGTTGGACTACCTGCCCCTGGCCATCGAACTAAGCGCCGTACACTGCGACCTATACACGCTGGAGCAAATCCTGCAAGGCGTGCAGCGCGCGCCGCTCGATTTTCTGGGCCACGGCCCGCGCGACCTGCCCGATCACCAGGCGACGCTGCGTGAGGCCATTGGCCAGAGTTACCAGCATCTATCACCCGACGAAAAATACCTCTTTCGCCAGCTAGCGGTGTTCATTGGCGGCTTTACCGTCGAGACGCCGCTGCTGTGCGATCGGGACCCCGGAATTTTGCAGGCTCTGCTGGCTAAGAGCCTGATCCAGACGGTTCCTGCCGGCGGCGGTGAAAGACGATTTGAGCAGCTCGACACTATTCGCCAATACGGGCTGGAGCTGTTAGGCCGCAACGGAGAGACGGCCGCCGCCCTTGCCTGCCACGCCGGCTATTTCCGCGAACTGGCGTCTTTGAGCGCCGGCCCAGCGGGACCGCAAACAAGAAGCGCACTGCAGCGACTTAGTGGCGAGCTGAATAACTTGCGGGCGGCGCTGCGCTACTATTTGGACACGGACCCCACCGCCGCGCTCACCTTCGCCGGCGATCTGCGCACGTTCTGGTATGATCGCGGTTTCAACTCCGAAGGGCGGGCCTGGCTGGAGGAAGCGCTAAAGGGCGCGCCCGCGCCCACGCTGGCACGCGGCTACGCGCTGCTGGCCGTTGGTGAACTGGCGTTGGCCCAATCGGAGTATGACGAGGCGTTAGCGGCAACTGAGGCCGCGCAAACGATCTTTACTGCCGAAGGCGACCGGCGCGGTTTGGCCCTGGCAGACTACAATACCGGCTGGTGCATGCGTGAAAGTGGCTCGCTTTCCGCCGCCTATGATGCATTCCGCCGGGCATTGACCCTGGCCGAGGCGATTGGCGATGAAGCGCTGCAGGTGCGAGCCTACACCTCGCTGATCACCATCTTGGGTTTGACCCGCGACCGCCCGGAGGAACTGGAAGCCTGTTTTGCCGCCTGCTT
>JBJYWX010000553.1:0-4248 GCA_046259695.1 Promineifilaceae bacterium (SeqCode) | reverse complement strand
CGCACCACCCGAAAACCGTCATCGAAGTCGCGGTAACGCGGATCGCTGCCGCTGCGGGACGCCGCGCGCGCGAGGTCCCGATCGCCGCGCCAGGACCCGCCGCGCAGCACACGACGCGCGGCAGCGTCCTGCGGCGCGTCACGGCCGTCAGCAGGATCATACCGGTAGGGTTTGTAGATGCTGCTGGTCCACTCCCAGATGTTGCCGCTGAGATCGTAAATACCCGTGTCCGGCGTACGGCCGCCGGGGAAAACGCCCACCGGGGTGGTGCGGCGGATGTGCGTTTCAAAGGTGTTGCAGCGCGCCGCGTCAAAGGTACGGCCGTACGCATAGTCGCGTCCCTCTAATCCGCGCGCCGCCGCCTCCCACTCCGCTTCCGACGGCAGCTCGTAGCGCTCGCCGGTCTGCTCCGACAGCCAGGCGCAGTAAGCGCGCGCTTCAAACCAGGTGACGCCAACTGCCGGCTGCGCGGGGGGATTGAAACGGCCGTCACTCCAGAATTCCGGTTCTTTGTAGATCTTGCCTTCCGGGTACCATTCCGCCAGCTGCGCTTCAAGCTCATCCTCGTTTGCGTGTTTAATCCACAGATAAGCCTCAATCTGCTCCGGCGTGAAAGTTCCGGCGCGAATGGCTTCATCAGATAGCCCTTGCAGTTGCTCTCTCACATCATAGACCCACGCTTTTTGCCCTTCGCTGCTCCCTTCACCGCGCAGCCAGGCCTGCGCTGCTTCCGTTTCCCACCACTCCAAATTGTCGTAGCCGCCGGCCTTGATAAAGAGCGCATACTCGGCATTGGTCACCGGGAAAAGGCCCATCTCAAAGTCCCTGATGGGCACGGGGTGGGCCGGCTTTTCGTCATCAAATGGCCCCTCGTCAGCGCCAATGGTGTAAGTGCCGCCGGCTATGGCCGCCAGGGGCGGCAGCAGGTAGGGGCCAAAAGGGCCCTCGCGGCGTTGGAAACGGGGATCGCCCAGTTCGCCCAGCGTTTCCGCGGCGGCGATGCGCGCCCGCAGGTCGGCCTGCGCGTCGCCGATGCGCGCGAGCAGCGCCTCCTGCAGGGTTTGCACCAGCGAGGAAGAGACGGTCACTTCCGGCGCGGCGGCGCAGCGCGCGGCCAGGGGCAGATTGGCCGCGATCAGGTCCCCTACAAACTGGTCCTGGTCATGCGCCATGGCCGCGGCCAGGAGCGTTGTTTCCTCCCAGCCGGTAGCCGGCAAACCGGGCAGCGGGTCGCTGATTTCCAGCCGCGCCACTTCCTCCTCCAGTGCCGGCGCAGTTTCCCCGACGCGCCAGGGCACGAATACGCGCTCCGCGTCCTGCTCGTGAGCCAGCACGCGAGCGGCGAAATATTCCTGGATCAACTGGTGGTAAAAGAGAATCTCGCGCCGCGCCAGGTCTTTGTCCAGCACATTCAGCTGGATGCCGGCGGCGATCAGATCCCGCGCCTGCGGTAGCGCCAGCAGATCGCGCGCTTCTTTTTCCTTGACCCGCACCTGGCTTGCTTCGCCCTCTTCTTTCGAATCCTGCATGGCAAATGCCAGCGCCGCCAGCCGCGGGATCAGGAGACCCTCCCCCGGCAGGTCGAAGGGCCCGTCCCAGATCTTTTGGATCACCTGCTGCGCATCATCCGCGCTCAACAAGCCGTCCGGTTCAAAGAGATGGTGGTGGCGCTCTACGACCTCGCGGTGCAGCGTACGGCGCACAAAGCCGGTTAGCAGCGCCGCCTGGCCGGCGGGCATCTCGCCGCTGTCGCCAATTTGCCCGGCCAGCAGGCGCAGGAAAAACGGCGTCGAATAGAGCTCTAACTGCCGTTCGTCTTTGCGGAGCTGCTCGTAGACCGCCGCGCCGCTCCCATCTCCCAGGTGCTGCTGCAAGAAATCTTCGATCTGCGCCGGCGCCAGGGGTTCGACGCGCACCTGGCGTACGGGGACGGCCTCGCTGCTTAATGACGCGCTGTAGTCAAGGCTGCGGCAGCTGAAGAAAACCGTATTCCCATAAGGCAGGGTCTGCTGCACAAAATCGCGCCACTGTTCAACCCGCTCGCGGTACTCCGGCGCATCGCTGTGCGGGATTTCGTTCAGACCGTCGAGCAGCAGCAGCAGACGCCCGCCTACAAGAAGCGTTTCGAAATCATCAAGCTGCGGCATCTGGCTGCGCCAGAGACCGGCCAGCCAGTCGCGCGGCGGTGGCGGCGGCGCGCCGCGGTGCGGTCCGCGAAAGGCGTTCAGCGGTGCGAAAAAAGCCACCTTTCCTGTCGACCCTGCCAGTTCCTCCCAGGCCACCTCCAACTGCAGCCGTTTCAGCAGCGTCGTTTTGCCGCTGCCGGGCCGGCCCAGCAATACCAGCGCCCGATCATCGATCTCCTCCTGCAGCGTGACCAGGCTGTCGTACTGGCGCTGCTGCATATCGGGCACGAAACGCACGCCCTGCGCCTCCGGTCCTTGATCGAGCAGCATCGTGAGCTGCACAAAACGCCGGTCGAGTTCATAGCGCGGCGACGAGAGGTCGCGCACGATGCTCTGGTAATAGGCGCGCAGCGAGCCGGCTGCCGCCGCGGCCATCCGCCGTGTGGCGTCATCGATGGCTGCTTGAAAACCGTCTGCCTGCTGCTGACCTATCTCGCCGGAATCGGAAGCGATTGAGGCCAGGACGGCCTTCAATTGGTCATCGGGCAGCTGGAAAATAAGACGCTGGCTGAAGTCGTAGGCGCTGCCCTCAAAGACGATCTGGCTGTACCCTTCCCAGGCGCCGAGCGGTATCGCCAGCTGGTCCGGGCGATCGACCTCCAGCCGAAAAAAGGGTTCGAAAAAGGCTCTGATTTCTCTCGCTAGATCAGGCGGTAGGGCGGGCATGATATCTTGATTCCCACAGTTAGCTGAGTCCCCGGCAAAACGCTTCTATCATTGAATTTGCAGCTGCTCGTACATCTCCGGCGCATTGACGCGCAGGTCATCGAGAACAGCCATCATGCTGCTGCCGGCATTGCGCAGGTAGCGGCGATTCGTACCCGGCTCCAGGAGGTTACCGCCGCTGTGGTGAATGCCCACGACGAGAAAGTCATTGTTAAAGACCGGTGATCCTGAGGAGCCGGGCTCTGTCGTCGTCAGGTACTGGATGTCTCGCGCGTCGGCGAAGGCGACAAAATTGTTCTGCATGGAGACTTTTTTGTAGTGGCCGCCGGGATGCTGTATGATATTGACGCGTTCGTCGCGCCGCAGGCGCTGGCGGGCCAGAAGAAGGGGCTGTGCTTCATCAGGCGCTTCCTCAATCTCGAAGAGCGTGAAATCGAGGTCGGGATTGGTATAGAAGAAACCACCCGGCAGGGCGCGCGTCGTGTGGGACTGCGCCGGCTGCAGCTGGCGATCGAGCTGGTAGTTAAACGTGATCATGCTCTGTTGCGCCGCCGGTTCAGAGCCAACCACATGGTTGTTGGTCATCACCAGGCCGGGACCGACCAGGAACCCGCTGCCGGTTTTCTCGCCGCTGATGCGCACGACGGCCCGCGAAGCGTCCAATGCCAGCTCCAGCACGCGTATGTCGCGCAGCGTATTTTCGCCGATCACCTTTTCCTGCACATCAGCCTGCGATTCGTGCCCGCGCCACTCCCCCAGACCGCGTGTGGCCAGCGGGTCGCCCTCAAGCGGGTAGCGGGTGAAGAGACCGCGCAGGAAGTCGGCATCTTCTCCGCTGCCGATGTAGCTCAGCAGTGTGTTTATCAACACGCCCAGGGTTTCCTGGCCTGGTTCATCCTGGCCAAACCTGGTTAAGATCGTGATGACGCGTATGGCGACGCCGCGCGGCGGGCCGCTGACATTGATCTGCCCCAGAATATCATCCCGGCGCGCTGACCCGGCAAAGATGCCGTCCAAAAAATCGAGGCGGTACTCGGGAAGACGAAAATCCGGCAGGGCGGCCAATAAACCGGCCAGCCGGTCGAAATCGCTCTGGGTCAACTGGATGCTCATTGTTCCCTCCAACACCCCAGCTACGAATAACCATGTCTCGCTCAGCCAAGAAGCGATTGGTTAACTGGTGCCCATAATGATACCACATCTACGCTTTGTTTTGAGAATGAAGGCCGTATACTGCCAGGGTATTTGATTTTAGATTGAGGGCTGTTTTACTCGAGTTTTTTTGAGAGGCGGACAGAGTTTCTCGTAAGTCGGCCGACTTGATGCCCACGAGGCAAAAGGTCAAGATTTTGGCGTGAAGTACGGCTCGAGATCGAGGGATTTATAAAGACGTTCG
>JBJYWX010000552.1:0-3868 GCA_046259695.1 Promineifilaceae bacterium (SeqCode) | reverse complement strand
CGGGCCGCTCTACGGGGAGTACTACGACCCCACCATTGTTCCACCGGAACATGATGTCGAAGCGGCGCGCGCCCTCCTAGCAGAGGCCGGCTTTGACGAAAACAACCCTCTAAGCATGACTCTCCATGTTCCTGACACCGGCGGACGGCCTGACCTTGCTGCTGTCCTAAAGGAACAATGGGCGGAAGCCGGCATAGAGATAGAAATAAGCGTCGAACCTGAAAGTGTCTACTATGGCGATGATGGCTGGTTGGAAGTCGATCTGGGCATTACGGGCTGGGGCTCGCGACCTTATCCTCAGTTCTACCTTGATACTATGCTCGTCACGGGTGCTAAGTGGAATGAATCACACTTTAGTGATCCGGAGTTCGATGAACTAGTGGCGATGGCGGCCACAACGCTTGACGATGGCGCTCGCGTAAAGACCTACCGGGATATTGAACGCATCTTGAGTGAGCGCGGCCCGATCCTTATACCTTACTTTTTCGCCCAGTTTGGGGCGATCCGCGACGATTTCTCAAATTTCGAACTCAAGGCTTTTGCAGGCCGGACCGACTTCCGTGATGTAGTACAGGTCAGTTCGTAGCCACACTTCATGAGCCTCCCAGATTCCACGCTGGGTACAAGCGTCGCCCCACAGGAGGGGCGGCGCTTATTTTCAACCTTCCGCCGGCTGTATGAGCGGCCCATGTCCGCATTCGGCACGACCGTCGTGTTGGTATTCCTGCTTCTTGCGATTGTTGGACCAGCGATAGCGCCTTACGGTTCAAATGAGCAGGTCTATGCCGACGCGCGACAGGCGCCATCGGCGTCGCACTGGTTCGGTACAGACCACCTCGGCCGTGATGTGTTTAGCCGGGTGCTGTATGGGACCCGGGAAGTGCTGCTGGAGGCCGGACTGGGTACCCTCTTCGCGGTCGTTCTAGGCACCTTTTTCGGTTTGCTGGCCGGCTACAGGCGCGGCTGGGCAGATGAACTCCTGATGCGGTTCTTCGATAGCCTGTTGGCACTGCCGGCCTTGCTGCTGGCGCTGCTACTCCTGGGAACAATCGGCCGCTCACGCTACAGCGTGCTGCTAGTGATCGTCGTCGTCTATACGCCGATCGTGGCGCGGGTAGCGCGCAGCGTGGTGCTTTCTGTCCGCGAGAAGGCATTTGTCGAAGCTGCCCGCATCCAGGGAGAAACGGAAGCACGGATATTGTTTCGCGAAATACTACCATCAGTACTGCCTGCTCTCACCGTCGAAGGCGCACTGCGCTTTTCTTACGCGATTTTCCTGGTGGCATCCCTCGGTTTCTTGGGCGTAGGCGTGCAACCACCGAGCCCTAATTGGGGCCTCATGGTCGCGGAAGCGCGCCCACATGTTACACAGCTACCATGGTCGCTGTTTTTCCCTGCGGCGGCTATTGCCTTATTGGTAATTGGCGTCAATCTGATGGCCGATGGCCTCAAACGCGCCCTGCTAGGCGAGCATTGAACGCACTATTATGGCAAACGTTGTTCTGGAAATAGAGGATCTGAAAGTTAGTTACCGTGGTGGCGACAACTGGTTGGCTGCGGTGCGTGATTTTTCGCTGCGAATTGAGGAGGGACAAACCTATGGTCTGGTGGGCGAAAGTGGTTCAGGTAAGAGTACCGTAGCGCTGGCGATCATGCGGTATCTGGGGCCAGACGGCCGTGTCGAACAAGGATCTATACGCTTCGACAGCTTAGATTTGCTTCTACTCGCTGCCAATCAGATGCGTGATATTTGGGGCAAACAGATTGCCCTTGTACCGCAGAATCCCCAGGCCGCTCTGAACCCCTCTATACGTATAGGCGAACAGATCGCCGAAATACTGCGACGGCACGAGGCTATGGGTAGGCATGAAGCTCGGGCTAGGTCAGTTGAACTGCTGCAGATGGTGCGCGTTCCCGATCCGGCACGCGTGGCCGGCAGCTATCCGCATCAGATTAGCGGCGGCATGCAGCAGCGGGCTCTCATTGCAATGGCCCTCAGTACAGAGCCCAAACTGCTCATCCTCGACGAGCCAACTACCGGCCTTGACGTCACAACCCAGGCATCGATACTCGAACTGATCCGAGAACTTACGGAGCAGCGCAGAACCGCGGTTCTCTATGTAACTCACAATCTCGGCGTAGTTGCCTCTATTTGCGAACGTGTGGCTGTGCTCTACGCAGGGGAGCTGGTTGAAGACGCGCCTACTGGCGACCTGTTCTCGCAGCCACTGCATCCTTACACAGAAGGACTGATTAACAGTGTGCCACAGATTGGCCAATCTAAGGCGACTATGTCCCTTCGGGCGATTCCCGGCCAACTTCCTTCGCTGTTTGAACGGCAAAAAGGGTGTGTATTTGCAGCGCGCTGCGCAATTGCCATAGATAAGTGCGTGGAACAGCGGCCCACCCTGGACAAGATTAGCAGCGACCGGGGTGCACGCTGCTTCAGATGGCCGGAGATGGCGGCCGGAGAGGCATTTCCCGCTGTCGGACAGCCGGCGAGTACCATGCCCGCGCCTGTCGGGTCCCAAGAGGTTGTTCTGGAAATAGCAAACTTGAAAGTCTATTTTGAGGGCCGGCGAACGTTTAGAGAGGTCCTGAACCGGCGACCGAAACCGGTTGTTCGTGCTGTCGACGGGGTCACGCTTGCCCTTCGGAAGCCGCTGACGCTCGGTATTGTAGGCGAGAGCGGCAGCGGCAAGACAAGCCTGGCGCGCGCTGTCTTAGGGCTTATTGAACGTACATCAGGCGAGATAATGCTATTGCAGTTCCCACTGGCGCCCGCTTTGGATGCGCGCCCTCGCGAGGTGATGGAGCAACTGCAATATGTGTTCCAGAATCCCGATGAGGCGCTTAATCCGCATTTGACCGTGGGCCAGACTCTGGAGAGGCCATTCAGCCTGCTGCTTGGCCTTTCAGGCCCTGAAGCAAGGCTGCGGGCCAGAGCGCTGCTTCAGGCTGTGCGCCTGCCAGCAGACTATTTCGATCGTTTTCCGTCTCAGCTGAGCGGAGGCGAAAAGCAGAGGGTAGCCATCGCGCGGGCTTTCGCGACCGCACCCGATCTTCTGGTAGCAGATGAGCCAGTATCTGCCCTTGATGTTTCTGTGCAGGCGTCAATCTTGAATTTGCTGCAGGAACTGCAGGCGGAGCGGGAAACAAGCTTAATTCTGATTTCTCACGACCTGTCTATCGTCGGCTACATGGCAGATCAGGTGGCAGTCATGTATCTCGGCAGGATTATGCAGCTGGCGCACGCCTCCAGCCTGTTTGTTCCGCCTATGCACCCATACACTGAGGCGCTTCTTGCCGCGATTCCGCAGATGGAGCCTGGTAAGCAGGCGCCATATACATTACTTACAGGGGACATACCGAGCCAAATCAATATTCCGTCAGGCTGTCCGTTTCACCCACGATGCCCACGCTATGTGGGCGACATTTGCCGCGATGAATCGCCACCGTGGCGTGAGATTGGAGCAAGCGATGGGATTCTCTGCCACATTCCTTTGCCGGAACTGCAGGATTCTCAGCAGGCGGGGCTATCCGAAGGCGCCCGCGTGCGCGAACATAAGTCGGGGGGCGGCTAACCATGTCTTCATATATCTTGAGACGCCTGCTGTTTCTGATTGTGACGCTCTTGATCACGTCATTGATCGTGTTTGCTGCGACACAATTCCTTCCTGGGGATGTAGCGCGCGTAGTGCTCGGCCGTGAGGCAGGGCCAGAGCAGTTGGAGGCATATCGGGAGGAATTTGGTCTGAATGATCCCCTGCCGGCCCAGTATCTCAACTGGCTGAGCGATTTTGTCCGCGGTGATTGGGGCATATCCTACAGCACGCGGGTGGAAATCCGCTCCCTGGTGATGAGCCGA
>JBJYWX010000551.1:0-6323 GCA_046259695.1 Promineifilaceae bacterium (SeqCode) | reverse complement strand
CGTGGACAGCGCTGCGGCCTCGATATGCCAGGCGTTATCCTGTCGCGGGTTGCCAGGGCCAGGATCAAACAGGGTCAGTGCGCCGCCGCGCCGCGCGGTTTGCAGCGCGTCCAGGATCACGTCCTTCATCGCCGCGTACTCGATCCAGCCATCGACGAACAGCGCCTCAGCACCGGCCAGCTCCTCACGCCACGCGTCCGGCAGTGCCTGCAGCGCCAGTTCGCCCGGATAACCCAGGTAGCCGGGCTCGCTCTGCGGGTCAACCAGGACGCCGGCCACGGGCGTCGCGCTGTGCTTGTTGGCAATGATCGAAGCCGTATTGATGCCCTCGCGCCGCAATCCTTCGCGCACGATTTCGCCAAAATAATCGTCGCCGAGCTCTCCCAGGCTGGTTACGTGCAGGCCAAAGCGCGAGGCGACAATGGCCACGTTGCAGGCCCCACCTGGGCCAATAGCCACGTGCGACACGCCTTGCAGCGAGCGCGCCTCCACCGGAAACGCTTCGATGTACAACAAGAAATCAACGATCAGATTGCCTAATATATACACCATAGCAAATGCTGCTCTCCCCCTAGGCGGTCCGCTGCGCTCCGGCGTCCAGCCGGGCCAGAAAGGCGTCCAGGTCGATGGACGAAAGGCTTAGACCCAGGGCGTCGGCTAGGCGCAGGAGCTGTGGCGGTTCCACGTGCGCCTCGGCCAGGATCTCTTTTTGCTGGAATACCTCGGCCGCGGGGCCGTCGGCCAGTATGCGCCCACCGGCCATAACCACAATGCGCCTGAAGTTGGCGGCGCAAAAATCAATATTATGCGAAATAGCGATCACCGTACGGCCGTCCTGGTGCAGAGCGCCGATAATGTCGCTCAACTGGGCAATGCCGTTCGCGTCCTGGCCGATCGTCGGCTCGTCAATCACCACCACCGGCGTGCGCATGGCCAGCGTCGCCGCCAGGGCCACCATGCGCCGCAGCGAACTGTGCAGATCATGAGGGTGCTTGTCCGCATCGTCTGTCAGGCCGGTCGCCGCCAGCGCTCCGGCCACTGCCTCCTGCACTTCGCTTTCGCTAAAGCCAAGATTCTCAGGACCAAATGCCACTTCCGACTCCACGGAACGCTTGAACAACTGGTCGTCAGGATTCTGGAAGGCGAAACCCACCCGTGCCGCCAGTTCACCGGGCGTGTGCTGGCGCGTATCCCAGCCGCCGACGGTCACGGTGCCCGAAGAGGGCCGCAGCAGACCGTTCAGGTGCTTGGCCAGCGTCGACTTGCCGGCCCCATTTTCGCCGACAATCGCCACCGTCTCGCCCTGCTCGACGGTGAGGCTTACCTCCCTTAAGGCGACCACCTCCGGCGAATAGGCGAAAGTCACCTGGTCAACGATAATGTCCACCGGTATATTGCTCATGAGAAGAATGCCACCGCCTGCTGCAGCGTGACCGGCAGCGGGCCATCCGCCGGCGCCTTGCCGGCAGCGCGCGCCGCCCGAGCGGCGCGGGTATACACCGTGTTGCCGGCGCCATAAGTGATCAGGTTTTCGTCAGCCAGTACGACCCGCGGCTCGCCGTCGTTGACGATGCGCCCATCGTGCATCACAATTACCCGGTCGGCGAAACGGCCGATCCACTCCAGCTCATGCTCGATGATTACCACCGTCATCTCCTGATCATGCGCCAGGCGGTCAAGCACGGCAAAGACCTCCTTCTTGCCCAACGGATCTAGCTGTGATGTCGGCTCATCGAGCACCAGCAGGCGCGGGCGCATTACGATCATCGAGGCCAGCGCCAGGCGCTGCTGCTGGCCGCCGGAGAGGGCATAGGGGCTGCGCGTCTCCAGACCGGTGAGACCGGTAAGTTCCATGGCGCGTGCCACCCGTCCCGGCATCTCCTCCTGCGGTACTCCCATATTCTCCAGGCCGAACGCCACTTCCTCTTCCACCGTAAAGCGTGCCCCGGAAATCTGGTTGAACGGGTTAGAGAATACCAGGCCCACCACCGCAGCGATTTCGCCCAAGGTGTGTTCGGTCAGGTCCATCCCGGCCACTTCGATTGTGCCGCGATAGCTTCCCTTAAAATAGTGGGGGATAAAACCGGTGAGCGCGTAGCTGAGCGTGGATTTGCCGGCGCGGTTGCCGCCAACCACGGCCAGGAATTGGCCCTCCGGCACCTGCAGCGTCACCTTGTGCAGGGCAGGCTCTGTGGCCTGTGGGTAAGCGTAGGAAAGCTCCTGCAGGTTAATCATCATCCGCCGCTGCTCGCTATACGCAAAATAAGCGGTCCGAAGAGACGCAGCAGAACGAGCAGGATGGCAGCCACGAGCAGGACCCAGCGCAGCACGTGCTCCCAAGAACGGTCGGGCACGGTGTGATAGTAGCTCTTCGGCCCGACGCTGCTGAAAGCGCGCGCCTCCAGGGCGATGGCCCGCTCGTCGACATCAATGATACTGCCCAAAATCAGCGGCTCCACCAGCGGCAGCATGGAACGCATGCGCTGCAGCAGGTTGCCTTCCGTCTCCAGCCCGCGCGCCCGCTGCGCGTCGCGGATTTTCTCCGACCTCACGTGCAGACCGGGTACGAGCTGGATCGTGGACAGAATGATGTAGGTGACGCCGCTGGGCACGCCACGCTGTTCCAGGGCGATCATCAAGTCGTCAGGTGGGGTGCCGAAGGAGAAAAGCAGGAAACTGCCCATGATGGCCAGCAAACGGCCGCTGATGGTCGTGGCGAAAATAAGGCCTTCCGCCTTGAGTGACAAAGGGCCAATCGTCAGGACCGGCGTGCCATCGGTCCAGAAGAGACCTTGGATGATGAACATGGAAATGGCGAAGGGCAGCACGATCTTCCACAGGGCGCTCCACAACGGCCGCAGAATGCCGCCCCACAAGGCCAGGGGCACCACGCCCAACAGAAAGACGGCGTAGCCGGCCCACATGCCGGGCAGGACCAGGGCCAGTACGACGAGCAGAAAAACCAGGGCGAGTTTCGTCAGCGGATTGAGGCGCTGCAGCCCGCGGTCGCGGTCGAGGTACAGTGTAGACGTTGTCACGATCTAATCGTCGAGCACGCTGTCCAGGTCGAGGTCGCCGCCTTCCAGCACATTCTCGGAACGCGGGAAACGCGAAAGCAGCGTCGTCGGCAGCGCCTTGACGATCAACCAGACCAGGAAGAAGGAGAGCGTTTTGTCGATCAAGTCAGTGATCAATCCCTGCCCCAGGGCTGCTTCCATGATACTGGAGCCGGTGGCGCGAAACATGCCAACGATCAGGTCGGTGCCGGCTCCGGTGACCCCACCATAAACATAGGCCGTTATCGGCGCCGAAAGCAAGGCTGCGATCAGGCCGGTGAGCAGGCCGGCGAGCAGCCACTTCCACCAGCTCTTGAACCAGCCCATGCCGCCGAACCAGCCGGCCATCAGGCCGATGACGCCGGCGACGGGCGCATAAGGGACGTAGCCCGGATTGCCCAGTATGCCCCATAACAGATTGGAGAGGATGCCGGTGACGAGTCCGGCCCACGGCCCGGCCACAAGACCGACCAGTATCGTGCCGATCGAGTCCAGATAGACAAATGGAATCTTAAGCTGGTAGATAATCGTGCCCACGGCGATATTGATTGCCAGAGCAACGACCATGAGGGCGATGGTAACGGTGGTGAAGTCCTTCTTAAGCTGTTCCATGCTTTTTCTCCGTGACTAGATTTACCATTATGTTCTTGGCGGCCACGCGCCTGCTGTTGATTATACAGGAGCACGGCCGTCCGGCAGCAATCAGGCCAGCAGTGCCCGCAGCAGTTTGAGCACGACACGTTGGGTGCGGCCGTCCACATCCAGTTCCGGGTTCCAGAGCGAGACGGAGACCGCTTCCACCTGCCGCGACGCCGCCAGCTTCTGGAACACTTCACCCAGCACACGTACGGACGGCCCACCTTCCGCCGGATAACTCACCGCCGGGGCCTCAACAACGTCGATGACGTCCACGTCGAAGTGCACCCATATCGGCCCCATTGGCAGCGGCGCCCGCTCCAGATCGGTTACCGCGGGCAGATGGCTGAGCGCCGAGCTTTCCACAGCTTCCGCTTCCAGGGGGTCCAGGTCGCGGGCGTCGGTAAGGATAACGTGCCATTCAGCTAACGGCTTGAAGTCCAATGCCAGGGGAAGTGTTTGGTCGCCACGGCCAACCAGCCAGGCCAGCGGCATGCCGCCCAGGAAACCGCTGGGCGTCGTCTCCGGGGTGTTGAAATCACCGTGCGCGTCAAACCAGATCAAGGACGGCTTGATGCCCGCGCGCGCGAGACCGGCATACATGCCCAAGGAGGCGCAGCAGTCGCCGGCGATGCTGATCGGCCGTTCGCCCATCTCCAACGCCGCTTCTACGGCGTCGGCCAGCGGGTTGTAGAGTGCAGCCATCCGCGCCAGCGTGTCGCCTTCCGGCAGTGTCGGCCGGTTGACGTTCCAGCCTGGCGCGACCATGTCATCGAGATCAGCAAACGGTTGGTCCAGGAAAAACGGGGTAAAAATAAACTGGTCGCTCATAGCTCTACCTCTTTGCCCCTTAGTATGGCACATCCTCCCCCGAATGCCACAATCGCCCCGCCCCTCCGCGTCTCCACATTTCCATCCCCTGCCACCTGCTACTTGCCACATGAGTATTTTGTTCCATCCGTCAAAGCGTGCTACACTACGATTCCGGTGCGTATGATGATGAAAAGAATCACTGGCTCCGGAAAGAAAAATCTGCGACCCGCAGAAATTGTTCAGAGATCAAAGGCCTGATCCCCTTTAGGGATCAGGCTTTTTTTATGCCTGGCGCCGGAATCCACTCGTCGCGACGCGCTGTTTTGCAAACAGATTCGAAATAGTAATTAGCGAGGAGCAATCAGAATGATAGTCGAGCAATTGGCCCCCCTGGTAGACCTGGAATCGCTGCCGGAGAAGCAGTTTAGCGGCAACGGCATGACCGGCATGGACATCCTCTCTACGGATCAGTTCGACCGCGAGAAGCTGGAATACATCTTCGCCCGCGCGCGCGAAATGCGCGCAATCGTGCGGCGCTCTGGCGGCATTGATTTGCTCAAAGGGCATGTGCTCACCTGCCTTTTCTACGAACCCAGCACGCGTACGAGCTCGTCCTTTATTGCCGCCATGGAACGGCTGGGCGGTTCGGTCATACCGATCACCCAGGGCGTGCAGTTCAGCTCCGTCAGCAAGGGCGAAACGCTGGCTGACACGGTGCGTACCTTGGAGCAGTATTCGGACGCCATTGTCCTGCGCCATCCGCAGACCGGCTCGGCCAAACAGGCGGCCGATTATGCCAGTGTGCCGGTGCTCAACGCCGGCGACGGCGCGGGCGAGCATCCTACGCAGGCGCTGTTGGACCTCTTTACCATCCAGGACGAGCTGGGCAAAATCGACGGGCTAAAGATTGCCATGGTCGGCGACCTGCGTTACGGCCGTACCGTACACTCCCTGACCAAGCTGCTGCTGCAGTACGATATCAGCCTGCGCTTTGTCTCGCCTGAAATCCTGCGCATGCCGCTGAGCATTATGAACGAGGTGATCGATGCCGGCATCAACGTGCGCGAAACGCACGACGTGGCCGACGTAATCAAGAATGCGGACGTACTGTACGTCACCCGAGTGCAGAAAGAGCGCTTCTCCGACATGGCGCAGTATGAAGAGGTCAAGGACCATTACGAGATCACGCCGGAGCTGATGGAAGAAGCCAAAGAGAAGATGGTCGTCATGCATCCCCTGCCCCGCGTCGGCGAGATCCATTACGCGGTCGACGACGATCCCCGCGCAGCTTACTTCCGCCAGGTGCAAAACGGCATGTTTATCCGTATGGCGCTGCTGGCGGCCGTGTTGGGGAAAGCGTGATAACGGGTGATTTCAATTTGAGGGTTGGCGGCGCCTGGTGACTGGCTAAGCCTGCAGCAGAATAGACGAACCGGAGGGATTATCCTCCGGTTCTTTGCTGGTGCGTGATTTCTCGAAACTGCGTTTCTTCTGAGGCTATACCCAGCCGCCCGGCTTGTAATAGAACATATATGCGGCTCTCCGGCTGAGGTTGGTTCCCAGGCACCATACCAGCAGGTACATGTGGGTTCTAAGGACTAGCAGTCTCAGGTTTCTTTACGACCAAATCCAAGCAATCAGAGGTTGTTGTCGTTGGCTGTTCTTGGTTCGCTAACTTGCGAGATCGCATCTGCTGGCTAGCTCATTGACATGAATCTATCCAGGCCGAGTTGTCTTGCGGTTTCAAGCTTGCGCCGGTAGTCTGAAACTTGTCCGTCGTCAGAATTAATGGGACATTTCGGGTCTCAAAATAAGAGA
>JBJYWX010000550.1:1993-6167 GCA_046259695.1 Promineifilaceae bacterium (SeqCode) | reverse complement strand
TGGTCCTTCAAGGACTACGTGGCCGACTACACCTTCTGGAGACCGCGGCTGGCCGAGAACCTAGCCGCTATTGCCGCGGGACGGCCAGCCGAATGGAAGGAATGGTACCTGGAGGTCGAAGAAAGGGACCGCTTGAGCTTTGACACGTACCGGTCTACGTCACTGTAATATATCCTGGCTCTCTCAGAGACGGCCGTGGCCAAGCTGAAAGAGGCGGTGCGTGCCGTGGTACCGGAATTAGAGACCATCGGCTTCAATCCTCCCCCAAGCCAGGAGGAACCCCTGTGGCTCCGCTCCGACCCGGCCTACCGCCAAATCTATGCGGATCTGCGAGCCGGGGCGTAGGCGGCCGTTCAGGCGTCCAGGGCGACGAGGCTCTCGGCCATGGCGATGACCGCCTCCTCGGGCGGCCGCGGCTGCCAGTCCAGCGTCTCCCGCAGCAGCTCCGTTGACAGCACTACCTCCCGCCCCAGCTCGGGCAGGGCGCGGCGTACCGTGCTGTCGAAGAGGCCGGCCAGCCGCAAGACAATATTGGGCAGCATGCGGGTCGGCACGCGGTAGCCGCGTTCGCCAAAGGCTTCATTAAGCGCCAGGGCTACCTCCTGCGAGGTGAGGTAGCCGGAGCTGCAAATGAAGCGCTTGCCCGCCGCGTCGGGGTGGGTCATCGCCAGCAGGTGGGCGCCGGCCACGTCGCGCACGTCAACCAGGTTAAATCCAATGTCAAAACAGCCTGGCACTTCGGCATACAGCAGCTTGCTGACCACGGCCGCCGAAGTGGGCACGCGGTCGTCCAGCATCGGCCCGACGACGTAGCCGGGATTGATCACCGCCAGCTCGAGCCCGCTGGCTGGCGGCAGCTCTTCCAAAAAGGCCCAGGCGGCGCGCTCGGCTTCGGTCTTACTGCGCGCATAAGCGCCGATCTTAACCGCCGTGTTGGCCCAGTCCGCTTCACTGAACACTCTGCCGCGCGGGTCATTGCCGGGCCAGACGGCGGCGATCGAGGACGTCATCACTACGCGCCGGGCCCCGGCATCGGCCGCGGCCTGCAGCACGCGCAGCGTCCCATCACGCGCCGGCGCGATCCAGGCCAGCTCGTCGTCCGGCTCCTTTTCCTCGTTGGGTGAGGCGACGTGCAGCACGGCGTCGCAGCCCGCGGCGGCTTCCGCCCACCCGTCGTCCGTGAGCAGATCGGCCGTGACCAGGGTCAGCCGGTCGCCGGGATCAACGTGCGGCAGCAGCGCCTGGCGCAGCGCGACGGCGCGTGACGGCGTGCGCAGCGTGCCGCGCACGCGGTATCCCTGCTGCAGAAGCTGTAAGATGCAGTGCCCGGCGATGTAGCCGGACGCGCCAGTTACCAGGACGGTTTGTTCGTCTGCCCTTTCTGTCATGGTCTTTTTCCCTTTGGCCGCGACTTGGACGCGCTGCTTAGGATATTTTAGCATTAAAGAGAAGCCCGCGGCGCTACTCTGCGCCACGCGACATCGTCACCAGTTCCACGCGTTCGTCCCAACCGAGCCGGCTCCAGAAAGCGAGCGCATCTTGATTATCTTCCTGGACAAAAAGATTCCAGTTGCGAATGCCGACCCGCATCAGGTTGAAAATACAGCGGGCCACGATGGCTTTGCCTATGCCCTGGCGGCGAAACGTGTCGCGCACCACCAGGTGGTCAATATAGCCGCGACGGCCGTCATGGGTGCAGAGGACGGCTCCCACGAGCTGCGCGTCGTCGCGGGCCACAAAGCTCAGTCCCGGATTCCGTTCCAGCAGGCGCTTAATATCCTCTCTTGCATCCACTTCGCTCAGCAGGATACCGTCTGATTCGCGCCACAGCGCGTAGACGTCATCATAGTCGTTTAGGGTCATTTCTTGGATCAGCACGCTCATCTGGGGCTCCTCAAGACCAGGTACACACGTTCAAGGCATTGCAGCGGGCGCGGTCCCGCCGTTCGCGCTCCACGTAAACCAAAGTCTATTATAACGCGCGCCCTTGCGGCTCCGATAGTACCAAATGTCATGATCGCGCCGCGCCGCTGATCGCTTTGCCCAAAAACCGTGTCTCGCATTACGGCGTTTCGCACTGGCTGGCAGGCCCTGTGCCCCATGTCGCGCAGGGGCGTGGGGGCGGGGGATTGGCGTGGGCGCGGCCTCGACGACGGCGAGCTTGTCATCCTGAAGGCGCAGCCTGAAGGATCCCTTCGGCTTCGCTCAGGGCAGGCACCTTCGGCTTCGCTCAGGGCAGGCACCTTCGGCTTCGCTCAGGGCAGGCACCTGCGGCCTTGCTGAATCCGTACCCCTGCTTTGATGTAAGGCTCCAGGGATTCCTCACTGTGTTCGGAATGACAACGGCCACGGCCCACGCGCATCTGCGCGGCTGACAAACGGTAAATTCATGTTATAATCCTACTTACTGTCGAACCAGCGCGCGAACGCGCCGCACAATTGAGGAGGTGTTTCTTATGCCCACGCGCTTCCAGGGCCGGCCTATCGATGAAATCGAAGGTATCGGCCCGGCCCGCAAAACGGCTCTGGCCGGACTGGGCCTGAAGACGATTGAAGATTTGTTGGCGCTGCCCGCCGCCGCGACCGGCCGCCTGTTGGCCGGCCTGCCGGGCATCGGCGCGGAGCTGGTGTTGGGCTCGTTCGTGCCCCAGGCACGGCTGCTGCGCCTGGACGGGATGACGGGCCAGTTCGCCGAGGGGCTGGTGGCTTCCGGCTACCGTACCTACAACGACCTGGTGCTGGACTCATCGACCGATATCCGCGCCGCCCTGGCCCAGCGCCAGTCGGAGGGTCTCATTCCCGATGTGCCCGACGAGGCCCTGATCGTGCAGTGGCAGCTCGAAGCGGCGCGCAAGAGCCAGGGCGGCAGCCTGCACATCCGCGTTTTTGACCGCGCCTCCAAAGCGCCCTTGGCCGGGGCCGTGGTGCGCCTGAACGGCACGGGCAAAAGCGACGATACGGGCCGCCTGCGGCGCGAAACGGATGAAAACGGGCTGGTCTTTCTGGATGAACTGGGCGAGGGCGTGCACCGCGTGGCCGTGAGCGCCGACCAGCACCAGAGCTGGCTGGGCACCTTTGCCGCCCGGCCCGGCTCGCACGCCCGCCTGCTGGCGACGCTGGCGCCCGGCGCCGACCAGCCGATCCTGCAGCTAGACGAGTTCGCGGGCGACGTGATTGTCGCCCCCAGCGCGACGGACGCCATTGTCTTTGACACCCTGGGTTCAATCGATGAGTTCCCGCAGGCGCCCCCTTTCCAGATTGTTTCCTTCAGCGCGGCCACAGACACGGTGCTGCTGGCCAGCCTGTGGAAGCGTAAGATCAATGACCAGATCACGATTTACCAGCTGCGCCAGCCGCGGGCGCTGCTGCCCGCCGGGGCGAAGAAGGGGGACGTGGTGCTGCGCAATGCCGACGGCAGTTACCGGCTGGTCGATGGGTTGACGCCGGGCGCGTTCCGGCAGGAATTGGTGCGCCGGCGCTTTAGCGCGGCGGCAGGAGGTTAAGAATGGAAACGCAGTTGTATGTTTATGAATGGCACCCGCGCGGCGGAGGGGACGAGGACAGCCCCTGCGCCGAGTGCACCGACCGCGAAGGCACGTACATGGAACGGCCGTCGCGCCCGCACCCTAAATGCCGCTGCGACATCGTGCTCAAACCGGATATTTGCACGCTGCAAAGCCGCTACGAGCGCGAGACGGCCGCCGATGAGCCGCAGGCGGAGGTGCTCGACTTCGTGCAGCCCGGCTCTTCCACCAATGTGACCTACGGCAACAGCCGCACCAGCGGCTCCAAGCGCACGGGCTCCGGCGAGGTGAGCGGGCTGACGGGCACGGTGGAGGAAAGTGAATCGTCGACCACCAGCGAGCAGCACAGCCAGAACGTGGCCCACGACCCTAGCCTGAGCGACGGGCCGCAGGTGATCGTCAATTTCTACCAGTCGTTCCAGGTCTTTGTGCTCGAACAGTGGCACTGCACCCTGCACGGCGACGTCTTCACCAGCCGCACGGAAACGCGCAGCCGGCTCGTGCACCAGGAGCTTTTTCCCGCCGGTGCGGAACCGTATGAAATGCCCGGTTCAGGCGGCGGCGATGCCGGCGGCGGCGACGAGGACTTTGATTTTACGGACGAGGATGTGGACGGCTTGTTTGATGAGTGATCGGAGGAGCGCAGGGGC
>JBJYWX010000550.1:0-1893 GCA_046259695.1 Promineifilaceae bacterium (SeqCode) | reverse complement strand
CAGGGGACAGTAAAACAGACTAGTTTGTGGAGGGCATGGCTATGAGCCGCTTGATCGTTGAAGCAGAAGCTGTTAATGCCTGGGGACAGGGCATCGAAGAGTTTGAACGCGAGGGGGTCGGCCGGGCGCTGGTCGTCTCGGTGACCAACGCCGACGGCGAACCGGTGAAGGAGTTGGGTGGGGGCGCCTTCGACGCCTACTTTCTGCCGCCGACGCCCAGCGCGCTGAGCTTCGAAAAGCTGCACATCGTGCACGCCGATGAGCAGCGCCCCGGGGTCTACATCTTGATTGGCACCGCGTCACCCCAGAAGCTGGTCCTGGCGGGCAAGCATGTGTTTGCGGTGATGGTCTTCAAGAGCGGCCGTATGGGCCAGGCGCTGACCTCGCTCACCGTCTAGACGGCGCGGCAGCAAACAGCCGCAGCTCAGGATGCCATCCCGGACGGCCGTCAGCGCCGCATGCCGCTCAGCATTTGCAGCGGCAGCAAGAAGCGGTCCACGGTCAGCTCGCGCACGGCCAGCGCTTCGCTTCTGGAGACATAGTGCAGGGCGAACTGAGCTGTGCCCAACATGTTCCAGACAATGAGCAAAGCAAAGAGGGCCAGCAGGGCCCAGGTGGCTCTTTTTTCACCGCGCACCTTTTCGAGCAAGGCCGCCAGGGGAAAGGCCAGAAAGGGGATAAGGCTCGTGAATCGGCGCCCGCCGAAGGCGTCGTCAGCCCACCATCGGCCGATGGCGCTGTTCAGATAGAGCTGAGCGGTAAAAAGAAGCAGAATCGCCAACGTCAGCGCGCGGTCGCGCCGCCACAAGGGCACCAGACCCACCAGGGCAATGAGCAGAACAGGGTGCCAGGTAAACAGTCCGTGCCGGGTGGAAAACAGGGTAAGGAGCGGTTTGGGAGCGAGCCAGTTGAAGAAGTCGCTGCCCTGGGGGATGGTCAGCGGGGTGCCGTACAGGCGGGCCCACATGATGAACTGGGGTGAAAAGACGAGCAAGGCGGCGGCCAGAAGCAGCGCGGCGCAGGCCAGAAATTTGCGCAGGGCGAGCTGCCCCGTACCCAGGCGCCAGATCAGTTCCACCAGCGGCAGCAGGATGAGGATGCCGTCCTGCCAGCGCACCAGGGCGGCCAGCCCGGCGCTGGCGCCAAGCGCCAGCCAGTTGGGCCAGGAGCGCTGCGGCGGGATCGGATACCAGAGAGCCAGGAAGAGAACGGCCGTAAAGAGGGTCACGGCATGTGACATAGACGGCTCGGCGACCATGTAATAGATGGCGGCGGAACCCAGCCACAGGGTCAGGATGGCGACCAGCGACGGCCAGGGCTCGAACAGGCGGCGCAGGACGCGGTAAAGGAGCAAGAAGGCCGCAGCGCCGTAGACGATGGTCGCCAGGCAAACGGCCGCTTCGTAGATGAGCCCCAGGCCATCGGTGCTTACCGCCGGGCCTAAGGCATTGAGCAGCAGAGACAGCAGGTGGGCGGCCAGGAAGAAGGGCAGCCACAGCAGGGGCATGCCGATGGCAAAGGGATTTTCCGGCAGGCCGGTGGCCGTCAGCGGTTTGGGCGCAAAACCTACGTACGCATACTCGTTGCCGAAGTCAAAATCGCCGTCGAAAACGAGTGAGCGCAGTGTGGAGAAATAGCTGCGGCCGTCGGAGCCGATCAGGTGGCCGTCGGAATGGGGCAAAAAAAGCGTGGCGCCAAAAAGCAGCAGGCAGCACAGGCCAACAAAGAGCAGCAGCGCCCGCGCCTGCCGGTCGCTTGGTTCAGGCAGTGAAAAGGGCAGCACGGCTTCTTATTCGGGCATTTCTGGACAGATCGTTTCTCCAGGTGCCGGGTAATCAAAGCAATCAACCGGATAGAAGCAGGAAACGCTTATTACCCACTGTAAAACTTCCC
>JBJYWX010000549.1:0-5658 GCA_046259695.1 Promineifilaceae bacterium (SeqCode) | reverse complement strand
CGACGTGCGCGCAGTAGAGAGCTGCTCTGGGGCACAAACCGCGAAACAATACACAACGCCCTGCTGGCCAGGGACGGTCTGATAGCCTGGGCTCTTCAGACACACGGGCGCTATCGTCGCGAGTTCGAGGGGCTGATGCGCGACCACGAGTACAACCATCTCCGCTGGGTCCGACTGCGCAATCCGCGGCAGGCCGCACGATGGCTGGAGCAGCTCAGGGCCATGAAGAAAGCCGGATTCCCGCTGGATCCGGCTGTGGTGGGCGCGGAGGGACTCGAACCCCCGACCTCACGGATGTGAACCGTGCGCTCTAACCAGCTGAGCTACGCGCCCGAAGGAGCGAAATTATAGCATCGGCCGTGGGGGCCAGCAAGCAGCCACCGCCGACTTGCAGCCTGTTTCTCACCCCTTTAGCGCCGGGAATCGGCCACGGCAGCCGCGATCTGGGCCGCCACAAACCCGTTGTTACGCAGCAAGGATACATTAGCCCGCAGCGAACGGCCGTGCGTCAATTCCACCACACGCCGCAGCAGCCAAGGCGTTGACGCTGGGCCGTGGATTCCCTGCTCGTCTGCTTCACGGGTGGCCTGGGCAATGGCCTCTTCAGCCTCTGCAAAAGGCATGGCGTCCGCCTCCGGCGCCGGCACCGTCACGAGCATTCCACTCTCATACGCCAGGGCGCGCCGCGCGGCCATTATCTGCGCGACATCTCCCGGCGTATCCACCCGCCTATCGACCGGCAAGCTGCTGCTGCGGGCAAAGAAGGCAGGCAGCTCCGAGCTGCCATAGCCTAGAACAGTTACGCCCTGTGTTTCTAATACCTCGAGTGTGGCGGGCAGATCGAGGATCGACTTGGCGCCGCTGCATACCACAGCCACTGGTGTACGGCCGAGCTCGATCAAATCCGCGCTGACGTCAAACGGGTGGTCGCGGTGCACGCCGCCAATGCCGCCGGTGGCAAATACCTCAATGCCGGCCAGGTGAGCAATGATCATCGTACCCGCTACCGTCGTGGAGCCATCCTCGCCGGCCGCTATGACCAGCGGCAGATCGCGCCGGCTGCATTTGCGCGCGCTCTCTTCGTGCGGCCTGTCACCCAAGTATGCCATTTGCGCTTCTGATAATCCGACAACGATCTGGCCGCCCAGTATGCCGATCGTGGCTGGAATGGCGCCACCCGCGCGCACGGCCGCCTCCATCAATAGCGCCGTTTCAACATTTTGCGGGTAAGGAAGCCCGTGCGTAATAACCGTGCTTTCCAAGGCCACAACCGCTTCGCCGGCTTCCAGCGCGTCACCAATTTCGGGCCGAAAATCCAGGGATAAGGAATTCATTGTTCTCGTTAATCCTGTATGCAAGCTGTATGGTAATTGTGGTCAAACAATAATGGCCGAAAACGCGCGAAAATCAAGCGCTTAGTGTTCAAATTCTCTAATAGCCTTCCCCGCAATTCGGGCAAGATAACCCTTGCCTCCTCTGCGCCATCTTTCTACACTGCCCGATAAGCTAGTATCTAACGCGTGCGTATTGTTGCACAACTATAAGGAGAAAATAGGATGCTGACGAAAAGCTATTCTAAGACTGGCCAGACGTGTCGCGTCACGTTCCGGCTGCCCGCCGAGGTGGAAGCCGAGACGGCCGCGCTCTGCGGCGAGTTCAATGATTGGGACCCGGCGGCCACGCCAATGAAACAGCTCAAGAACGGCAGCTTCAGCGCGACCGTTTCGCTGGCGCCGGGCCAAACTTATCGCTATCGTTTTCTGCTCGACAACGAGCGCTGGGAGAATGATTGGGAAGCCGAAGCGTATGCTCCCAACGATCAAGGCAGTGAAGACTCCCTCGTCACAGTATAAGTTCCAGCGCCAGCCTGATTCTTTTGGGCAGGGTATTTGGGCAGGGTATATGTTTGTGGGCGCGCCTCTTAGACGGTGCCTATGAATTATTCTGTTATCTAGCTAAGTTGGCGTTGGCACAACAGCCTGTCCATGCCATAATAAATTGACATTGTAGTCCCGCCGGGGCAAGACTAAAGCTCGACAGCAGCGTCTGTTCGGGCTATTTGTACATTCGTTTGCCATACGGCACAGTTAAAGGAGAGAGAAAATGATGAGAAGAACGATCCCTATTATGCTGGCTATAGTTCTGTTTGGCTTGCTGCTGGTCGCCTGTGGTGGCCAGGCGCAGCAGGCGATCCAAGAAGTTGCGCCCACGCTCGAAGCGGCGGCCCAAGAGGTTGCGCCGACGGTGCAGGCGGCGGCAGAAGAATTAGCGCCGACCGTTGAAGCGGCCGCAGCAGAGGTGCAAAGCGCAGCGACTGAAATGGCAGCCGGCGACGCAGAAATGAGCGGCCTACCCGATCTCGAAGGGCGCGAAATCGCCATCGCCGTCGAGAATGCCTATCTGCCCTTCAACTATATCGACCCCGATACGGGCGAACCCGCCGGTTGGGATTATGTGGTCTGGGACGAGATCTGCAATCTGCTCAACTGTACACCGGTCTATATCGAATCCGGCTGGGAAGGCATGATCCAGGCTGTCGCCGATGGCCAGTTCGATGCCGCCGCTGACGGTATCACCATCACCGAGGACCGCGCCGAAATCGTCGATTTTTCGGAAGGATACATCAACATCGACCAGCGCCTCCTGGTGCGCCTCGATGATGATCGTATCGAAAGCATCGATGACATCGTCAACGATGAAAGCCTCGTCTTGGGCACGCAGGTCGGCACGACCAACTATGAGACGGCGGCCACGTTCCTGCCGGAAAGTCGTATCCAGGCTTTCGAGCAGTTCCCCTTCGCCGTACAGGCGCTCATCGCCGGCGATGTCGACGCCGTGATCATTGATGAGGTTGCCGGTCAGGGTTACCTGGGCGAAAACGCGGATCAGCTCAAGCTGGTCGGGCCCTCCATGTCGAGCGACCAGCTCGGCTTCATCTACCCACTGGGAAGCGACCTCGTTGAGCCTGTCAATGCTGCCCTCAATGAACTTAAGGCCAACGGCTTCCTCCAACAAATCAACTTGCAGTACTTCGGGCCCGGATTTGATGTTACCTATGAGGATCTGTTCCCCGAAGAGGAAAGTGAGGGCGCCGCACAAGAAAGCGTGGAACTACCCGATCTCGATGGGCGCGAAGTTACCATCGCCGTCGAGAATGCTTACCTGCCCTTCAACTATATCGACCCCGATACGGGCGAACCCGCCGGTTGGGATTATGTGGTCTGGGACGAGATCTGCAATCTGCTCAACTGTACACCGGTCTATATCGAATCCGGCTGGGAAGGCATGATCCAGGCTGTCGCCGATGGCCAGTTCGATGCCGCCGCTGACGGTATCACCATCACCGAGGACCGCGCCGAAATCGTCGATTTTTCGGAAGGATACATCAACATCGACCAGCGCCTCCTGGTGCGCCTCGATGATGATCGTATCGAAAGCATCGATGACATCGTCAACGATGAAAGCCTCGTCTTGGGCACGCAGGTCGGCACGACCAACTATGAGACGGCGGCCACGTTCCTGCCGGAAAGTCGTATCCAGGCTTTCGAGCAGTTCCCCTTCGCCGTACAGGCGCTCATCGCCGGCGATGTCGACGCCGTGATCATTGATGAGGTTGCCGGTCAGGGTTACCTGGGCGAAAACGCGGATCAGCTCAAGCTGGTCGGGCCCTCCATGTCGAGCGACCAGCTCGGCTTCATCTACCCACTGGGAAGCGACCTCGTTGAGCCTGTCAATGCTGCCCTCAATGAACTTAAGGCCAACGGCTTCTTAGAAGAGGTCAATCTAGAGTACTTTGGCCCTGGCTTTACTGTCACGTACGAGGATCTGGAGTAAGGGTCCCGGGGATTAATGGCCCTTATTTACAGGCCGTCCTAATGACGGCCGCGAGTAGTCTGATGCGCCACGGCACCGTGGCGCATCTTTTTATTTTCGCTCCCAGGCGTGTTATTATTTGTTCACCGCACGACCGACAGGAGAGGATAGATGGCCGGACCAGAGATACAGACGCAGCAAGATCCGAATTGGAGCAGTAGTTGGCGCGAATTTCCCTGGTGGCTCTTAGCGATCTTCACCTTCCTTGGGGTGATGGCCTACCTCATAGCTACGCAGCCAAATTATCGAGAGGCATTCGGCTTTATTCGCGGAAAAATCGAGATTGTCACCGAGCCTGGCAACTTCGCAATCATAGCGGAAGGCTTCTGGATGACGCTGAAGGTAACGCTCATCGCGTTTACTTTTGCGCTTGGGCTTGGTCTTCTGGCCGGGCTGGGCCGCATCAGCCACAACACCTTCATTCGCAATATTGCTATGACCTATATCGAATTCATCCGCGGCGTGCCTACCCTCGTGCTTATCTTCACCCTCGCTTTTGTCATTGTACCTTGGGTGACCGATGCCATAGGCATCGAGAATACGCTTGCCCAGGATTGGCGCGCCATCGTGGCTCTGGCGATCATCTATGGTGCTTTTCTTGCCGAAATCTTCCGCGCCGGCATCGAGTCCATACCGGCGGGCCAAATGGAAGCGGCTCGTTCTTTAGGCATGTCCTATTACCAGGCGATGCGTCACATTATTCTGCCGCAGGCAATCCGCAATATTTCGCCTGCGTTGGGCAACGATTTCATTGCCATGTTGAAAGACTCTTCCCTGGTCTCGGTGCTTGCCGTACGCGATTTGACGCAGATGGGCCGCCTTTACGCCGGCAGCACATTTCGTTTTCGCGAATCATATCTTGTGCTGACCTTTTTCTATTTGAGTATGACCATTGCACTTAGTCTCCTCCTGCGCTGGTACGAAGGCAGGATCAGTAAGGGTAGGAAATGACATATGAGTGACATGATCGTCATCAATGATTTGCACAAGTATTTTGGTCATATCGAAGCGGTTAAGGGCGTCGACCTGACGGTGGGACAGGGCGAAGTGGTGATCATCGTCGGGCCAAGCGGCTCAGGCAAGAGTACCGTTTTGCGCTGCATTAATCACCTGGAAATCCCGACCAGCGGCACGGTTACTATCGACGGCGTCAATCTGGAAAACAAAAACACCGATTTGAACGCCGTACGCGCCGAAGTGGGCATGGTTTTCCAGCAGTTCAACTTGTTTGCCCATCTGAGCGTCTTAGAGAACGTCACGCTGGCCCAGAAGCTGGTGCGCAAGCGGAGCAAAGAAGAGGCAGCAGATATCGCCATGGCCCAATTGGAACGCGTGGGCATCCCTGAAAAGGCGGAAAGTTATCCCAGCCAGCTTTCCGGCGGCCAGCAGCAGCGCGTGGCTATCGCCCGCTCGCTGGCCATGAATCCCAAGATTATGCTCTTCGACGAGCCGACCAGCGCCCTGGATCCGGAAATGATCAAAGAGGTGTTGGACGTAATGCTCGATCTGGCGCAGGCCGGTATGACCATGGTCGTAGTGACGCACGAGATGGGCTTTGGCCGTGCCGCCGCCGACCGCGTGGTCTTCATGGATGCCGGCCAGGTGGTCGAAATCGACTCGCCCGAAGTGATCTTCAGCCGGCCCAGCCATGACCGCACCAAACTCTTTCTCAGCAAGATCCTGGCCCACTAAACATGTAAGGATGGATGCCCTCCAAGAACGGGAGATGGTCACATGCCGCAGCCTCTAATTCTCGATCAAAGCGCCCTCGCTGCTTTTGTAACG
>JBJYWX010000548.1:0-3400 GCA_046259695.1 Promineifilaceae bacterium (SeqCode) | reverse complement strand
ACGGCCGATCGCAAGAGCGCGTCGTGACGGGCTAACGCCGGGCGCATGCCTTCGCCATAACGCTCCCAGAGCATGGTGCTCTGCTCGATATCCGTGAAGAGAAAGGTTAAGGTTCCGGTTGGGAAATTGTGCTCTGTTTCCATGGCCTTTTAAGCAGTTCCTGTCATTTCCTCAATAAGTTCAGACGCTGTTTGCCATAAATCTAACTCACGGCCGCGCGCTTCCGCGGCTGCAGCCACATCTGGTGACAAAGAGGCGCGCACTTCGTCCAGCTTTTGACAGACAACCTTGGCAAACCAGCGCGAATTGGTGATGTGCGCGAACTGCCGCGCTGCGCCGTAGAGTTCGATGGCCCGTTCGGTTTGACCTTCATTGGCGGTGAGTAGGGCGGCCACCGGCAGACTATACATGACCGGCGTCATGGAGCCGAATTCAATGGCCGACTGCAACGCCCGGACCAGGTGCCGACGCGCCTCCTGATTATTCCCCTGGGCGTAGAGTTCGGTGCTCAAATTGGCCCGCGATAAACCCTGGTAAACGTACTTTAATTCACTTAACAGATCTGCGCTCTGCGATAAATATGCTCGGGCCTGGGACAGATCACCTTCGAGAAGAGCAATGTTACCAAGGTGGAACATGGCAAAAGCTTTCTCCGTTAAATGACCCCATTGTTCGGCCAGTGCCAGCGCTTCAGCTGCTTCGGCCGCTGCTTCCTGGTAAAGGCCAAGATGCAATTTGGACATTGTTAAGGCTGTGTGCGCCCAAAGATTCACCTCGAGGCCCAAATCGTGTTCAATTGCCACCGATTGCTCCGCCGTTTCTCTGGCCGCGGCGAACTTCCCGGCCCAGCCGTAGGTGAAGGAGAGCATCAGCAGGCCAAAACGTTCGTGGAAGCGGTTATCTATCTGCCTGTACAGTTTCAGACCCTGCCGGTGCAGCACTTCCGCCTCTTCATAATTTCCCCGATGCTGGGCGACAAGGCCCAGATTCGTTGTCGTCTCGGCGATGCCCTGGGTATGATCAAGCTGCTTCCAGATGGTTAGACTTTCAGCCAACAACGCCTTCGCCCTAATGAAGTGTCCCAAAAAAAGCTCATTATTGCCCATCGCCAGCAACGCTTCTGCCTCGCCCCAGCTTACGCCCAACTCGCGGAACAGGGCTACCGCCTGGGTGAGGTTCTTCACCGAAGCCTGGTAATCCCTGTTGCCTACGGCATGCGCTGTACGCAGATAAATAAAAGCCTGCTCCGCTCGTGTATCCCAACCTGCCTGTGCAGCGCGATCCAGCAGCTTCTGGCTCAGTGCCAGAAGGGTTTCTCTGAGGGTGATGTCAGCGACAAAATCGGATTCCCAGGCCAGGGCCAGGACCCAGGTGGCCAGGGCGTGGGCATCCTTATCCTGCTGCACAGCATTAAGCTTTGACAAACCTTCTGCGGCTGCCTGGCAGGCCAGGCGAGCATCCTTTTCGCGCCCAACCCGGCGATAGAAGCGGCAAAGCCCGTTCAGCCCCTGGGCCAGGAGCGCGCAGTTGCCGCGGGAAGCGGCCCAACGCCAGGCACGCTGGATGTTGTCGATTTCAACCCCTACTTCTGCGGCTGCCTTTTGCTGCCGTACCCTATACCAGTCTTCCTCGCGCTCTTCCAGAAAATCGCAGAAATAAGCGCTGTGTCGCTCAGACACGTCCGCTTCCCGGATCGGATCGCGGCTCAATTTCATCGAACCGTATTGGCGCAGCAGCTCGTGGATGAAGTAGCGATCTTTTTGCCTGTTATAAGAAAGCCAGGACTTATTGGCCAGAGTGACCAGCAGGGGCAGCGCCGCCCCGGCCACCTCCAGGGCTGCGGGCCGGGTAAATCCGCCGCGAAAAACAGTAAGTTCCTGGAAAGCACGCCGCTGTTCTTGGTTGAGCCTTATCCAGGAAACATCCAGGGCGGCCAACATGCTCTGGTGCCGTTGGGGCACATCGTGATGCTTGGTTACCAGAAGGTTCAGGCTCTGCTCAATTTCTGCGGCAATCTCGGATAGAGGCAATAGACCGGCCCAGGAGGCGGCCAGCTCCAAGCCCAGGGGCATGCCCTCCACCAGGCGGCAGATGCGCAGTAAATGCTCGCCGTCCCCCTCCAGAAGCTGGAAATCGGGCAGTGAGCGGCGGGCGATGTTCAAGAAGAGCTGCCCGGCCGCGGATTCTGCTATCGAAGATGTTGCGGTCTCTTCGTCTTCCGCCAATGCCAGGCCGCCCAGGGGTAAGAGCTGCTCGCCATGTAACCGCAGCCGCTCGCGAGAAGTGACGATCATCGTGATGCCTGCGGCTTGTTGTCTGATTTCAGTCACCAATGGACGGCCATCCAGAAGATGTTCAAAGTTATCCAGCACCAACAGCAGCCGCCTATTTGGCAAGTAGTTGATCAACTGTTCCGTTTCATCTCTTGTACCTTGGAATCGGAAATCCAGGGCTGCGGCCAACGTAGGTGTGATCTCCTCCGCCGAACTGAGCGAGGCCAGGGAAATGAAGAAGATGCCGTCGCGGAACTGCGAATCCCCTTCCAGCTCGCGAGCGGCTGCTTCCAGGGCCAGACGCGTCTTGCCGATGCCTCCCGGTCCGCTGATGGTGATCAGGCGTACCTGGGGATCGGCGATCATCTGTGCCAACAAGGCCAGTTCCGTTTCACGGCCGATAAAGGGCGTCGCCGCGAGGGGCAGGTTGTGCCTGATCGATCCGGCCTCATCTGGCGCTGGAAGCAACCCCTCGCTCCGCGCGCGGGCCACGGCATCGGCGCGGTTCGTTACGGCGAGCTTGGCGTAAATCTGGCGGGCGTACCACTTCACCGTGCTCAGGGCGAGGGTCAGCTCCTCGGCGATCTGGCGATTGGTCTTGCCGTCGCCGAGGAGTATGAGGATTTCTTCTTCCCGTGGTGTGAGAGATTCTATCAGGGTCAGATCTTGCTTTTCACGACTGTCCATGCGCTGTATTATACCTGATAATAAGATAAATCCCTCCCTTTTTCCCTCCCCATGGGAGGGTGACGCCGTTAAACCGTTTGGTTAAGATGATCCTATATTCGCTGCGCCAGGGTTGTTCCCATTTGGATGCCAGTTCTGAACCAACACACAAGTTTCTAGAGAAACAGGATTATGCCCAGGTACCTTGTTGAACGCGTTATCCCCTATGCCGGCAATCTGACGGCCGTGGAACTGCAGGAGATCGTCCAGCAAAGCCTACGCGTGCAGCAGGGAATAGGGCCTGGGATTCAGTGGCTGCAGGCCACAATCACGGCAGATAGGATGGTTTGTCTCTTTTTCGCTGAAAATGAGCAGGTGATCAGGGAGCACGCCCGGCTCAGTGGGCTGCCCATCAGCCGCATTTGCGAGGTATCGGCCGTTATCGGGCCGTTGATCGATGG
>JBJYWX010000547.1:0-14004 GCA_046259695.1 Promineifilaceae bacterium (SeqCode) | reverse complement strand
GGTTGACCTCATCGGCGTCGAGGCCGGCGGCGAAGGGATCGCCAGCGGCAAACATGCCGCGCGTTTCGCTGACCTGAATATAGCGCGCATAGGTGTACTGCACGGCACTAAGAGCTATGTCATGCAGACGCCGGATGGCCAGATTATCGAAACGCACAGCATCAGCGCCGGACTCGACTACCCGAGCGTGGGTCCGGAACACGCCCTGCTGCGCGATCAGGAACGCGCCTTTTACACCTACGCTACCGACGAAGAAGCACTCGAAGCATTCCAGGTACTGTCGCAAACAGAAGGGATCATCCCCGCGTTGGAGTCAGCGCACGCCGTGGCCGAGGCGATAAAGCGCGCACCATCCATGCGCTCCGATCAAATATTGATCGTGAACCTCAGCGGACGCGGCGATAAGGATCTTGACACGGTTATCGCGGTTCTGTCGCAAGAATAAGTGCCGCCCTTACTCAGCTTAGCTCACAGAAAGGAAGCAATTTCCGCCAGGGGTTTCCTGCTGATATTGGGCACCAGCGAGTTTTCTGCCGGATATCCGGTTACCATTATTAAGAAAGGCCGTTCATTCGCAGGTCGGCCAAGAATATCGTTCAAGAAACCCATCGGACTCGGCGTATGTGTGAGCGTCGCTAAACCCGCGTAGTGCAGTGCGGCAATTAGTATGCCCGTGGCAATTCCTACCGATTCCTGTACGTAATAGTGCCTGATACGGCCGCCGTCTTCTGCTTCGCCATAACTCTGGGCGAAAATGACAATAAGATAAGGTGCCGTTTCCAAAAACGGTTTTTCGGCATTGGTTCCCAGCGGCGCCAAGGCCTCAAGCCATTCTTCGGGAGCCCGCCGCTCATAAAATGCACGTTCTTCCGCCTCCGCTCTTTCGCGGATCGCTCGCTTCACGATCGCATCCTGCACCACGACAAAGTGCCACGGCTGTTTGTTAGCGCCACTTGGCGCCGAACCTGCCGTTCTCAGACAAGCTTCTATGATTACGCTGGAAACCGGCCTGTCTGAGAACGTGCGCACCGACCGGCGTCTGCTCATCAAGTCGTAGAACGCCTGGGCGCGTGCTTCCATTACAGTTGGAGGTAATTCTCCATAATCGGGCAGCGGCATCATCTCTTCTTTTGCCATTCCAGTCCCCTTGCCTATAAAATCAGAGCGAATCAAATGTGTCTTCGTTGCGCCTTTAGCTTACGGCAAGCAACAGGGACTGTCGATACTTTATCCGTTACCACGCGGTGAACGTCTTCGCCAGGAAGCGTTCACTACTGTGAGAAGATAACATGAAGGAAAAAATTGGCTTCATAGGTCTGGGTATCATGGGCCAGGGCATGGCCCGCAACCTGCTCAGTGCGGGATTCACTCTCAACGTGTGGAATCGGACCCCGGCGCGCATGGATCCATTCTGCGAAGCGGGCGCGCGCTGCTGTTCGAGCCCGGCCGACGTTGCCGCACGCAGCGATATAATCATAACCTGCGTGAGCAATACTGAAGATGTTGAAGAAGTCCTGTTGCGAGAAAACGGCGTCATCTATGGCGCACGGGAAGGCAGCCTCGTAATAGACATGAGCACCATCAGCCCCGAAACGACGCGCTACCTTGCCGGAACGCTCCATCAGAAGGGTGTATTCATGCTTGACGCCCCGGTCAGCGGCGGCAGTGAAGGTGCGGCCAATGCTACCTTGAGTATCATGGTTGGCGGCGACGCCGTTCAGTTCGAGCGGGCATTACCCGTACTTGCAACGATGGGTAAGACCATCACTCATGTTGGTGACATTGGCGCCGGGCAAACGGTGAAGCTCGTGAACCAGATTCTCGTCGTCGTCACGATGCTGGGTGTCAGCGAAGCGCTCCTGTTTGCCCAGGCCGGTGGCCTCGATCTGCATAAGACACTCGCTGCCGTAAGCCAGGGCGCAGCGGGCAGTTGGGCCCTGAGTAATCGCGGGCCGCAAATGATCGCGCGGGATTGGCGGCCCGGGTTCACCATCGATCTTCAGCAAAAAGACGTTCGTCTTGTACTGGAAGCTGCGGACCAAATGGGTGTCCCTGTGCTAGGTACGGGAATCATATTCCAGCTCTATCGTTCGCTGCAGGATCAAGGATTGGGAAGCGAAGGCAATCACGCTCTAGTTAAGGCTTTGGAAAACCTGTCCGGCATTCTAGTCGGCGCAGACGCTGTTTGATATTTTGTCGGAATCACAATGGCTGTAAAAGTCAAGATCTGCGGAATCACCAATTACGATGACGCGCTCGCGGCCGTTGGCGCGGGAGCTGATTATTTGGGTTTTATCTTTTACCCCCCCAGTAAGCGCGCCGTTACTCCCGAGACTGTCCGCGAAATAGTAACGAAGCTGAGAGGGGAAGTCGTTGTCCCGCTCCTTGTCGGCGTGTTCGTCAACGAGGCAGCGGATTATATGGCAGAACTGTTAGATAACTGTCATCTCGACCTGGCGCAGTTGTCCGGCGAGGAAGTTCCGTCGCTGGTGGCTGATACTGGCTCGGTGCTTTACGGCCGGGCGTACAAGGCGGTCCGCCCTGCTTCACTCCCCGAAGCGGAGGCTGAAGCTGAGTGGTACACGATTCCTGATCGCCCGTCACACCTTCCCGGTCTGCTGATAGACACGTTTCACCATACGCTGCGCGGAGGTACCGGTGAAACCGGTGACTGGGAAATTAGCGCCCAATTAGCGCGCAGCACGCCCGGGCTGATGCTCGCTGGGGGGCTGCGGGCGGAAAACGTTGCCGAGGCTGTCAGGCAGGTCCGGCCATTTGCCGTCGATGTCGCCAGCGGCGTTGAAGCTGCTCCCGGCCGCAAAGACCACGTCCAGGTGCGCGCCTTTATTACCGCGGCGAAGCAGGCGCTTCCTTAGTCATCAGTCCAGGTGCGCTTTAATCGATTCGGCCACGTCAATGGGAATACCGGGGACAGAGCCAATCTCTTCGGCCGTCGCGCGGCGCAGATCATCTAGCGAGCCGAAATGCGTCAGCAGCACCTGCCTTCTTTTCGGCCCCACTCCGGGAATACCATCCAAGATGGAGGCGACGCCGACCTTCGCGCGCCGTTTGCGGTGGCCCTCATTGGCAAACCTGTGCGCTTCATCACGCACGCGCTGCACGAGATACAGGCCTTGCGATCGTTCGGGAAGCAGAACAGCATCCATCTTGCCAGGCACAAAAATCTCTTCTTCCTGCTTGGCGAGCGCTGCGACCGGCACTTCATCACGCAGTTCAAATTCATCGAGCACTTCCAGGGCGGCCGACAATTGGCCTTTGCCACCGTCGATTAATAGCAAATCAGGCAGCAGCGCCCACGCCGTTTCTTTCTTAATCTTGCCAATCTTACTTGGATCGTGGAGTTCCCCGGCCAGCTCGTCCTTGTAGCGATTAAAGCGCCGCGACAGCACCTCCTTCATCGCCCCATAATCATCATTGCCTACCGACTGCACGTTGAAACGACGGTAATCACTCTTTCTCGGCACCCCCTGCACGAAGACAACCATCGAACCCACGGTCTGCGCACCTTGCGTGTGGCTGATGTCATAACATTCGATGCGTGCCGGGGGACCAGGCAGGGCAAGCGCCTGCTGTAGTTCAGTCATCGCCTCTACATGTTTGGAACGATCGGCCGCCCATTGTTGGCGCAGCGTGGCCAGAGTGTCGGCCGCATTGGTTGAAGCCATCTCCACCAGCTCTCGTTTCTTGCCGCGCCTGGGCACCTGCAAGGTCACTTTGGTGCTTCTCTTCTGCTTCAGCCATTCCTCAATGACCATTGCCTCAGACACTTCATGTGGCAGCAGCACCTCTTTAGGTATATGCGCCGCTTCGTCATAGAATTGCGTTAAGAACTCCTGCAGCACCTCTTCATCAGTCTCGCCATCGGTGCCGTCCAACAAGAAGTACTCGCGGCCGATCAACTTACCATGGCGGATGAAAAAGATCTGTACGCACGCATCGCCCTGCTCCCGGGCAAAGGCTATCACGTCTTGATCCGTGTTGGCCGTCGCGATGACCTTTTGCTTCGATACGATACGATTGACTGCTCTGAGCTGGTCGCGATATTCCGCCGCCTTTTCAAATTGTAAGTTTTCCGCCGCCTTTTCCATACGCGTTTCTAGCTGGGACATGATTGCGTCTGACTTTCCATTGAGAAAATCCATCAGTTCGCTGATCATCGCCCGATATGCTTCCTTTGACGCGGCGCCGATGCAGGGACCATTGCAGAGCTTAATGTCGAAATAGAGACAGGCGCGGCTGTCATTGCCCGTGATGGTGCGGTCGCAGGTCAAATACGGAAAAACCTTTCGCAGCAGGTCCAGCGTCTGGTGAACGGCCCAGACGGATGTATAAGGTCCGAAGTAACGGGAGCCATCGCGCACCATGCGCCTTGTTACCGTCACTTTAGGGAAATCGTCCGCCCAGTGCACCTTAATGTAAGGGTAGCGCTTGTCATCCTTCAGCCGCACGTTGTATTTCGGCTTGTATTTCTTGATTAGGGTGTTTTCGAGGAGAAGCGCTTCAAGCTCCGAGTCCGTCGTGATAATCTCAATATCTTTGATTTCGCGCCGGAGTCGCTGCGTTTTGATTGAATCTACCTGGCTGTGAAAATAGGATCGTACCCGGCTGCGCAGATTAATGGCTTTGCCGACATAGAGCACTATGCCTTGCTCATTCTTATGCAAGTAAACTCCCGGCCGTGTAGGCAGGTTGCCGAGGATCTCCTGAACATTTTCCGGTGGCGTGAAGCTCATTGGACGATTATAGCGAATTGTGGGGCCACCTTCACGCCTTACATAACATGGCGCGCCGGCAGCAAAGACTATTTTCTAACTGGCCTATCCAGAATAGGTGCCGCCGCTTGATGTCTCCCCTGCCAGCGGCGCCTGCGGGCCCTCGTTGAAAAAGAAAGACTGCATTTGCTCGAACATAAACTCTTGCGCTCGAGGATCAGCCATATTGAGCCCGTAATGATTGATCAACAACGTGGCTTGTTCGCCCCAGAGACGATAGGCATAGTGCGAGATATTCTCATATATTCGTTGGCCGAGGTCGCCGGGGAATGGCGGACGCTCAAGTGCCGGCAATTCTTCATGCAGCTTGCTGCACTGAACAACGGTGATCGTTTTCACTTCGCGAGTCATAAATCATCCTTACTGCGCCTTCCCTGAATAGAAGGATAGGCGTGTACAAATCATGCTGGGCCAGTATAGTATGGGCGGCGCGCACATTCAACCAGTATCATCTCAGAGTATGGCTGCGATTATGGATGGCGGCCGCCAACTAGAATGACAACACAACTTGCCCAGTACTGGATGCGCCTTATTCAAGCTGGCTTCTATCTGTTGTATCACCAGCTTGCACCCTTCTATGACGTCATAAGTTGGCTGGTTTCTCTCGGCCGTTGGCGCGATTGGCAGCGCTCAGTCCTACCCTATGTCCAAGGCGAGCGCGTCTTGGAGATAGGGCATGGTCCGGGCCACATGCTTGTCGCCCTCGCGGAGCGTGGCCGTATAGTAACGGGCATCGATCTGTCGCCCCAGATGAGCAGGCTTGCTCAGAACAGGCTGAGGGCAAGCGACTCGCGGGCCGGCATCCTCCTCTCGCCCGCGCAGCAGCTGCCGTTTGCCAGCTGCAGCTTCGACTCTGCGTTGGCTACCTTCCCGGCCGAGTTCATTGGTGAGCAACAGACGCTCAGTGAACTTCATCGCGTTCTGCGCCAGGACGGCCGCCTGATCGTCCTACCTCAAGCGCGTTTGACCGGCGCAACACTGCCAGTGCGCCTGCTCGAATTTTTGTACGCCATCACCGGCCAACGCCCCGCCCCGCATGACCTACAGAATCAAAGTGAAGGCTTTGGGGACTGGCGCCTGTTCTTAGATCGCCTGCATGAGGTCGGATTTCAAACGCGCATCGAGCAGATCCCACTGCCAGGCAGTGAAGTGCTCCTAATCGTGGCCACGCGCCTATAGACGTTTTTTCGTTCTTGTCGCGCGCTCTTCCTTATGCTACACTCCCGACCATTATGTTACCAACTGGCCACTTCAACTTTTCGGTGTTCACCCACCATCACGCGCACCATCGCGACACTGCGAGTTTTACCTTGGGTTGAGGCGGCATCTACCTGACTTTTTCTGCTACTGAGCACTCTCCTCAACTCCGGGGAGAGTGTTTTTGTTTATGGAGGCGTTTATGGCGCGGACAGATATACGATTGGCCCTGCCAAGCAAAGGCAAACTGCAGGAAGGCTCACTGGAGTTTCTGGATAATTGTGGGCTGCAAGTCTTCAGACCCAATCCGCGCCAATATGCGGCCACCATACCCAATCTTAGCGGCGTTACCGTTCTCTTTCAGCGACCAGGCGACATCGTGGTTGGCGTAAGGGAAGGCACCGTTGACTTTGGCGTTACCGGCCTGGACATGGTCGCCGAAAAAGGGTATGCCAGTAACGACATTATCATGCTGCATGACGCGCTCGGCTTTGGACCCTGTACACTTAACCTCGCCGTGCCCGAGTCATTACCCATAAATACCATGTCTGAACTGGCAGCCTGGGCAACCGAACTGGAAACGGCCGGTAAGACACTGCGTGTGGCCACGAAGTTCCCCCAGCTGACGCGTGACATGCTGCTCGAGCACAACGTGCAGCCCTACCGCCTCATAAGTCCCGAAGGCACGCTGGAAATCGCCCCCGCGATAGGTTTTGCGGACGTGATTGCCGACCTCGTATCCTCCGGCATCACCCTGCGCGACAATCATCTGCGACCATTGGAAGACGGGCTTATCCTACGTTCTGAAGCTTGTCTGATTGCCAACAAGACACGCCTGCGCGAGCGCGAAGACGTGCTGGCCGTGGCCCGCATCGTGCTGGAATTCACCGAAGCTTACCAGCGCGCCCAGGGCTCCTACCAGATAACGGCAAACATGCGCGGTCGTTCGCCACAGGAAATTGCCCAGCGTATGTTCCAGCAAACCGCAATAGGCGGCCTGCAAGGGCCAACCATCGCGCCGGTTATTGCCCGCGAGAACCTGCGACACAACGGCGACTGGTTCGCGGTCAACATCATCGTCGCTAAGACAGAGGTATTCTCGGCCGTCAATGAACTGCGCCGCATAGGTGGCAGCGGTGTCATCGTGACGCCCTGCGCCTACATTTTTGAAGAGGAACCGACCCGTTATCGCGCGATGCTGGCCGCCCTGGAAAACGAGACATGATTACACTTTATTCCGTAGAAGAAGCCCGAAAAACCATCTTGCGCCGTGACAACGGCGCTTCACTACCCGTGCCTCGTACGCTGCGCGAGAACCTGGCACGCCTCTTTGGCGAGCCTATTTCGCCAGCAGCCGCCGTGGCCCGCCTGCTGAGCGAGGTGCAGTCGCGGGGCGATGCAGCCATTTTCGAGTGGACGGAACGCATCGACGGCATTCGGCAGGAGGCCCTGGCCGTGCCCGAGAGGGAGATCGACGATGCCCTGTCCCGGATCCCGCCCGACCTGGCCGAAGCGCTGCAGCTTGCTGCCAGCCGCATCCGCCAGTTCCACGCCATGCAGCCCATACCGGATTGGACAAGCACGGAAATGGGCGGCACGCTCGGCCAGCGCTTTACGCCGATTAGCCGTGCCGGCGTATACGTGCCCGGTGGCACCGCGCCACTGCCCTCCTCGCTGCTGATGTGCGCCATCCCGGCCCAGGTCGCCGGTGTAGAAGATATCGTGATTGCCACGCCGCCCGGACGGCTGGACGGACGTATTCCCGACGTTATCCTCGCCGCAGCTGCAATCGCCGGAACGAGGCGCGTTTACGCTGTCGGCGGCGCCCTGGCCGTGGGCGCCCTGGCCTACGGCACGGACACGATTCCCCGCGTGGACAAGATCGTCGGCCCAGGCAACCTGTTCACTACCCTGGCCAAACAGCAGGTTTACGGCGCTGTCGGTATTGACGGCATCTTCGGCCCCACGGAAACGGCTGTCATCGCCGATGACAGCGCCAACCCCGCCTGGATCGCCGCCGATTTAATGGCCCAGGCCGAACACGATGTCCTGGCCTCAGCCATCCTCTTTACCCCTTCACGCTCCCTGGCAGGGGCCGTGCAGCTCGAAATCGGCCGCCAGATTGAATCACTGAGCCGCGCGGAGGTAATCGCCCAATCGCTTGCTTTGCGCGGCGGCATCGTCCTCGTAGACGATTTGAAACAGGCCTGCCAGTTAGCCAGTGACTACGCCGCAGAGCACACCTGTATTGCCGTGACCAGGAGCGAAGAAGCCGCCTGTATCGCGCGCCTGCCCAACGCCGGCGGCCTGTTCGTTGGCGAATACTCCTTTGAAGTGTTGGGCGATTACGTCGCCGGGCCCAGCCACACTATGCCCACGGGCGGCTCGGCCCGTTTTGCCTCGCCGCTCAATGTGCTCGATTTCCTCAAGATCACCAGCATCGTGCGTCTGGACCGCGAAACATCTTCCCGGCTCAGCCCGGCGGCGGCACGTATCGCGGAGGCTGAGGCGCTGACCGCACATCGCAGCGCGGCGCTTAGGCGTACCACGGCAAGGGCAATTGGAGATTTCGATAATGACGGCCAATAAGGAGCGCTGGATCAGGCCCGACATTGCGGCGATGGAGCCCTACACGCCGATCCTGCCCTTTGATGTACTCTCGCGGCAGCTCGGCCGTCACGTCAACGACATCGTTAAGCTGGATGCCAACGAGAATCCTTACGGCCCATCGCCTGCCGCCCTGGCCGCGCTGCAGGCGGAGCGCTGGTATCATATCTATCCCGATCCCGATGCCACTGCCCTGCGCGAAGCGCTGGCCGCGCGGCTCAACTTTCCCGCGGAGCGCTTGTTGGCCGGTATGGGCGCCGATGAACTGATCGATCTGGTCATGCGCGCCACCCTCTCGCCTGGCGATCTGGTCCTTAACTGCCCGCCGACATTCGGTATGTATGCCTTTTCCACGGCCGTCAACCAGGGTCGCCTGTTCGACCTACCCCGCTTCGCCGACTTTACTGTCGACATTCCGGCCATTAAATCCGCCATCGCTGCCAACCCGGCCGCCAAATTGCTCTTCCTTTGCTCGCCCAACAATCCAGATGGCGGCGTCATTAAAGACAGGGAGTTGCGCGCGCTGCTTGAGCTGCCGGTGCTGATCGTGCTTGACGAGGCCTATATCGAATTCGCTGAAGCCGGTGGATTCTTTTCGCGCATTTCGTGGGCGCTCGAACATGAGAACCTCATCGTACTGCGTACTTTCAGCAAACTGGCCGGGCTGGCGGGGCTGCGGCTTGGTTACGGCGCTTTTCCCAGCTGGCTGCTGCCGCATTTGCGCAAGATCAAGCAGCCCTACAACGCCAACGTCGCCGCCACCAGCGCAGCCATAGCCTCGCTCAAAGAGCCAGCCTGGATGGACGAGAAAGTAGATCTGCTCGTCGCCGAGCGCCGGCGGATGGTGGCAGAGTTGGCACGCTTCCCTTTTCTTGATCCCTATCCAAGCCACGCCAATTTTGTGCTCTTTCGCGTGCGCGGCCGTTCCGCCGCGCTTTTGAAGGAGGAACTGGCCGCGTTAGGCGTCCTGGTGCGCTATTTCAGCAAACCGGGTGTGGATAACTGCATTCGTATCAGCGCCGGCCGTCCCGCCGACACCGGCCGGCTGCTGGCCGCTTTGACCATTATCGCTGACCGGCATGAGGAATAAAGCCATGGAAATCCGCAAGGCGCGCGTTGAGCGCCGCACAAGTGAGACCGATATAACCGTTGACCTCGACCTCGACGGCAAAGGCCGGCATGAAATCGCTACCGGTGTTGGCTTCTTGGACCATATGCTAATCGCCCTGGCCACGCACGCGCTGTTTGACCTGTCCGTAGAGGCAAAGGGCGATCTGCAAATTGACGCCCACCATACGATTGAAGACGTGGGCATTGTTTTGGGCCAGGCGATCGACCGCGCCGCGGGTGACCGGCGGGGCATAATGCGCGTGGGCCATGCTTACGTGCCGATGGATGAGGCGCTCGGCTTTGTGGCCCTGGACTTCAGCGGCCGTCCCTATACCGTCTTCCAGGCTCAGTGGGCGACGCCCGCCATAGGCCAGTTCCCCAGCGACCTTGTACAGCACTTCTTTGAGTCGCTGGCCGTCCATGCGCGCCTGACGCTGCATGCCGCTGTTGAGGGCCGCAATGATCACCACAAAGCAGAAGCGCTCTTCAAAGCGCTTGCCCGTGCCCTGCGTATGGCCCTGGTCTTTGACGAGCGCCGCCCGGGCATCCCATCGAGCAAAGGAACCTTGATCTAGTCATGAGCGGTACCACTATCACGATGATCGATTATGGCGCCAGCAATATTCGCTCTGCTTACAAAGCATTCGAGCATGTCGGTGCGCGGGTCGAGCTGACCGGCGATCCCGATGTTGTGCGGCGAGCGTCCAAACTCGTGCTGCCCGGTGTGGGCGCATTTGGCGCAGGGATGAGTGCCCTACGTGAGCGCGGCCTGGATACGGCCGTGAGGGACGCTGTGACTGCCGGTGTGCCCCTGCTAGGCATTTGTCTGGGCATGCAGTTTCTGTTAGAAGAGAGTGACGAAATGGGCCGTTTTGAGGGCCTGGGCTTCATCGCCGGCCGCGTCACGCGCTTTGACTTTTCTGACCAGCAGCTCAAGGTGCCACACATGGGCTGGAATCAGATCGAGCACACTGAAGACCATCCGCTTCTGAATAACGTGCCCTCAGGCGCTTTTGCTTACTTTGTTCATTCCTACTACTGCGTGCCGGAAGTCAAGGAGGACATTGTTGCGACCACGATGTACGGCGGCCCTTTCACCTCCATTGTCTCGCGCGCCAACGTGCACGGCATTCAGTTCCACCCTGAAAAGAGCCAGAAGCATGGCCTGCAGCTCCTGCGAAACTACTTTGAACTGTTCTAAGGAGTCTATCGTGCCATTCACCATCTATCCCGCCATCGACCTACGCAAGGGCCAGGTAGTGCGCCTGCAGCGCGGTGACCCCAACAGGCAAACCACCTTTGACGATGATCCGGCGCAAGCCGCCGAACGCTGGGTGGAGGCCGGCGCAGAATGGCTGCACGTGGTTAATCTGGATGGCGCCTTCGACGAAGGCAGCAGCGCCAACTGGAATGCCCTGCCGCGCCTAGTCGCTTGCGGCGCCAAAGTGCAATTTGGCGGCGGTCTGCGCAGCGAGGAAGATATCGCCCGGGCCCTGTACCACGGTGTAACACGGGTTGTGTTGGGCACCGCCGCCGTTGAAAATCCCGAACTCGTCGCCGATTTGATCAAAATCTTTGGCAGCGAGAGGATAGCCATCGGCATCGACGCCCTTGATGGCGAGGTGCGCACCCGCGGCTGGCAGAACGACGCCGGCCAGGCGCCTGAATTCCTGGCGCTGCAAATGCGCGCCCTGGGCGTCAGCCGCATTATCTTCACCGACATCGGCCGTGATGGCCTGCTGAGCGGGGTTAACAGCCGCGCCACCGGCGACCTGGCAGCCGCCACGGGGCTGTGCGTCATCGCTTCCGGCGGCGTTGCCACGCTGGACGACGTCTCTGACGCCGCCGCTGAAGCCGGCCGTGGCGTGGAAGGCCTGATCATCGGCCGTGCTCTCTATGACGGTCGCGTGGACCTGGCCCAGGCCCTGGACATCGCCCGTTCAGTCTCCGGAAGCGAGGTGTAATTATGCTTGCCAAACGCATTATTCCCTGTCTGGACGTCAAGAACGGCCGCGTCGTCAAAGGCGTCAATTTCGTCGACCTGCGTGACGCCGGCGACCCTGTGCAGCAGGCGCAGGTCTATGACGCCGCCGGCGCCGACGAACTTGTCTTTCTTGATATCACAGCCACCCACGAGGCGCGGCAAACCGTGATGAAGATGGCTCGCGCCGTTGCCGACCAGGTCTTTATCCCTTTCACGGTGGGCGGCGGCATCCGCACCGTGGATGACATGCGCGCCATCCTGCGCGCCGGCGCCGACAAGATCAGCATCAACTCCGCCGCCGTCCACGACCCGCAGATCATTTCGCAGGGCGCCTGGGAGTTCGGCAGCCAGGCCATCGTGGTTGCCATCGACGCCCGCCGATTGCCCGATGGCGACAACCGTTGGGAGGTCTATGTGCGCGGCGGCCGTGAACCTACCGGCCTCGACGCCGTTCAATGGGCGGCGCGCGTCGAAGAGCTCGGTGCCGGCGAGATCCTGCTCACCAGCATGGATGGCGACGGCACTAAGGCCGGATATGATATCGCCCTGACCCGCGCCGTCGCCGATGCCGTTTCCATTCCGGTTATCGCTTCCGGCGGCGCCGGCACGCTGGCCCATTTTGCCGCGGCACTCACCGCAGGCGGCGCAGATGCCGCCCTCGCCGCTTCCCTCTTTCACTACCAGGAGCTCAGTGTGGCCCAAGTCAAAGAGTATCTTGACGGGCTGGGCATTATTATCCGCCCCGTGGACTGATGGTTGGCGCGAAGAAGAGAACAACACGATGAATAGCAATGAAATTCCACTGCCAGAACTCAGATTCGGCGAGTCCGGCCTGATACCCGCCGTGGTCCAGGATGTCACTACGCGGCAGGTGCTGATGGTAGCCTGGATGAATGCTGAGGCGTTAAAGCGCACCCTGGCCACGGGTGAGGCCCATTTCTGGAGTCGCAGCCGGCAGCAGCTCTGGCACAAAGGGGCTACCTCGGGCAATGTGCAGCGTGTGCGCGAACTGCGTGTTGACTGCGACGCTGATACGCTGCTGCTGCTCGTTGAACCCGCCGGTCCGGCCTGCCACACGGGCCATATCAGCTGCTTCTACCAGACCCTAAGCGACGGAGAAACGCCGCATGGATAACACCATAAACGATCTTTACCAGATACTGCTCGATCGCCAACGCAGTCCCAGCGAAAGTTCCTACACCAGCCGCCTGCTGGCCGATGAAGAGGAAATCGCCAAGAAGGTCGGCGAGGAAGCGATCGAGGTGATCCTCGCCGCCGCCAGCCAGGGCCGGCAGCGGCTGGTCGAAGAATCGGCCGATCTTGTCTACCATCTCCTGGTCCTGCTCGTCGCCAACGAGGTAACCTGGGACGAAGTCCTGGCTGAGCTCGCGGCCCGTCGCAGGTGAAGCGTATCTGAGCTGTCACGTAACCGTTTGCCGGTCACTTGAGCCCTGATGTACTATCCACCCATCGGGTAAGAGAGTGACCATTGTCCCAACGCCAACAAGATCTTCTTGCCTGGCTGCCAGGCCTTGCCGCGGGCCTCTACGCCGGGCGCCTGCTAGGTGAACTCTGGGCCGCCTGGACCGGCCAAACGCCTCTGTGGCTGGCCGTGGGCCTGACGGCCGTCGCTGCCCTGCTTGCCGCCTGGTCTTTGCATCGCTTTCCCTTCTCCCGTACTTGGCCAGCGCTGCTGTTGCTTGCCTACGTTCTCTACCCTGAGAACAGTTTGCAGGCGGCGCTGATCATTGCCCTATTCGCCTTCCTCACCTGGTGGCAGCTCGCCGGCCTGGACGCCGGCCCGGAGCGCGCCTTTCTCGCCGACCTCACGCCCGCGCTGCTGCTTGCAGGCTTTTTTCTGCTCTATTGGTTCACCCTCGCCCCCGATGTCTTACCCGCCGACAGCGGCGAGCTGCAGCTCGCCGCCGCCAATCTCGGCGTCGCCCACCCACCTGGCTTCCCGCTCTACACCCTGTTTGGCCACCTAGTCAGCAGCTTGCCCTTTGGCCCCACGCCCGCCTACCGTCTTAATTTGTTTTCCGCGATCACCAGCACGCTGACCCTCGGCGCCGTTTACGCGACTATCTGGATTCTGACCCGGCGCCGCCTGCCCGCCGCGGCCGCCATCCTCGCCCTGGGCAGCACTACCACTTTCTGGGCCCAGGCCACCACGGCCAATATTCGCAGTATGACGGCCCTCTTCGCCGCCCTAATCTTTCTTGCCCTCACTCAGTTCTATCGTGCTATTGTGACCGGTGATTCGCGGCGCGCCGATGACGCTTTGATCTTCTTTGCCCTGCTGCTCAGCCTTGG
>JBJYWX010000546.1:0-4061 GCA_046259695.1 Promineifilaceae bacterium (SeqCode) | reverse complement strand
GCCTGGAGGAAATCTTCCCGGAAGCGATTTGCGAAATCCATCCCGACGACGCCGAGGAGCTGGAAGTCAAGACGGGTGACTGGCTGGAAGTCGCTTCCCGGCGCGGATCCATCAAGCTGCGCGCCCTGGTAACCGGCCGTTCGCCGCGGGGGACGGTCTTTATCCCATTCCACTTCGCCGAAGCGGCGGCTAATAAGCTGACGCTGGACCGCGTCGACAAGCGGGCCAAGATACCGGATTACAAGAACACGGCCGTGCGCATCCAAAAGACGACCCCACCCGAGGGTTGGGACGAAGGCTACGATGAGCCGCTCCTGGATCGCGGCGCCATTAAGGATCCCGTGCAGATTCACTAGACGGAAGCGCGCGATTACTCTCCCGTCATTTCGAAGATAACGCCTGGGGGCAGTGACTGCTGGAAAGCGGAAAGCGCCGGCTGGATTTGTTTGGCCGTTTCTTCATCCAAAGCGTAAAAACTTACCGTATCGCCGGCCGGCACCAATCTTAATCTGCCGAGACGAAGTTCGCCCAGTCGTCGCCAGTTGGGCGGCAATTCGCGAAAGCGGAAATCGTATATCATGGCTACGTGCACACCATGTTCGGCGGCCAGATCGTTCATCCAGGAAGGATCAACTGTGTTGAAGCGGTGCCAGAGTGCCTGGTAAGAAGCCAGCCCCATCAGATCGAGAACATAATCATCATTGTCGTAAGCGACCCAACCCAGATCATTGACGGCGACTGAGTCCTTGAGGAACTCCGTGGTAAAACGATGCATCTGGTACTGCTGCTGGTAGATGTTGTTGGATGCCAGAGGCGTCGTAAAAAGAGTCGTTGTATATTCGCGCGCCAACAGCAGACCAAAGAATATGATGATTATCGCGCTGCGGTAAAGCGGCTGGTTCTGAACCAATCTTCGCAGGTTTGCCCGGAAGAGATAAATGAGCATCAGGCACGCGGACAGCCATACATACATTTCCAGGCGGTGGTAGCTGCCAATCTGCCCGTAAAGATAGTGCACCAATACGGCGACCGCAATCGTGGCGGCCAGCAGACGCTCCTCCCGCGGCCATTTTGAAGATAAGGCAACGAGCATGTAGACGATAAAAACGATGGGCATAAAGATACGCGAGAATATCGTTTTAATACCTAATCGGGCGTACAGGATAATGGGGCGGAAAACAAAGTTGCTTTCTATTACCCCGATTCCAGTCTTGTACATGACCGAATTTGGTAATGGCTTAAGGCCAATCGATACTAGATAAGCTGAGAATCCCCCCACGCTAACGGCGACAGCAAGAGCTGTAAGAAGAGCAACCTTAAAATGTCCGCGGAGGACCAGGTAAAAAAGGGCGGGCAGCGACAGCGCCAGGTTTTCGTAGCGCACCAGCGGTCCGGCGATGACAGCGCCGATTAACCACCAGGAGACATGACCCGTTCTTGCTTCTTGAATGAGGCCAAGAACAAGAAGTGCTGACAGGAATGTCTGAAGCTCGTGTTCCATCCCCAGAAAGACCTGCCCAACCAGATTTGTCATTGGGATCAGCAGCAGCACGATCAGGCCGGCGATGATGTTGGATTCCTTGTCGTCGCAGGGACATAGGGCAATAGTCACCAGGCGGGCATATACGGCCAATGTAGCAAAAGCGATCACTATATTGATCACCAGCGGAGCGTAATCGGCTATGGGCGGGGACATAAACGGGGCCAGTAGAAAAGGCCAGAGGATTGAAGAAGATGGTGATGATACCTCGTTGAGATTGACGCCGTAATGCCCGCGTTTAATGTTCTCGGACAGGGCCATGTGAATATAAGTATCATCCAGGGTATAGACGAGATGACCGTCATTCACGACAAGGATCACGACCAGTTCGACGGCAATGATTAGCAGTAGAATCAGCGCCGGAACCAGAAATGCCGCCCGAAACGTGCTTTTTGCAGGTGCCTCTTGAGATATGTTCATTTTAGAATACCACTTAAAACGATCACATTATGGTATTCAAAAAGAGTATTTCGGGCGAGTCTCACGGCACAAAAAGCGACTGCGATGAGCATTTAGAGCCGCGCTCGCTGCAAATATAGGCCAGGTTCGGTGTAACTTTATATAATAGCGTCGCTCGCATGCCGGCTGATGAGTAGTGCACAGCCCGTATTGAATTGATGGATCACACAGATTTGCAGACAGGAGCATATGATGCAGGTAAATAGGGTCATCGTAATTGTGTTGGACAGCGTCGGGATCGGCGAGGCGCCGGACGCCGCTGCTTATGGCGATGTCGGCAGCCACACCCTGGGCAATATGGCCGTGGCCGTGGGAGGCCTGACACTCCCCCATATGGAGGAGATGGGTCTTGGCAATATCGCTATTCTGCAAGGCGTCGAACCGCAGGTCGCGCCATCGGCCGTCTATGGCAAGATGGCCGAAGTGTCCGCAGGTAAAGACACGACGACCGGGCATTGGGAACTGATGGGACTGCATCTGCACCAGCCGTTCCCGCTTTATCCCGACGGCTTCCCGCCTGAGGTCATGGAGCCCTTTGAAGAGCAGATCGGGCGTGGCACGCTGGGCAACTACCCGGCTTCAGGTACGGTGATCATCGACGAGTTGGGTGAAGAGCATATGCGCACCGGCAAACCCATCATCTACACCTCCGGCGACAGTGTCTTTCAGATCGCGGCGCACGAGGAAGTGATCCCTATCGACGAGTTGTATGAGATATGCCACACGGCCAGGGATTTGCTGCGCGGCAAGCACGAAGTCAGCCGCGTCATCGCCCGCCCCTTCATCGGTGAACCTGGCAATTTTACGCGCACGGCCAACAGGCATGACTATTCCATCCTTCCCCCGGAACCCACGCTCCTCGATAACCTGAAGGAAGCGGGCCTGATGGTCCATGCCGTGGGCAAGATCAATGATATCTTTGTCGGCCAGGGTATCACCAGCTATGTTTACACCACCGATAATATGGACGGCGTGGACAAGACGATCGCGGCGATGCATGAGCGGCCCGAACCGGGCATGATTTTCACCAACCTGGTTGACTTTGACGCCAAATTTGGCCACCGCAACAACCCGCAGGGCTACGCCGATGCGCTGGCCGAGTTCGACCGGCGCCTGCCGGAAATTTTAGGCGCGCTGGCCGAAGATGATCTCCTGATCCTCACGGCCGATCACGGCAACGATCCGGTCACGCCCAGCACAGACCATTCGCGCGAGTACGTGCCCGTGCTCATCACGGGTGAAAGCGCGCGGCATGGTGTGAATTTCGGCGTGCGCGAGACCTTTGCCGATCTTGCGGCCACCATCGCTGGCATTTTGCGCGTGCCGCCTCCACCCAGAGGAACCAGTTTTAAGGACGACATACTGGTTTCCCTTCAAAGCGCTGCCCAGGACGATCTGCTTGCCGTGGTTGAGGCCGATCCCATGCTCATGGCCGGCCTGATCGATCACACGCTGCTGCGCGCCGATGCCACAACGGCCGAAGTGAACCAGGTTTGCACCGATGCCCTGCACCACGATTTTGCCGCAGTTTGTGTCAATCCGGTCCACGTGCCGCTCGTCGTTGAGAGGTTGGCCGGATCTCCGGTCAAGACCTGCGCCGTTGTCGGCTTTCCCTTAGGAGCGACGACGGCGGAGCAGAAGGCTTTCGAAACAGAGCAGGTGATTGAGAACGGCGCGCAAGAGGTCGATATGGTCATCAATATCGGCGCCTTGAAAGATGGCGATCTGGAACTGGTCGAGGCAGACATAGCCGCTGTCGCAGAGGCCGCTCATAACGGGAAGGCGTTGTGCAAGGTGATCATTGAAGCGGCACTCCTGACGGATGAAGAAAAGGTTCTCGCCTGTACGCTTGCCGCACGTGCGGGAGCTGATTTTGTCAAAACGTCAACCGGCTTCAGCACCGGCGGCGCGACAACAGAGGATGTGGCGCTGATGCGCGATACGGTTGGCGATCAGATGGGTGTCAAAGCATCTGGCGGCGTGCGTACCGGCGAGGCTGCGATGGCTATGCTGCGTGCAGGCGCCAACCGCATCGGCAGCACGAAAAGCGTGACTATCATGC
>JBJYWX010000545.1:0-2776 GCA_046259695.1 Promineifilaceae bacterium (SeqCode) | reverse complement strand
GGTCTGAACTGGTTTTCGTCCGGGATACCGGATGGCCCTGGCCTAGATGGCCTTTCCGTCCACCTTGGCGGAAACAGGTTCCAAATGCCCAATTTGCCTGGAATGGACGCCGAAGGCCGGCTGCAGCGCCCAGGATTCTTGACCAATTTCGGCTATGAGATTATCCCGCCTGGTGAAGGGCTTGATGATCACGAGTTTCTGGAAAATCCCGCTTCCGTGCTGACGATCACGGACGACATCGACTCGCCTGATCCGGTAAGCGGCGAAATTGACGAGGCGCCGGTGTAGTAGGTCAAATTAGCATCTTGACCGGCAGGCAGCAGCACGGCCTGCCCCTGATTTGGCCAATCGCAGGCAGGGAACTAACGGCGCCACTGGTTGGCGCGGATATTTTCCTGGGCAAGGCGCGCCGTTTCCTCGATGCGCTTCTCGCGCGTCGCTGGTCGTTTGGCGCTCAGGATCCACTCCAGGATGGCGCGCCTGGTGGAAGCAGGAAAGGCCTCGAAATTGACGGCGGACCCCGGGTAACGCTCGAATGCGGCGGCCAGGTCACCGGGCACCTCGAGCTTATCCACGCTGTCCAGGGCGTTCCAGGTGCCGTCCGCCTGGGCGGCTTCCACTTTGGCCAGGCCTGCGGGCGCCATCCAGCCATCAGCGGCGAGGCGTTCAACACGCTCCTTATTAGCGGCTGACCAGTTACTGCCGGGCCGGCGCGGCGCCATCCAAAGCATGCTGCGGTCGGCATCCAGTTTGCGCGGCAGGCTGTCCACCCAGCCGAAGCAGAGCGCCTCCTCGACCGCGTCGTCGTAACTGACGTACTTGTCGCCGGTGTGCTTCTTGAAGCGCACCAGCCACACGCCGTCCTCACGGCCGTGATTGGCGGCAAGCCAGGCGCGCCACTGGGCGCGGCTTTCTACTTCTACCTGGTCCTTATTGTCCATAGGCGTGCTCCTTGTCGATAGAACTTTTGGCGTCCATGTTATATGGGCCACGCCAGCGTGATGCCGAAATGGCGGGCGAGCAGGTCCTCATACTCAGCGGAAGTGATAGGTTGCTCCTGGCGACGGCCGTCCTCAGTGACAATAAACGCCTCTTCGCTGAGCGTCAGGCGGCCGTTTGGTGTGGCCAAGGTGCAGAGGCGCCCGCGCGTGAAACTGGAATCGGGTGAGCTCTGGTGGTAGCGGCACATCGCGGCAAAATCCAGGAGGCGGCGCGGCGCCAGCGTGAAGCGGTAGCGGTCGCGCCAGCTCTCTCCAGCCTCTACCTGCTGCATGATAAACGCCGGACCATCGGGCACAAGGCGGTAGCGCTGCCGTCCCACGCCGCGTTCACCAAACGGCCGCAAGGGTAGGGGCTCCAGGAACCCTTCGCCAAAGCCGACATCGACCAGCCAGGGTCCGGGCTGGTCACCGCCCGGCGCCAGAACCATCAGTGCCAGGTGGTCGAACTCCGGGCCAAACGTGCCGTCCTGTCGCGCCACGCGCGCCGACAGCAGCGTCACAGCGAACCCCAGCTCGCCCAGCAGCCAGGCGAACAGGCCGTTCAACTCGTAGCAAAAACCGCCCCGCCGCCTAACTACTACTTTTTCGTATAGCAAATCCAAATCAAGACGGATAGGAATCCCGCGCGGGATGTCCAGGTTTTCGAAAGGCACGCTAAAGAGATGCGCCCGCTGCAGGGCATCCAGGGTCTCCGCCGTGGCCGGCGCTTCTGCCGCAAAGCCGATCCGCTTCAGGTAGGGGGTTGCATCCATCGGCCGCCGCTGGGTTTTCACGCTGCCCACGCTTGCCATGCTATCAACGGGCGCGCGATTTGTGGGCGATGAACAGGCCCGATTCTTTGCTGACGTGCAGGACGCCGCCGGCTTCTTCCAGCGCCGCCGCCGCGCGCTCGGCGTAGGCCTCCAGCGTCTCCGGGGGCACAGGGCGGTTCTCGCTGGCAATAAAAGCGCGTGAGCGTTCGTACTCCACCAGCGGTTCGACATCGGTCACGCGCAGCTCATCCTCGTGCAGCCGCAATTCTACGGAGCTGAAGATTTTCTCCAGCGCTGAACGGCCGTTCTCGAGCATGAACGAAGCAGTCGCCTCGCGTATCGGCTGGTGCGGGATGAGCCCTTCGCGCAACTCGTCCAGTTCGACCAGGTGCGCCGCGCCGTTGGTCGTGGCGTAAAGCGTCCCTCCTGGCCGCAAAACGCGCCCGATTTCGTGTAGGGCGCGACTCAGGTCGCTGGCGTGGTAAAGCATGTGGTTGGCGACGACGATGTCGAAACGGCCGCTCGCGAAGGGCAGGGCGACGGCGTCGGCGACCGTGAAAACGAAGCCGCCCAGATCAGCCAGGTTGCACCGCGCCGTGGCGGCCATGCCAGGCGAAAAGTCGCTCAAGGTAAACGAAACGCCGGGCGGCAGACGGCCGTCGTTGCTGCGCCACAGCGTCCCCGGCCCGCAGCCCAATTCCAGCAGGCGCATACCCGGCGCAAAGGCGATCTGGTCGAAGATCCACGGCTGCCAGCGAACAGGATTGACGCTGTACAGGTCGTGCAGCGCTATTCGCCGCCGCAGATTGCTGGCGTCACGGTACTGTGCACGCAAATGCTGGGTTTCGTTCATACTGTTCATTACCGGCTGCGTCCCATTGATCATCAGCCATTGACAAATGGCAGCGAGTTATTGCTCCTGGTCGGGTATCTTACCGGGCTGCCGCAGGTGGCCTTCCGTCCACGCCAAGCCAATTCAACCGCGCCCTTCCTCAACTTGGCGAAAATGGACCGCGGACAAGC
>JBJYWX010000544.1:0-9656 GCA_046259695.1 Promineifilaceae bacterium (SeqCode) | reverse complement strand
AGCGCCTGCCACCAATCGGGTCCAAGATCGGCCGTATACTCGCCAAATGGATCCCAGACGGTACCCATGCGAATTTGGTTGTTGGTGTAGGCATTGGTAACCACTTTGGTCGCTGTTGGGCCGGTGCGTACTGTCTCGGACAGCGGAACCTGGGTGATGCCGCCAATCGCCGCGGACGGTCGCATGGCGTTATTGGCCTGGACTACCACGTCAGCATACGGCCAATACTCCTTGCCCTGGAAAACACGCACCTGGCCCAATGCTGCCTGGCCGTTGGTCACATCAAAAAGCAGTTCAGAGGCGTGTTGGATGCCATCCATCAGTTCGCTGCGAAACAGCTCATCATTACGCGCGTCCCATTCGAGGGCGATATCCACATCAAAAAGCAATAAGGGGTTATCGGCCGATACGGCCAGCACCACTTCACCCGGATCGCGGAACTCGCGCATTGCCAGCCCGCTTTCCGTTGGCTGCCCGCTGGTATAAAAAAGCCGGATCTTGTTTGTAAAGGTCACAAATTGGCTGGTGTCGATCGGGCGCAGGGCTACGAGGCGATCGCCGCGAGATAGACTGCCGCCGCCCGGCAAATAACCCTCACTGTCGGTCGGCAGGGGCTGTTCAGGATCGGGCATTGGCTCAGCGCCCGCCACCTGTGCATTCGGCAAGCGGAAGACCCAGGCGCCTTCTACCGGCGCGTCCCCGTTATCGCCATCCACGACGCGGACCTGTGTACTTTGGACACGGAATGGAAAAGATGTTGCAGTTACGAACGGCCGCTGGAATGATCCCGCCACACCGTCATAATAGCGATAAGAGCCATCTACCAGTTCAGCGTTTGCCGGCGGTGTGTCGTAGGCAATCATACGGATCGCGACATTATCCGATTTTCCGAAGAAACCGCTCCTAAACGTGTCCCAGACAAACTCATGCCGCACGCCTGACGCGCTCGTCGCCAGATTGGTCGTGATCGTGCTGCTTGTCGCTACCGCCGGTTTCCAATTGTCACCACCGTCCAGCGAAAAGAATAACTCGACACGACCAACGGATTGCTCTTGCGGATCGCGAATGACATATGGCAGGGTAATAACATTGGACGTCAACACATCAGGCGATGCGTAGAAGTTAGCCGAAGCGGTGCGGCTTGGTTCCTCCAGACTCAATCGAGGCACGCCGCTGCCGGGCATATCGAAGCCCTGCAGTTCGTTCATAAAAAGCTGGTTCGGCCGGCCTTCCGGATCACATTCGGCTTCTGCGTCAGAGCAAAAGTTTGTAATCGCAAGATCAAGATCGCCATCGTGGTCCACGTCACCCCAGGCCACACTGTGCGAACGCATGAGTTGATCGGGTGCATTCCCGGCCGAAACTGTTTCCCAGGCAGCGCTGGCCGATAATTGCCCATCAACATTTTCAAACACTTGGTTGGCCTGAAAACGCCAATCGGCGGCATTGGCCACAGCCAGATCCAGATCTTCATCCCCATCCACGTCGCCCCAGGCTAGTCCCGTTGTCTGCTTGCGATCACGCGACTCCCAACCAAACCCGCGGTCTGGCGCGAAATACAAGTCGCCGCCGAGATTTTCATAGACGCGATTCTCCAGCTGCGTACCAACCGCTAAATCAAGATCGCCATCGCCATCTACATCGCCCCAGGCGACACTGGTTGCCTCTACATCACCAATCCAACCGGCATTTGCGCGTGGGTTCAAGAGCAGGCGTCCGCCAATATTCTCGTAGACACGCGCGCCCACTGCGAGGTCAAGATCCGCGTCGTTATCCCAATCGCCCCAGCTAACGGCGTTGGCGCACAGGGGTTCGGGGGAGACCCATCCCATCCGCGCGACGTCACCCGAATTGAGCACTAGCGTCGTGCCGTCATTCTCGTAAACCACGGCCGGCTCCGGAACCGGCCCGTCTTCATTTTGCCCGCAGTGGCCTACTGCAAGATCGAGATCGTTATCCCGGTCCCAATCCCCCCAGGCGAGGCTTTGTGTATCCGAAATGAGGGGCGATATCCAGCCAGCCTCGGCCGTAAGCGTCAACGTTGTGCCGGTGTTCTCATACACCAGATCTCGTTCGCCGTCATTGCCCACGGCCAGGTCAAGATCACCGTCATCGTCCCAGTCGCCCCAGGCGACGCTGGTAGTCATACTGATGGCTGTCGATTCCCAGCCCAGGCCGTTCGCCGGATCAAACTGCAGCACGCCATCGACATTTTCATAGACCTGATTGGGCTCGCCCATGTTTCCGACAGCCAGATCGAGATCGCCATCGCCGTCCCAGTCGCCCCAGGCGCTGCTGGTACTCCTCCGCGAATCTGGTGAAGTCCAGGGCTGAGGGCCGAGCAGTATCACTGGCGTTGCATTGCGCATGATCAGATTCCTCTCGCCGCCATTGCGTCGCCCGCCATTACCTACCGCCAGGTCCAGGTCGCCATCGCCGTCGGCGTCTCCCAGCGCGACGCCGTAAGTCGTTTCCGAATCCAGATCAGCATCCTGCGTAGATTGCCACCCAAAGCCCTGGCCCGGGTCAAACCGCAGCTGCCCGCCATCATTTTCATAAACACGATTTTGGCGCCCAAAACCGCTGCCTGCATTCAACCCGGCGACCAGGTCAAGATCCCCGTCACCATCCCAATCACCCCAGGTTAGGCTGGCAGGTTTGTCCATGCTGGTACTGTCTTGCCACATCCAACCGTGCTCACCATTGAGCAAGAGTTCGCCATCTACATTTTCGTAAACGTAGATGAAGGCGCCGCAGAGATTGCCCTCATCGCTTCCACCGCCGACAGCAAGGTCAAGGTCCCCATCCTTATCCCAGTCGCCCCAAGACAAAGCCCGCGTGCGTAGGGCAAAGCGCTGGTCGACAAAGCCGGGCGTAAACATGGCGCTGCACGGTTCAGAGGCAATTTCTAGATCCGCGCCGTTTGCCAATTCCCAGCCGGTGCCCTTGCTAGGATCATAGTGCAGCCGCCCGTCTACATTCTCATAGACGCGATCGACACTGTCATGATTGCCAACGGCGAGATCCAGGTCGCCATCGCCATCAACATCGCCCCAGGCAACGGCGCGAGTCTCAGCGGCATCCACCGCCGGAGCCTGCCAGCGCAGCCGCAAGGTACCGCTGATATTGCGAAACAGTTGATTTGGCTCGTTCTGGTTTCCGACAAAAAGGTCCAGATCGCCGTCACCATCGTAATCGCCTAGGGCAAGGCTAGTTGAGGGGGCCACATCGACCGATTGCCAACCCAGCCCTTGGTCCTCATCCCACAAGAGCTGCCCGCCGGTGTTCTCGAAGATCTGGTTGCGCGCGTCGTAGTTAGCTACAACCAGATCGAGATCGCCATCGCCGTCCATGTCACCCCACCCAACAGCTCGCGTATCGCGCCCTTCCTGATCGAGATCCCATTCTCTAAATCGCCCGCTGCCGTCGTTCTGAAACAGCTGGTTGCTCTGGTTTGACGAGCCGTAACGGCCGTTGCCCACGGCCAGGTCAAGGTCGCCGTCGCCGTCATAGTCACCCCAGGCAACGCTTGTGCTGTTTCGCGCATCATCGCTGCGATAACGCACCTCAAAGCGCACATCCGCGTGTGAGGTTTGGGCGGTTGGCGCTGCAGCCGCTTCGCCTACTGGCCAAGCAGTCACGCTCTCCCCAGATCCTCTGGCCGCGCGCAATGCCCAGACCAGTCCAAACAACAGCAACAGGCTCGCGATGGGTATAGAGAGCACGAGAAACCAGCGCCGGCGCAGCGACCTTTGATTGGGCGGCATGGTGGACATAGGCAACTTCCTTATTTATCTTGTTCGCCGGCGGCAGCCACTACAGCCGCGTCACACCAGGTCAAGAATGGCATGGCTCCCGACTGAATAGTATGGCTCAGACATGGCACCAACTAGGATTTTGCACGTATTATAACATGAATCCGCATAACGTAAGCAGCTTTATGCCCACAGTTTTTGCGTGCTCCTTTTCTTCGCTACAATAGAAAGGATTTCCTATCCAGCCTATCCAGGAGAACAGCATGTCCGCAAACGGGTCCCCCACAATTCTGTGTCTCGCCAGCGAGTTCAAAGGTCTACCGTTTATTATTGAAGCCAAGAAACTAGGCAGCCGTATCATCCTGCTGGCACAAGAACGAGACGCCGGCGAGCCCTGGCCATTTGACAGCGTGGATACCTTTTTTACCATGCCGGATCTCTTTACCCAGCCTAATATCACCTACGCTGTAAGCTACCTTGCACGCGAAAATCAGATTGATCGCATCGTCGCGCTTGATGACTTCGATGTGGCTACGGCCGCTGCTTTGCGCGAGCACATGCGCCTACCGGGGCTGAGCGAGAGCATTGCGCGCCATTTTCGCGACAAGCTGGCCATGCGCGTCCGCGCGCGTGCCGCGGGCATCAATGTGCCGGAATTCACCGCTGTCTTCAACTATGATCAGCTGCGCGCATTCATGGACCGCGTCGCTCCGCCCTGGATTTTGAAACCACGATTCTCAGCCGGCGCCATTGGCATTCAAAAGTTATACGAAAGTGAACAACTCTGGCGCACGTTGGACCGCCTTGGCGACCAGCAGTCCTATTACGTGTTGGAACAGTTCTTGCCAGGTGAAGTCTATCACGTCGACAGCGTGATCTATGACGGAGCGCCATTGTTTGCTCGCGCCAGCAAATATGGCGAGACGCCGCTGGCAGTCACGCAGGGCGGCGGCATTTTTTCCACGCGAACGCTGGATATTTCCTCTCCAGAGCAGGAGACATTGCAGGCGATGAACAGAGAAATCATGGCCGCTTTGGGCCACCGCTACGGCGTTTCACACACCGAGTTCATACGTGCCTATGACGATGGCCGCTTCTATTTCCTGGAAACCGCCGCGCGCGTCGCCGGCGCCAATATCGACAAAATGGTCGCAGCCGCTTCGGGCATCGATCTATGGACTGAAGCCGCCCGCATTGAGGTTGCCGGCATCCGCGGTGAAAGTTACCAGCTGCCCACCTACCGTGATGATTCGGCAGGCCTCGTCATTTGCCTGGCGCGCCAGGAACATCCTGACATGTCTGCTTACCAGGATCCGGAAATTATCTGGCGCCTCGAAAAGCCGCATCATGCTGGGTTGCTGGTCGCTTCGCCCGACGCGGCCCGCGTCCAGGCGCTCACGGAATCCTACAGCCAGCGTTTCGCCAACGACTTCTTGCATCACATCCCGGGCAAAGAAAAAGAAGCGCGCAATACGATTTAGGGCAAGAACGTGACTAGAGGGCCAGGACCATGCCCTCCGCCGCGACCTCAATCCCGGCCTTTTCTACCGCTTCTCGCTCGGGGCTGTCTGCATCCAATAAGGGATTGGTGTGATTGAAGTGGGTCAGGATCAGGCGAGTCGACAACCTGCCAAATCGCTGCAGCGTATCAGGCACCAGAGGATGCACCGGCAGTTGGCGACCGTCTAATTCGCGGGTACTGTAGAAACTCGCGTCAAGCAGAGCCATATCGACGGCAGCGATTTTCGCTTCGGCTTGCGGCCACTGCCCCCAGTCATCAATATCCGGCACATACAGCAGCGAGCGCCGCAGTCCGTCGATCTGGTACGCCACAGTTCCCGCTCCCCATTCATCCCGATGCGGCACCGGCACGGCTGTGACTACCAACCCCTTGCCAAGTTGAATTGGTGTATGGGGCTCAATCGTGGTGAGTGCCAGGGCAGATACGGCCGGTCGCCACAGCGCATTCTCCTTCAGCAGCGACAGCAGCGCCGCCGTGCCATACACTGGCAAATTCTCTGCTGCCATCGCTTCCGGTCCCAGCTGCGGTATGCCCCCGATATGCCCCAGGTGGGCGTGGGTCAAGAAAATGCCGTCAGGCTGGCGCAGGCGCTCCGGGCGCTGCGGGTGTGGCCCAAGCGCTTCCCCCAGCAGGTCAAGCTGGCGGCCGATGTCAGGAGTAGCATCGATCAGCCATACCGCCGGCGCTGGCCACCGCCAGTCGATTAGGGCCAGGCAGGCCACTAAGCGTGATAATCGTTGATCAGCGCGCGCTGCGGCGCATCGGGCGCAGCGGCAGCCGATATGGGGCAAACCGCCATCCTGCATAGTGCCAAGGACCATGACCGAGACGCCTGTCACATTCTGTATCATCACGCCAAGCTTAACCTTCTATTCCTTTTCGACAATCAATAAGCGCGCGCTTGTAGCGCTTTAGCTATAGACAAGGACTAGCCCAAAGCGTAGAATACAGGGCTAATTACGTGACGTATGGCGCTCTGTCGCCGTGATCCTGTTTATTGAGGAGATTGATATGAAACCGCTCTCAGACCTGGCAGCCAGCATCCCCACTTCGGTAACCCTGGCTGTAAACGACAAAGCCAACGCCCTTAAGGCGGCGGGTGAAGATATTATCGCCCTGGCCGGAGGCGATCCTGATTTCGCCACGCCGGACTTTATTACGGCCGCTGCTTTCGGGGCGATCGAGAATGGCGCGACCCACTATCCGGGCCCCGCGAAAGGCATCATGCCCCTGCTGGAAGCCATCACTGCCAAGATGGAGCGGGAGAATAACGTTACTCTCAACCCCAAGACGGACGTCGTTGTGACGCCTGGCGGCAAATGGGCGCTTAACCTGGCGCTTTCAGCTCTGGTCAACCCGGGAGATGAGGTCATGTACCTGGAACCCGTATGGGTTTCCTATCCCCCGATGATCCTGATTGCCGGTGGAACGCCCGTGCCTGTAAGCCTTCCCAGCGACGACAACTTCCGCATCACGGCCGATTTGCTGCGTGAAAAAGTGACGCCAAAAACCAAGGCGATCATGGTGAACTCGCCCAACAACCCAAGCGGCCGGGTTCTGACCCAGGAAGAGGCAAACGCCATTGCCGAGGTGGCGTTGGAATCCGATCTCTACATCATCACCGACGAAATATACGAACAGTTGATATTTGATGGCCGCCAGCACATTGGACTGGCCGGCCTGCCGGGTATGGCGGACCGCACCATCACCATCAACGGCCTCTCCAAGGCCTATGCGATGACCGGCTGGCGCCTGGGCTGGCTGGCAGGGCCAACGCCAATCTTGAAGCTTGCCGCGCGGCTCAACAGCCAGACCGTTTCGTGTGCCGCTAATTTCACGATGCACGCCGCCGTGGCCGCGCTCAACGGCCCGCAGGACTGCGTAGAAGAGATGCGCGCTTCATACCAGGAGCGTCGTGATTTTATGGTGCCAGCGCTGAATGAGATAAACGGAGTGAGCTGCCGCAATATTGAAGGTGCCTTTTACCTGTTCCCCAGCTTCCCCAACAGTGAGAAGAACAGCCTGGAACTGGCCGAGGCGCTGATTGAAAAGGCGGGGATTGCCGCCACACCAGGCATCGCTTTTGGCAGCAGTGGTGAAGGGCACGTGAGATTCTCTATCGCCACCGCTTACAGCGAACTGGAGCGCGCCGTCGAGCGTCTCTCGCAGGTCGCGCACGAACTATAACATTTTGCCTCTTACAGAGCGCGCCGGCATATGGCCGGCGCGCTCTTTTTTGCCGCAAGCTCCATTCCTCCTTTGCTGCAGCAGAACGGTCCTTGACGCGGGCAGCGCACATGTCTATCATGTATATAGGCGTCCCGGGACGGTAGCCCTGCCGGCCAGTTCCCGCGAACCATCGCACTCTCCTCTACTGCCCGGACCGGCGCGCGGCGGGCCACTATGGGGGAACTCTTTAGTTGGCAGTTTGATGAAGCTTCAGAAGAAGAGGGCTCTTCGCGAGGACGCCGTGCCTCTCGCAGCACTTTTACTTCCTTCTGGCTGATCTGCTTATGCGTAGCAGCGGGGATCATCGGCGGTTGGCTGCTCCTGCGGCGAGAGGCAAATCAGCGCAATCTGGCGCTCACGGCATCCGCCCAAACCACCATTGACCTGATGCATGAGGCGGTAGTGGAGGGTGATGGGGAGCTGTTCTTGGCCCTCCAGGAAGACGATCGCGCATCTCAGCTCACTCTGGACAATATCGCCCTTTTCCGCGCTGAGCCCGTAATCACCCATGTGCGGCAGGCAGGAGATATACTGTGCGCGAATGCCACCTGGCAAGCCGGCGCAAACAGTTACCAGCGCGTGTTCTTTTTCTCTGAACGTGGCGGGAGCCCGCGCCTGGGAGACAACAGTCCTTCCTATTGGGGAGCACAGCAGCAAGCATCATACAACTGGGGTACGCTCGTCATTTACGATAGAGATGCACTCTGGGCTGCACAGTTAGGCAGCTTCGTTAGTGAAACGATCGATGCCTACTGCACCGCCGGGTGCCGGCGGGAGCGCCTGCCGCTTGAACTGCAAATTCGCGCCGATTTCCTGGAGACAGCCGCACCCAACAGAATGGCTCTGCCATCGCCCAGACTGGTGGGCCTGGATCAGGCTGGTAATCCTTCAGACCGTTTCTGGCATCTGCTTGAGTCCCGCCTCAACGATTACCTGATGCCCGCGATGCTGCGCTTTGCCGTGCCCGATGAGCGCTTTCCCTACATTGATTACAAAGCCGCCGCAGAAGCATTTACTGCTATCTATCCTGATATTGAGCTGGAGATCGTTCCGGTCCAGTCATCTCCCGCGACGTCCGAAGAACTGGCAGATTTCGATGGCGCGGCTTTTCTGCCGACGATCGACATGATCACCGCCGGGCTTGTGCGTGACCTGACACCTTACGTTAGGAGCGATCCCTCATCAGATAATGAAGATTTTTACCAGCAAATCTGGCAGGCGACAGTCTGGCGCGAACGGCAGTGGGCGATGCCCCAGGCGGCGGAAATGCCGTTAATCTTCTACCGGCGCGACGCCTTTCGCTCTTTGGGCCGCACCGAACCACTGATTGGCTGGACCTGGGCCGAAATGGAAGAGGATACTATGGCGCTTGCCGATTCCCAACTCAACACGGGCGAACATTTGGTGTGGGGCTTCCTCGATCAAACCCATGCCAGCTTCTACTCTTATGCCTTTAGCCGGCAAACAGCATGCGGCGCACCGACCAACTGCCCTTGCCCAAATGCCTTAGGGCTAGAAGAGGTCGCCGCTGCCTTGACGTGGTATGCGCGCCTCGCTCAGGCCGGCACTTCGCCTGACGTGAGCAGGGTCCAGGCGCAGGAACGTTCTCGGCTGCTAATAAACTCCTATTTTAAGACGGCAATGTGGGTAGATCAGCCGGTCTTCTACGAGAGCCGCACCACGCTGTTCCCCATGGATGTTCTTCCTATGCCAGGTTCTGAACAGGTCGAGAGCAGCACGCCATTGTGGGTGCGAGGCGGCTATATCAGCGCCTTGAGTGAACGGCCGTTGGCTGCCTGGCAGTGGCTCAAGTTCCTCAGCTATTGGCCGCCGCGTCCCGCCTATCGCCTTATTCCGGCGCGTCCATCCGTTGCCGCTGACACCGGTTTCTGGACGGGCCTGCCGCGCCCACTGGCGGAACCGATGCGCATGGCTTTCCCGCTGGCGCGTCCGGTGCGCTTGCAAGAGCAGACCTTGTTCGACTGGTCAACAATCGGGGCCGTGGCCAGCGGGGCCCAAACGCCGGACGATGCAGCCCGAACAGCGCTGGCAATTCACTGGTTTGGGGAATGATCAAAAAAGGCCGCTTCCAGGTGAGGAAACGGCCGTATCTGGTTGTATCTGGCGATCAGCCGGTCCAATTCCTTGCG
>JBJYWX010000543.1:2797-4490 GCA_046259695.1 Promineifilaceae bacterium (SeqCode) | reverse complement strand
GATTTTATGTATCCCTACCTGCGCGATAACTGGCCTGGCGATCCGCCCGATGATCCTGACTATCTTTTCAGAGACTACGGCCTCGATCACTTTGCTTCCGGTGTCCTCTTCAAGAGTGATATGCCGGCAGCCTTGGTGGAGCCGCTGTTGATGTCCAATAGTTACGAGGGACCGCTTCTGGTAACGACCCTATATGACGGGTTTGAAGCAGCTAACTTCGATTATGAATACGCCGAATTTGCCGATGCCTGCGCCGACTTCTCCTGTCGACGCGGCCAGATCGCCCGCTCGATTTACGAGGGCACGCTACTTTACTTCGATGCCCAATCCGGCGGCGATATATACGTAGAAGCGATTTCCATGGACTACATCCAGCGCAATCGGAATTATGCCATCAACACGGCCGTCACCATCTTCGACACAACCGGCAAATCCGTGCCCTCGGCCGAAGTCACCCTGAAGGTCACCTTCCCGGATGGGACGGCGCAGACGCAGACGGCGCTGACCGATGCCGTAGGCCTCGTTTCTTTCAAGACAAAAACGGACAGCCCCGGCGTGTATGAGGCGGCCGTTGTCGATGTGACAAAAACGGATTGGAACTATATAACGGAGCTGAATAACGAGAGTATGGTATCACTGACGATACCGTAGCCTATTGAGGGCGCGCGAGCAGCTTGCGCATATTGGATTGAAGCAGTGTGCAGAACGGCCGTGATCATTTTCCCGCTCGCCGCCGCTGCACCATCAGGGATAGTGCCTGAGAAATGAACTTGCTGAACCGGAAAAACGGAGAGCGAGGTTTTCGGCCAAAGACCTCGCTCTCAAATCAGGAGATTCTATTAGCGAAGCAGCTTGATGATGCCTGGTCTCTATTACTTTTGCTTATGGATTGTAAGAAGCAAAAACTATAAGTAAAACTATGTCTAGGCGTTGAATTAACCACCACTCTAGTTATACTTAAAGTTAAATACTTTACTGAAAACGTGTTCTTTGGGCATTTGACATCCATCTTGGCAAGAAGTCTGCTTTTCACAGGATCGCTTCGCAAAGCCACAGTCGCAAAACCTTTATAGAACAGACTTCCCATCGAAGCCAGTCGAGCCCTAGTAAATTGTTTCAAGAGACAACTACAGAAAATGAAACTGTAAGGTCTATTGTTCAAACTTATTACAGCGTTTTTTGTGACATTTGTCACTGTACTGGCAAATCTTCACAACCTAAACTGTTCATAGGGGGCAAATTAAGGTGCTAATTAATTACCGGAATTTTGTATTGAAAGCCCAGCCGGTAACCTATCTTTCGCACACTCATCCAGATTAATATCTTTTGGAAAACTGGGAAATGGTATGGACGGATTGTCTCAAAGTTGCTTTTGTTCCAGGCAATGGGAGAGTCCTGCCAAGTTTTTCTCTCGTTTGTTGATGCATTTAGGAACCGGGGTATGAGGAGGTGTCTTATAGATATAAATTCCACCTACGTCAATCTTTCTCTCAACGTGGAAAACAACGCAGAATAGTTTGTTTTGAAGCCAGTAATAATAATTCAGGGAGAGGACCCAAATGAAACAAAAACTATTAATCTTGCTAATGGCAATGACAGTCGTCCTTCTGACAATTACAGCAGTGATGGCTGATGATGGTGCCCTGGTGCGTAAGAGCATGGCGCCAAATGGCGCGAATGCACCGGAGGTCCC
>JBJYWX010000543.1:0-2697 GCA_046259695.1 Promineifilaceae bacterium (SeqCode) | reverse complement strand
GAATCGGCCGATCTGGTCTCCAGTGATGTCTGCCGTGACGATGTCGATTTGTTTGGAGAATGCGGAGAAAGTGATGGCAATTATCCCGGCGACGTAATTAACGTTTTCCAATCCACCGCCGGCACGAATACGTTGGCCGTGTGGCCCAGCCGCTACTGTCGAGGGGGGTCGCCAAACTATTCGCTCAATACGAGCAACCCCGACAAGCTATTCGCTATCGCCGACTATATGGGCATCGACATCGGCACCGATCCACTCAACCCGACAAATCCATCACCCGATGACCTCTATCTGATCGACATGTTCGGCGTCGGCGGCCAGCAGGGGTTTGTCAATTACAGTGAGGACAAGTTCGAGCAGAACCAGGCGGTCGGAGAAGTACCCTACGCCTGCCTGTGGGCGGCCCGCGGCACGCTGGTGCAGGGCGACGATCCGCGGACTGACGCGACTGAAGCCAGCTACATGCGCTGGTTTAAGGCGGAGCGCCTCACCTCTGGCCGGCGCGATGTCAACCGTATTGAGGCCAGCTGTGTGGCCGGCGCGGGCTGCGCCATCACCTGGCAGGAAGATCCCGAAGGGCTGCGCGGCGGCCAGGGCGAAGGACCTGGCGAAGGCTGGAGCGGCGCGGTGGCCAACAGCCAGACCGACGTCTGGTATTCCTACATCAGCTGGGAGAATTTTAACCTGGTAGAAGATCCAACCGACGAGGCGGCCATTATTTCCCTGGATGAGTACGAGTTCCTGGCTAAGGATACGGCGAACATCACCCAGAAACCTCAGGTCGGTATTCCCTTCGCCATGCCTATGCGCGTGACTGATAACGCCAAGTGCAACGTCACCAATCCGCAGCCCTACTGCAACGGTTCGGCGATCTCTGAGAATCATACCGACGTTTTGGACCCACTTGATTACGGCATGGTTGACATGTGCGCCGACACGGTGCAGATTCCGACGGGACCGCAAGGCACCCTAGCTGATGTCTGCGTGACTGAGTACGGCCTGCCCCTGGTGGGCAACGTTGCTGCCACGCGTCCGCGCCTGGGACTTTACGGCTATGACAGCGATAAAGATGACATCGCCGACAGCGCCTTCGTGGTATTCGAGTCCGAAGAATCAAAAGGCCTTGGCGCCTTCGGCTTTACTGACACCGGCGAGCCGTGCGATCCCGAGGTTGTCGAGGGCTGCATCGCCTTTGACGAGGGCAAGAACCTCTGGTACTACTCCTTCAATATGGAGCTGACGGGTGACAATGGCGGTAACTTCGCTGACAAGTCGGACCTGGACAGCCTGCTGGCCAACCTGGGCGGCCACGGCAACCAGCTCAACCAGCCTGAGGTCGACTGGGAGACGGGCGAGTTTTACCTGGTGGCCGATACCGCCGACTTCTGGGACTTCGGCGATTATAATTACGAGATCTGGAACACGGAGATCGCCCGCCGCGGCAGCCTGCTGGCGCAGGATATCGCCAAGGTATCCAAGTCAGGTTTGATCGCTATGCCGTCATGGAAGCAGGGCATCATGAACCAGGGCGGACCGGCGGATGTGATGGCGCGCCGCATTCTCATCCCGAACGGTTGGAACGCCAAGAAGGGTAATCCTTACGCTTTCCGCAACATGGACTGCGGCAAAGATAAAGATTTCTGGATGTACGGCCGTGATAAAGACGGCATGCCCGAGAACCCCAACTATCCGGATGGACTCTGCATGGAACCGGCGATTAACCTCTCAGGTTATATCCCCGATACCTGTACGGATTCCCAACCTGATGATCCTGAAAACCCTGGCGTCGAGTGCCCGCAGGTTGACCTCAGCCAGGGCACGACCTTCGGTATAGGCGACACCAACCCGGTGCTGCAAGGCAACCAGGTCGATCCCAACCAGACCAGGGTGCTGAGCTGGCACCAATGCCCGGCGGAATTCACCACCGTCAGTGGGGAGACCCTGAACTGCGACACGGACCTGCGCACGGATGACAGCACCCTGGCCGACCAATCCTGGTACAACCCGCTTGACGTCGCCAAGGGACATCGCGGTTTCCTGGACGGCGACTTTGTGATGATGCTCTTCGCCTGGTCGCCAAACTGGCGTCTGAACGCCGTAGGCCATGATCGTTATGAGCTTTACGTTCGCCGGTCCTTTGATGGCGGCGAGACCTGGACGACGTTAGGCAAGAACTTCGAGTCGACAGATGGGAATAAATATAGTGGCGACGGTACCGTAACTTGCGAGACCTTCCGATCCACGGAGACCGGTGGCGGGGGCATCGTCGAGCCGCGCGTGTGTAACGAGTACGCTGCCGGCGCGGCGGAACAGGCCCGCAACGTGACCCAGTTGAAGTCCATGGCCACGACCACGCTGGATCCGCGCTACGCGACGACTGGCTCGCCGCGTGGTGAAAGCATCACCGCCGATCCCTTCGGTTTTGGCATACCGTATCCGGATACTGAGGACCTGCGTGATCCCTCGCGCTACTTCATCGTCTACGAGACTGGTGACAACACCACGACTGCCGTAGGTGAGCCAGAACCGGAGGATCTGTTCTACAGCCGGGCGGTGATGTTCGGCGATCACTACCAGGTGTGGGCGGAAGAGACGGATCTCAGCGTTTGTTACCCGAGCGATCCGCATGACGTAGATGTGCCAGACGAGCTGGTCGACAGTGGCTTCTGCAACGAGTTTGACCAGATGGAGCAGGGC
>JBJYWX010000542.1:0-3253 GCA_046259695.1 Promineifilaceae bacterium (SeqCode) | reverse complement strand
TTCGCCCGGCCTTGTTGACCACCTCTTCCGAAAGCTCGATGTAACAGCTCGAGTTATCCGCATTCTGATCGCGAATAACCTCCATAACACCCGCCCAGCCGCGGCGCAGGCCAATGACCTGGTATCCTTCTCGCAAGGCGCGGATCGTGACAGCACGAATCGCCGGATTTAGGCCCGGCACGTCCCCACCCCCGGTCAAAATGCCAATCGTACCGTTTGAATGCTTCGCACTCGCCATGATTCACTCCTTACGTTATGCCTAATTGTTCTATTTCCTGGGGGACAGCCTGCGCCATAATTCTGACGATGTCTTTCAGTTCCATCCACCATTGCTTTTTTGGCCGCGCATGCGGTACATCCAGCAGGCGCGGGATATCCATAAAATCTGTAAACTTAACTTCCCCCCCAATCTGACCGACGCAGGCACTGATATAGTCGCCATTATTAATCTGTTCCTCCATAAAATCCAGGCATTCCGATATCAGACGGGTGGCGTAAATGCGGTCGAACGGTGATGGGCTGCCACCCTGCTGCATATGGCCAAGAATCGCCTGTCGCACATCATAAAGGTCGCCACCCTCTTCTTCAAACAGGGCAGACATAAAAGCTGTGGAGTAAACTTCGTTTGCCAGCTCGTTGCGCATGATCAGGCCGAGCCGCTTTCCAAGGCGAAAGCCCGCATTCAGCCGCTCGACGTCGAAGGCAAGATCGTTCAAGGACACGCCTTCTTCATTGAGATAAGCGCGCTCAGCCCCGGTGGCCATAGCGCCCATTAATGCCAGGTAGCCGCAGTAATGGCCCATCACTTCAACAATGAAAACGCGCTTTGAAGCGACGGCCGACTGCTTGATCCGGTCCACCGCCCAGGTAATACTGTTCAGTGCTGAATCCGGGCCGATACTCAACTCCGTTGCCGGTAGATTATTGTTTATTGAAGCCGGCACAGCTACGATTGGGATATCGAATGCGGGGAAACTGGCTCGTTGATCGTATAGCTCCAGAGCGGCGATATAGCCCGACCAACCACCGATTAACAGGATACCCTCAATCTGGTGTTCTTCGAGCGTCTTTGCGATCGAATAATAATCCCTTCCTTCAGGGTGATAGCGATTTGTGCCCAGTTCAGCGCCGCCCATGGAGGTGAAGCCAGTCACGCTCATCCAGTCCAACTCTTCAACTTCATCGTTGATCAAGCCGCGAAAGCCGTTCTTAACGCCGAACATGATATGCCCGCGGTCGGTGCCTAGACGCACCGCGGCGCGAACAGCCGTATTCATCCCAGGCGCGGGCCCGCCGCCGTGCATGACCGCGATACGCATCCGGCGCTGCCCTGGGGTCGGCTCATGTGGAAATGTACGCACCATGGTTCGCAAGATATCAAATGAATCTTTGAAATTACCGCCGCGGAGATCCATCGCGCGGTCGTAATCATGAGCACTGATCGCTTCCGCCACTGCCCACGTCTGTTGCAGGCAAAGACTGAGCGGCGTGCGCGTGATCTTGTTGCCCTGTATGCCAATCACAAGCGGTTCTGTCATCGCCTCCCCGGAAAGAAGTGCTTGCACGGCGTCCCATCCCAACAGCGTACTCATATTACGATCGAATGCGCTGGGTGAACCGCCGCGTTGTACATGGCCGAGCACCGTCACGCGCGCTTCTTCGCCCGTGAACTCTTCAATAATCTGCTTGACTCGTTCACTGGTGATGGGGTTGCCGTGCCTATCCTGCGCGCCTTCGGCCACGATCACGATACTGTCGCGCCGGCCTGCCTCACGCCCACGGAGCAGCACGTTGCACATCGTTGATTCCCAATTTTCTACCATGGGCGGTGATTCGGGGATAAGTACCCAGTCGGCGCCTGTGGCCAGCGCGCTCATCAGAGCGAGATATCCACAGCGCCTGCCCATTACCTCAACCACAAAGGCACGCTGATGGCTGGCGGCCGTGCTGGAAATGGCGTCAACAGCTTCCACGATGCGCTTAAGCGCCGTATCCGCGCCAATCGTCATATCCGTACCATGCATGTCATTGTCAATTGAACCGACCATGCCGGCGATTGCCAGCGACTGGTGAGCATCAGCCTGTTCCGGCGATAGTTCGCCGGCTTCAACCAATTCCGCCAGAAGGCCAACCCATTCCTGCTGCAAAATATGGGCACCGGTTAAGCTGCCGTCGCCACCAATAACCACGATACCGTCAATATCATTGGATACGAGATTAAAGGCGGCCCGTCGGCGGCCGTCCCGTTCCCGAAACTCCTGGCATCGCGCTGAGCCAATGATAGTACCTCCCAGTTGCAGGATGCCGCCAACGTCGCTCCAGCTAATGGGACGGATCTGTTCGCCGCCGTCCACCATACCCTGATAGCCTTCGTACACAGCATAGGTTTCAAGGCCACAGTGCAGTGCTGACCGCACCACTGAACGCACTGCGGCATTCATGCCCGGCGCATCCCCCCCGCTTGTCAAAACGCCAATTCGTTTCATGCTTCACTTCCCGTGAGAATAATGTTTGCTATAGCGTGGGACACCATGGGACTCAAACTCATATTCAAGCAACAAGGCGCAAAGAAGCTTTGCCACCAGTATCATATGGTACTGCTTTCGGGCAGGTCGGCAAGCAATTTGCACCGTGTTAACAGCGTCAGGTCGCGGGATCATCCGGCGCTCGGAATGCCTCTGGCACGCCGCCCCCCTGCTGCCACCAATCTCGCATTATGTGCCGGTCGGCGGCGCTGTAGGCTTCCCAGTCGCCATTAGGGATTACCGGGAAAGCCTCTGTGCGCGGACCCTGACCCATGTACAGCCAGGCAGTTTCCCACACGCCACTTTTCGTCTGGACAACGCGGCGAACGCGCCGGAATAGTGAGGCGTCCGGATTGCGCGCATCAAATCCTTCCAATGTATCCAGCTCAGCAACGATTTTCATATACTGGGTCGCTGCCACGGAGACCAGCTGTCCCATTACACGTTCACCTTTCGCAGCAATCAAAACCGGATAATAGCCGCAGTCGAGCAGGCGCCCTTCGTATATGGCAGGCTGCGCATGAATGAGGCTGTCCTGCCACAGGTAATCATTCGGCTGCCCCGGCATCAGCGTACCATAAACAAAGAAAGGCAGCTTTGGGCCGGTCGCATCTCGTTTCGTCATTTGTTATAATCCTGCGGCCTTCTGACTCGTTCTTATTGAGGCTTACCCCCGTAGCTCAAAGGATAGAGCAATCGCCTCCTAAGCGATCGATGATGGTTCGAGT
>JBJYWX010000541.1:0-3674 GCA_046259695.1 Promineifilaceae bacterium (SeqCode) | reverse complement strand
TGCTTGCGCACCTTTTTCAAGCCCCACTTCCAGCCGCCGCGTCCATCCGCGTCCTTCCGCGCCTTTCCGCGCTCGTCCGCGTCCCATCCCCACTGCCCCCTGCTGACTGTTGACTGTTAATTGTTAACTGTTGACTGCTAATTGTTACCTGCTACCCTTCCGCCATGAGCGAAGACCTCTCCTATCTCGCGGACTACGAGTTCATCACCCCACCGCGCATGGTCGACGGCGAACTGGAGCTGCGGCTGCTCGCCACCGTTCCCTATAACCCGGAAAAAGGGTGGGTGCCGTCCTATGCCTTTTTGATGCTGCACAGTGAAACCGGCGCGGTGATGGGCGATCTCGACCTGCGCGTCGCCCTGTCGGACAAGCTGCGCCTGCTCGGCGGGCACATCGGCTACGAGGTCAACGAGCCTTACCGCGGCCGTCGCTACGCCACCCGCGCCTGCCGCCTGATGCTGCCCTTCATCAAGGAGCTGGGCATCAATCCCGTGCTCATCACCTGCGACCCGGCCAATATCCCCTCGGTCAAGACTATCGAAGCCCTCGGCGCCGAGCTGGTCAGGACCCACCGCGTCGAACTTGGTCCCGGCCAATGGCGCTGGACCAACGTCTACGAGCTGTGGCTGGCATGACCTGACGGCCGTCTCCTAAAGGGCGGCTTGTCAACCGGCGCGTCAGGTGAATGGCCTGAGCGGCGGAGCCCTACGCGCAGCGCCGCGCCAAACGCCCCCTTAATCCGGTTCGGCCGCGGCCATCGCTTCAAAATGCTCGAAAATATGCGGGTTGCCTGACAGTTCGCGCATGCCCAGGGCAATGTCGCTCACCCGGTTCCAGAGGCCCCTGACGGCAATCCAGTCAAACAGCAGCTTTTCGTTGAGCAGGCCGTTGCGCCACAGCGCGCCCACGGTTTCATACGCGCCCAGCACCCGCAGTACCTCGCCGAACCGCTTGCTGCCGACAGGATGCTTCTTGATGAACTTCTTGAACTTGCGGTTGAACTTATCGGAATAGATATAGTTCGTGGACTCGTTGATGCCGGCCATGGCCCACCATTGGGCCAGCTGCAGCACTACATTTGCGTCATCATAGGTAGGCTCAGACATGGTATTCTCCTTATAGAAGCGACTGGCCGCGCCGCCTGCGCGAGATACTGCGGCCCTTTACAATTATCAATATCATAATACCGGCCCGGGCCAAGATCAAGCAGGAGAAAGACTGTAGGCAGTGCGTCAGTGTTCAGTGTTCTGTATTCAGTATTCAGTATTCAGTGGTCAGTTAGCTCCCAGTTCTCAATTCCCAGTTCTCAGTTCCCAGTTTTTTTCTGTTGATTGTTTCCGCTTTCCTTTACCTGATATAATCTCCCCATGCCCCACTCCGTTGCCCAAATCACGACCCTCACCTGTCCCACCTGCGGCCTGGCGTTCCCGGCCCAGCTTTGGGTCATCGTGGATGGCGACGAGCGCCCTGACCTGCTGGCGCGGGTCCGTAATGGCACGCTGCAGCAGATCGCCTGCCCCCGCGATCATCTTCTCCAGGTAGACGCGCCGCTGCTGCTCTACCTGCCGGCGCACAGCCGGCCCTTGCTTTTCTCACCCGCACAGGATACCAACAGTGAGCAGGACCGCCAGCAGGCGGAGCGTTTCCTGGTCGCACTGCGCGGCAGCCTCGGCGAGAAGTGGCAGGATGAGTGGCTCACCGGCGGCCTGTCCACCGTCCCCCGCGCGGCTTTGCCCGCGTTCCTGAGCGACGATCCCGAAGCAGCCCTGGCCGACCTGATGCAGCAGCAGGTCAAGCAGTTGTCGCCTGCGCTGCGCGAGGCCTTCGATGAGGTCCTGGTTGTCCTGGCCCTGGATGGCGTGAACTTCACGGCGGAGGGGGAACTGGAAAAGGCGCTGGCCGCACGGCCGGACCTGCGCGCCCACCTGCAGCAGATTGCCGCCGCCGAAACCTCGACCGGCTGATCGCCCGCTCCCTGTCCATCGCCGCGGGCCGCGTTCATTCCGGCTGGCGGTTCCCTCTGAGCGCTTGACTCCGTCAGACCTTGATCTTGTATCCAATGATGCTGGTGCAGGCGCCCAGCTGCTGCACGGCCGTGATATTTTCGCCGACCGCCAGCGCCCGCCTGGGGATCGTTCAGTCGTGCTGAGGCGGTGTACAACAGCTGCTGGCAGCCACTTTGTGTTACTTATTAATTGGTAGCCGGCGGCTGTTAACTACTACTCCGCCGCGGTAGGATCAGCCGCTCGAGCTGCCCTCACTGCGGAACCCCAGCCGGGTGTAAAGACGTTTGGCGGCACGGCCGTTACGAATCGCCAGGTGCCGCTGAAAGCTGTTTAATGGGTGCCAGCCGGGATTATCCGGTGGGTGTTGGCCCATGGACCATCTCCCATGGCGCTGTGAAAGCGGGTGACGTATAGAGCGGGCAAGACAACGGCCGTGGCGAAAACGCCTCACTCAATTTGCCGGCGGCTGCCGGGCATTGAGCAGGTCATCAATTTCTGAATCAATTGTGTCCGCGCTGCTGCCGGTCACCATCCCCCACTCTTCAACGAGGCGCCGCTTGAGAGAGCGCATGGCGTTGAGTTCTTCCAGGTTTAAGCTGCCGCGTTCGCGCTGGCGCGCTCGCAAATCACGCACGAGCCGGGCCGAATCAACGGGTGAATTAAGAAGCAGCACGCGCTGGATTTCGTTCTTGCGCATCTGGGAATTGGATGGCATGGCTCTGGGCGGTCGCAATAAGGCCGCGATTACCAGCTGGATATCTGCTATGCCAAACAGTGGCCGCATTTCCTCACCATCCATGCGATCCACGGGAACCCAAAATGTGCTGTCAGTGGTCCGAATCTTGAAATACGCTACGCTCGTGCCACTGATCCCCTTCTCTTCAATGCCTACAATCTGGCCGATGCCGAATGCGGCATGTACCAGCCAATCATCTATCAGATATTCGTGCGAGGATTCCATTTTCGATCCTTGTCTGCGTTTTTACTACTTTCACGGCCGTAGCGACGTTACGACAAAGCTCCTCCTGCACAGTAAGCAAAAACGGCCGTTACCACTCTGGCGGAAACGGCCGTTAATAAATCAATGGAGAGGGTACGCTGCCCGCTTCGCCTGGTGCTCCGAGGCGCGGGCAGCTACCTCAAGATGCCTCTTAATAGCGGTTCTTGTTGTAACTACCCTTCTTCTTATTGCCCCCGCCGCTGCGCTCTTCGCGCGGGCGCGCTTCATTCACGCGCAGCGCGCGGCCGTCCAATTCGGTGCCGTCGAGCGCCTCAATGGCCGCATTGGCCGCGGAATCTTCCATCTCCACAAAACCAAAACCGCGGAAACGGCCGGAATCGCGATCGGTGATCATGCTAACCGACTGTACGGTGCCATACTGCGCGAACAAATCGCGCACCTCATCTTCCGTGGCATCAAAAGACAGGTTTCCAACATATATTTTCTTCGACAATTCTTTCACATTCTCCAAATGAAGTTTCCCGTACCCCATGCACCCCGCGGTGCATATCGTCAAGAAACAAGCTGATAGCTCGATTATCGCCTCATTTCACATTCTGTCGACATTTTGCCGACGTAACTCATAAAAAGCCAGTGGCCAGTGTTGAGTGTTCAGTGTTCAGTTTTCAGTTTTCAGTGTCCAGTTTTTAGTTTTTCAGTTAACTGTT
>JBJYWX010000540.1:0-2086 GCA_046259695.1 Promineifilaceae bacterium (SeqCode) | reverse complement strand
AGCTGCGACGACAACCCCGGCGGCGATCACTTCATCGGGGCCCTGGCGGCCAGCACTGACCTGGCCTGGGGCGAAGGCTATCCCGATTATTGGCAGAGCGCGGTGCGCGCCGCGGCTGGCCAACCATATGCCAGCCATTATCTTGACATCAACGGCAGCGGCACTTCTGGCATTAATGTTAACCTGGAGGCGACGCAGCCGGCGGCATTGGTAAGCGTACGTTATGAAATGGCGATTGCCGCAGCGCTGTGGGATCTCTTCGACGCGGTCGACGACGACCAGGATATCGTGACTCTCGGCCACGCTCCACTGCAAGCCGTGTACACTGGCGACGAATTCGAGGATACCTCCTTTGGCTACTTTGACGACACCTGCACCTTCGACACCTACATGAAAGCATGGGTGGCTGCCGGGGAGCCGACGGACGCGCTCACCGCAGCCGCCATCGCCCAGAACACCGGTTACACCCTGCCGCCGCAAAACATAGCGCTCGCCAGCAGCAGCGCGCTAGAATCCCAAAGCGTGCCCGGCCCTACCTTTGGCGCGTGGTGGAACGAGATGACCTACGTCGTGGACCGCAGCAAGAGCATGGCCGGAGCGCGCCTCGACGCGGTGAAAGCGGTGCTGGCGGAATCAATCAATGACCTGAGCAACGAGCCGGGCGGTACTGAATTCAGCCTGCTCACGCTCGACAGCGGCGGCTACGGCGCAGACCCATTGTTTGCCGGGCAGTTCTTCCCGGAACGCCTGACTCCCGTGGTGAACGGCCTGAGCGCCAGCGCCACGGCCGATAATAGCTGCGAGAACACGGCGCTCTCCCAGTTCTACCAGGCCATGGTCACCCGTGAGGGCGGGCAGGCGTGGTTGTTCACCGACGGCGTGCCCGTTCCCTATCCCAACGCCGAGGCAATCAAGCAGGCGCTTAACGAGCGAGAGATCAACGCTTCGGTGGCACTGCTGGCCGGCTGCGATCCGGCGGAGACAAGCGCGGATCTGCAGACCGCCGATGCAACCGGCCGTGTGCAGATGGAAGGCGCACTGACCCGCGTTTTAGGCGAGACCGCTGCCGCCGAAGTGCCGCAGGGCATCGTGCCCTACCTGCTGATGGCGATCAACAGCGGCGGCCGTTTCCTCTACGTTGACCCCGCGCAGATAGACGACGCCGCGGCGATACTGCGTGCCCAAATCACACACAGCGCCGGCGCCGGCACCTGGAGCGATTACGTCAGCGACCAGGCTACCTATCGCTGGCAAGAACTGGCCTCGTGGGAGTACAGCTGGATCGACGCTGCCGGCACCGGCACCAACCACGGCCAGCCCGCCAGCAACAGTTACGTCGATGTGCCGCTGCCCAACGCGTTCACTTACTTCGGCGCAGGCCCGTACAGCGCGGCGCGCGCCTACGAAAAAGGCTATTTCGCCCTGGGCAGCCCGTTCGACGCGATGAGCCAGGCTTCCAACACGACGCTGCCCAATACCAAGCAGCCGAACAACACCCTTTACCCCTACTGGGATAACCTGGACTGGGTGGTCTTTTGTATGATGGACGCGGAGGCCCCGGATTGCACCGCCCCACCGCGCGGCATCTACAGCAAGCAGGAAGGCCAGTGGTTCGCAATCGAACAAAAAGGGTATTACGCTACCAGCTACGCCGGTTACCTGGATTTCCAGACCCAGCTCAACCTGCAGACGGGCGAGATTCGTTTCCTCTACAACGACCTGGACGGCGTAGGCGCGCCCTCGGCGACGATTGGTCTCGAGAACGCCGGCGGGACGAGCGCGGTGCAAGTCAGTTACAACGACGTGGCCGGGGCGGCCGACGGCATGGGTTACAAATTCATCCCCGCGCCGCCGCAGCCGACGCGCACTTTTACGGCTGTCGTCGACCAGCACATGGACGGCATCGCCTTCCTGCTCACCGGCTACTCCGGCACCTTTGAGGACCTGCTGGTCAAGACCCCCGACGGGCAGCCAATTAGCTGCGCCGACACGGCGGCTGTCTATTGCCTCGACCTGGGCCTGGTGCAATACGTGCAGGCCAACGTCAACGGCCGTTACGGGGAGTGGCAGGCGGTTGTCGACGCCG
>JBJYWX010000539.1:0-4320 GCA_046259695.1 Promineifilaceae bacterium (SeqCode) | reverse complement strand
TAGAATTACACTGTACGAGTTGCCCAGTCGATAATTCATGCCGCGCTGAAGATTTACACCTTCTTCGCTGCACATCTCAAGGTAAGAGACTATGTCGCCAGCATTGAACACAAGTGCCTCCATATGATCTGCATAAACGCTCCCGTGCTCTGCCACCCCGACGGCACCGAGCCAGATTCACATGACCGTCACGAGCTGTGCAACCAAATATGCAATAGGAACGATAGGCGTTCATTTCATTCATGAAGTCCATGATAGTAACTGTAGAAATGTGCCTGAAAGGCGAAGCTGAAGCAGAATATTGGTTTGTGCTTCTGGACATAATCGGATCCCGCAGAAAATCTACTTTTGGGCTTAGCCAACATGGTCAGGTGGCTTTCTGGTGATCATTGTTCCATAGATGTCAAGAATGGCGAGGTGCAGGAATAGCCCATCGCTGAATTAATAGCTCGTGGATTGTAGCTTGGATAGGTGGAGAGGTACAATGCCGGTATGAAGACGCCAGAGGAAATCAGGGAAGAAAAAGCGCGGCTGCGGGCTGAGTTGGAGGAGACGCAGGCGGCGTACCATGCCTTGCTCGCCGAAGTATCAATGGATGATCTAGAACGGCCGACCGCTAACCCAACCTGGAACGTGCGCCAGATGCTGTTCCATATCATCGTGGCCCTGCGCTTTTTGCCACAGGATATCCGCATGCTGCGCAGCGGCCATTTCATCGCGCCGCCGCCGGCGCTCTTTGACCACGTCAATGACTGGTATACGCGCTGGCATTCGCGCATGCACACGCCGGCCAGCCTGGCGGATACGTATGACCGGGAACACCAAAAGCTGCTGGCGCTGCTGGCCGAGATCAGCGACGAGGATTGGGAGAAGCGCGCTGTTTTTCCGGACATCGACCCCAACCTCAGCGGCGAGCAAGCCGTCCCGGATCTATTTCATTACATCAGCGTGCACTTTAAAGATCACGCGCAGCAGATCCGGGAAGCGCTCGCGGCCGGCGATGCTTAGTAGGTGACGGCCGTGACAAAAAGCGCCGGCAGCAGGAGGTCTCTTTCCTGCTGCCGGCGCTTTTCGTTTGGCATCATTCACAGCGCCTGTGCGTATATTCCCCCATGGCAAGGCTCGCCGGCTCACATAGAACTAGAACCGATCGCCAGAATGTTACCTTCCGGATCACGGAACCAGGCAGTTTTTTCGTCACTGCCGGACATCGTGGCCACGCCGCGATCGTCCCATTCCGTGTTGGGCATATCGGGATAGGTTTCAAACTTGATTCCACGGCTGATCAAGTCGTCGGCGACCGCGTCGACATCATCGACCATCCAGGCCACGGCCGTGTGATCGGCCTTGGTGGGCGTGGAGCGGGCGTAGATGAAGAGCATGGTACCGTTGCCGGCCTGGTATACTAGACCGCCGGGGTTGCCGTCCGGATCGTCCGGGATAGGCATGTCCATTTCGGACAGGCCCAGCACGTCGCCATAAAAACGGCGCGCTTTGCCCAGATCGACAAACGGAATAGTGGCTGCAAGGGGCATATTAGCTAACATGGTGAAACTCCTTATAGGGTGCATGATACAATGAGGCAGGTGAGCACGGCCCACCCGTCGTACTTATTTATCATACCATATGTTGTAACCCATTGCCTATATGATTATCGAACTTTCATAGATGATGCCGGCTGGGCTGCCCGCCGGGCCGGGACCAGAGCGAGTTAGCGAAAGCAAAGATCACCAGGTAGGAGAAGAACGCCATGAAAGAGAAGAATACCGTTTATTTGTGCGCGCCGGTGAATGCCTTAGTGGAGGGCATCTACGAGGAGAAGATCCCTTTTCATGAGGTGAAACAACATGGTGATTTTGGCCTGGGGACCTTTGACTATTTGGATGGGGAGATGATCATGCTCGACGGCCGCATTTGGCAGATTCGCGCCGACGGCCGTGTGGAAAAGGTGGGAGATGAAGCGCTGACGCCTTTCGCCTGCGTGACCTTCTTCCAGCCTGATAAGTTTGCGACGCTGAGCGGCGATCGCGACTACGCCAATTTCCTGGACTGGCTGGAAAGATTACTGCCTTCAGCGAATCTTTTCTACGCGCTGCGTATTGACGGCCTCTTCTCCTATATCAAGACGCGCTCGGTGCCCAAGCAGGAATGTTACCGGCCGCTGGTGGAGGTGGCCGCCGAGCAGCCCATTTTCGAGTTTGAACAGATCGAAGGGACGCTGGCCGGCTTCTATACCCCGGAATTCATGGCCTCGCTCAATGTGCCCGGCATGCACCTGCATTTCCTTTCCGCAAACGAGCAGCATGGCGGGCACCTGCTGGAGTGCCGGCCCCACCAAGCGCAGGTCGCTGTCCAGGTCCTGGACGCTATGGAGCTGGGCCTGCCCAAAAGCGGCCCCTACCTGCAGTGGGATTTCCACCGCGACATTGGCCAGGATTTGGAACAAGCCGAAAAGTAAGGCCTGCGCAGCGCGGCGCGACCGGCGCTTAAGAAAAAGTTGAGCCATACTCACTCCTTGTCGTAGAATCAAGTTGGTGCTGTCTCGCGCGACAGGCCGGCCGACAAGTTACATTTGTAGCCGAGAAAAGGAGTTTGAATATGGCTGCCACCCCCTCCACGATGCTGCCCCTGGGCACGATTGCCCCTGACTTTGTGCTGCCGGATACCGTCTCCGGCGAAGAGATTGCCCTCGCGGAAAACAAGTCAGATACGGCGACAGTGATCATGTTTATCTGCAATCACTGCCCCTATGTGAAGCATGTTAATGAAGAACTGGTGCGTCTGGGCCATGATTACGAGCCGCGCGGCGTTTCCTTCCTGGCGATTAGTTCCAATGATGTCGCCGATTACCCGCAAGATTCGCCGGAGCATATGAAGGAGGTGGCCGAGGAACTAGCTTACCCGTTCCCCTATCTTTATGACGAAGACCAGAGCGTGGCCAGAGCGTACCAGGCGGCCTGCACGCCTGACTTTTTTATTTTTGACGGGGATATGAAGCTGGTTTACCGTGGTCAGCTTGATGATGCGCGCCCGAAGAATGAAAAGCCGGTCACTGGCGCCGACGTGCGCGCGGCGCTGGACGCGCTTTTGGCCGGCGAGCCGGTGCCGGCCGACCAGACACCCAGCATCGGCTGCAGTATCAAGTGGAAGCACTGACCCGATCTGGCTGCGCCAGCGCCGTTACCGCCGGCGCAGCCGCGAAAAAGGGATAAATTTCCGAACTACCTGCAGCGCCTTTGCCGCCAGCAGCCCGTGCTTCGGTGCTAACCGTGCACCATAGGCGTGAAGGCCGCGTATGGACTCAGCAGACGGCCGTAAATGTCTAAAAAGCCGCCACCTTCCCGCTCGTGTTCCCAGGCGGCCAGGAAGGTAGCGCGCCCGCCAGCTAGAACAGGATGCGTGCGTTCGGCCGTATTGCTAGGATGGCGCACCAGGAAAGCCGCGCTCATCTGTTTGTCCGGCCAGATATAGCGAGCCCAGATGCCGAATTTGCTGTTTGTATATTCCGTCTGCCAGGCGACAAGGTAATGAGTGCCTTCATCATCGCAGGCGATGCGGGCTTCAATTTCCGCGCCCGTCGTGTCGTCAATCGGGTGTACCGAGCCGGGCGCGCCGTCGCCGCTGACGAAGCGGGCGTAGACTGCCTCGTTGGTTCCCCCTTGTAGAGACTGCCAGGTGACGAGATACTGATCGGCGGCGGCGCAGGCGGCGATATCCGGCTGCCGTTCGGCGTCGGGCCAGCCGGCGATGGGGAACTCGCCGCCAAAGTCATGGTCCAGCGAGCCTGTGTAGCGCGTGCCGAAGATGTCCAGGCCGTTGTCATAGACAACGAGGTACTCATTGCGGGATAGGTTATAGGCTACCGCCGGATTGACACGGTTTTGCGACGTGCTGCTGATGGTCGCGTCGCTGCCGGCGCCGCCGGGAAAGCTGCCGTCAGCGGCTTGGATGCGCTTGCCGCTAATATACATTGGGATGGCGCCGCTCTGGTCCTCATTCGACCAGACGACGAGAAACTGTTCAACGGCGCGGCCGTAAGCAACTTGAGGCTGCCATTGGTGCGTGGGCCAGGTGATGATTGGGAAAGACGCATCCTGTGCGGAGGGTCCCTGCCAGGGAATAAAACGGCCGAACAAATCCATGTTGCTGCCGTTGCCTGCACTGTCGACAATAAAAACAACAAGATAGCGATCATCCGGCGGGTCATAAGCAACTGCAGGCTGGAAGCCGTCCTTGGTAGGGTGGCCAAAAATCTGAAACTCAGCGAGCAGCTTGCCCGCGGCGGAAATACGCGCACCGCGCACCGTGCGCGCCGCGGCG
>JBJYWX010000538.1:8244-14246 GCA_046259695.1 Promineifilaceae bacterium (SeqCode) | reverse complement strand
GGTGGAAGAAGAATGACTAAACGGCTGAAGCTGAAGTTCCCGTCCGGTCCAGACAGAGGGAAATTACCCTCCATCGTTTTAAGTTGGCCGGCGGCGGTCAATTCGACTACGATCCTTCTGCTATTTCATAAAGGATATAGGGTTTAGTGATGCTTGATTTTGCACCCATACGCAGCGGATTAATGAGTATGCCGGAGTTCGCGGGGCGGCTGGACAAGGCGCAGCTTGCGGCGCTGACGAATGAGATGATCGACACGATGCTGGCGCTGATAGCCGGCTGCACGGACGAGGATGTTGTCTTCGTGCCTGTCGATCCGGACGCGTACGACAGCTACGCTGAGGATGAGTCGGTTGTCAACCTGCCCTGGACGCTGGGCCACGTCATTGTCCACGTCACTGCTTCCTCCGAGGAGGCGGCCTTTCTGGCCGCGGAGCTGGCGCGCGGCATACCGATGCGCGTGCGCCGCTCGCGTTACGAGGTGCCATGGGAAAGCGTGGCCACGATGGAGCAAGTGCGCCGGCGGCTCGAAGAGAGCCGCCGCATGCGCCTGGCCAGCCTGGAGATGTGGCCGGATGAACCAGACCTGGAAAACACCTATTTCTTCCGCCAGCGGGAGATGCATATCAATGCCCAGACGCGCTTTCTCTTCGGCCTGCGGCATGACGATGACCATTTGGAGCAGATTGCGGAGATTGTACGCCAGGCAAAGGAAGCGCGCACGGGCGCGGATTAGTTACTGCTTGTGGGGTAACGCGCCACGTTGCATTCCGCAACCGAGCCGGTTGCGCCACAGGTGGGCCGGGTGCGCCACAGGTGGGCCGGGTGCGACTAGCCCACAGTTAGTTCCCCGTCCTCCAGCCACCAGATCTGCTCGGCGAAGCGGCGAATGAAGGCACGGTCGTGGGCCACGGCCAGGACCGCGCCGTTGAACTGCTCCAGCGCGCCCTCGAACTGGTCGCGGGACGCGATATCCAGATGGTTTACCGGCTCATCGAGCAGCAGCACATTGCAGCCGGCGAGCACCAGCCGCGCCAGTTCCAGCCGCGCGCGCTGCCCATAGCTGAGACGGCTGTTTTCCAACAGCGGCTCCTCGCCCGTGAAGAGGAAATAGGCCAAAAAGGTCCTGGCAGCGGTTTCACTGTCGAACGCGGCGCGCACCGTCTGCAGTGGCGTCTGGCGCGGATCGAGGGTTGATTGATCCTGGGTCATGGTGCCCAATTTGACGCTCGGCCCACGATCGACTTTGCCCGCCAGCGGCGCCAACGCGCCGGCGATAGTGCGCAGCAAGGTCGTCTTGCCGCCGCCGTTCGGCCCGCTGATGGCGATACGTGCCCCAGCGTTGACCGCCTGGTTGATGCCGGTCGCCAGCGGCTGGTCCGGCGCGTAGCCGATGCTCAGATCTTCAAGGGCCAACACAGCACGGCCGAGATGGTTGGTGTGGGCAAAATCCAGATAGAGTTCGCGGCGGCGCTTGGGCTTGTCCACGCGTTCCTCGCTGTCCAGATAGCGCTCCAGCTTGCGCGTCCGCGCCCCGGCCTTACGGGCAACGCCCTTGGCCATCGAACGCTTGTAATCTTTGTAACCCTTAAGGGCCATAATGCCGCCCCCTTTGCGCACCGACGTGGCACGATATTCGGAGCGGGCCGCCTGTTCGCGCGTGCGCTGGATGTCCTCTTTCACGCGGCGGATCTCCTGCTGCTGGTCCCAGTAGGCTGCAAGTTGTTTCTGCCGTGCCAGCTCGCGCTGCTGCTCGTAGTCGCTGTAGTTGCCCGGGTAAGCGTGAATTGTCCTGGCCAGCGGATCAAGGGCCAGTACCCGCTCCACGGTGCGATCAATGAAGACACGGTCGTGGGAGACGATCAGCGCTGCGCCGGGAAACTCATCCAACCAGGCCTCCAGCCACTCCAACATGGCAATGTCCAGGTGATTAGTAGGTTCATCGAGCAGCAGCAGGCGCGGCCGGCCGAGCAGGGCCAGGGCCAGGCCCAGGCGCGTCTTTTGGCCGCCGCTGAGGCGACCGGCAGGCAGCTGCTGGTCGACCTGATCCAGGCCAAGCGCGGCCAGGGTGACCGCCGCTTCTCCTGCCGCTCCACTCTCGATGCGCCGCAGCAAGTCGTCGTAGCGCGCTGTCAAAGCCGGGTCGCCGGGCCGGGCAGCCAGAGCTTCACTTACCTGGGCCAGTTCCCCTTCCAGGTAGCGGGGATCGCCGGCAGCGCGGCCGACTATGGCGGCGACGGGCACCGTCTTTTCGCCCTCGTAGCCCTGCGGCAGGTAGCCCACGGCGAGGCCGGCGTCGAGGGACACATGGCCGGAATCGGCCGTTTCTTCACCGGCTAAAATGCGCAGCAGCGTGGTCTTGCCGCTGCCGTTCGGCCCGACCAGCGCCACGCGCTCGCCCTCGTTCAGGCTGAAAGTGACGTTTTCAAAAAGCGTATGCAGGTTATAGGATTTTGCGAGTTGGTGAACAGTAAGCATGTCAAACACCTATTTTACCGCGCCACAACAAGAATGTTGCGCGGCCGAACCGGCACCAGGCCAGACATCATGCCGGAAAAAAGACTGGATGGAAGGTGTTTTACTCTGTCATGCCGTCGAAAGACCTCGCTGGTGGGAATAACGATGAGTAGCTTAGCCGGTGTAGAGCAGGTTGTCAACAGTCAGCAGGTAGCAGTCAGCAGTGCCTACTGACTCACCTCAGTCCACTGACTCAATGCCCACTGACTCACTGACTACAGTCTCACTGCCCATTGTCACCTGATTCACTTGCGCCTTGCGGCCTTCGAGGAACCAGGTCTCCATGGGTCCTTTGCCCTTGATGTCGACCATGCCGCGACGCGTGCAGGCGAATTCGTCCTTAATCAGGTCATAGGTACGGCGCGAAATCTGGATGCGGTCGGGCACGCCCTGCGATTCCATACGGCTGGCGGTGTTGACCGTGTCACCCCAAATGTCGTAATGAAACTTGGTGCAGCCGATAATGCCGGCTACCAGCGGGCCGGAGTTGATGCCGATGCGGAACTCGATAGGACGGCCGTCCCCCATATCGATCTCATGCACGCTGTCCCGCATGGCCAGGGCCAGGTCGGCCAGGGCCAGGGCGTGGTCGGCGCGCGGGGTGGGCACGCCGGCAGCCACCAGGTAGCTGTCGCCAATGGTGCTGATTTTCTCCAGACCGTACTGCGCGGCCAGGTTATCAAACTCGGTAAACAGTTCGTTCAGCAGTTCCAGCATCGCCTGGGGCGAGTGTTCGGCCGATAGAGGCGTAAAGCCGACAGCGTCGGCAAACAATACGCTGGTCTCCTCGTAATATTGGGCCACGGTGCGCGGGCCGTCGCGCAGCTGGCTTACCACCTCTTTGGGCAGGACATTGAGCAGCAGGCTGTCCGACTTCTGGCGCTCGCGGCCCAGCTGCTGGTAAGCGTCCCACCCTTCGCGGATGAAGAGAAAGAGCAGGGCGAAGACGGCCGTGGTCACCGTGCCGATGTTGAGGACGTAGAAGAAGCGAATCATGCTCTCCGCCAGCGGCTCGACCTCGGGCAGGATCGGTTCCAGGCCGGCGGCCAGGATCAACAGGACGATGTAGAGCGCGAACCAGGAGCGCGCATTTTCCCAGCCGTCAATGACCAGGGCGGCGATGGGCGATATGACGCACCAGATAATGACCGCGCTGGAGTTATAAAAGCCGCCCAGGACCAGGGTCAACGCGAAGGGCAGCAGGAGCACAAAGACGTACTGCGAGGTGCGCAGGAAATCGCGATTGCGCGTGCGCAGGAAGTAGATCACGCTGAAAACGGAGAAAAGGAAATAGAAGCCGGGCATGGCCCCCGCCAGCGGGTAGCCGAGATAGAAGTAGAGGATGCTCCAGGGTAAGACGAGGGGGATGAGCACCAGCACGCCGCCGAGGAGCAGCGATTTGCGCAGGCGCGTCGTACGGCCGTCGCCTGGATCGGCGGCGACATCGCCAAAGCGCTGCGTCCACTCTTCTACCCGTGTACCCATGCGTCAATGATATCATATGCCGCGGTGGGCGAATAGATAATCGGAGGGGCGCGGGCGGAGGGCAAGGCAGCAGGGTGTCTCGTTCGTCATGTATAATGGCGAAGTGACTTTTCTTCCTGCCCGTATCCTTTTGGCTCCTCGTGCGTCTTACTAGGTACAGGGGAAACAATGGCGCGAGATGACGACAAACGGCGGCTTGCCCTGGCAAAAGCGTTTAATCGCCAGGCGCTGGCCGACATCTACGACGAGTATCAGCCGCCAATCTACCGCTACATTTCCCGCCAGGTAGAGGACATGGATACTGCCCGCGATTTGACCGCAGATGTTTTTAATAGATTTCTCGATGCTCTGCGGCACGGCCGTGGGCCGGACGGCCATGCCGGCGCCTGGCTTTATCGTGCGGCACACAATATCGTCGTAGACCACTACCGCCGCCGCGCATTCCGCGGCCATTTGCCGCTGCCCGAGCAGCTGGTGGATGGTGAAGCGGACCCGGCGCGCCAAGTGGAAAACAGGCTCACCTCTGGACTGGTACACGAGGCACTGCAGACGCTGACCGCGGATCAGCGGCAGGTCATCACCTTGAAGTTTCTGGCCGGGCTGAGCAACGCCGAAGTCGCGGACATCATGGAGAAACCGGTCGGTGCGGTAAAAGCGCTGCAGCACCGCGCCCTCGCCGCCCTTCAACGCCAATTGATCCCTGGAAAGGAGAAAGCGTAGTGTTCCCGCTAGAAGAAAGCGAACGGCTGGATCGCGCGCTGGAGCGGCAGCGGAAATCGGGCGCTGTGGGGGATAAGAGCCTCGACATGCCCGGCGACGCCACGCCGCTTTCGCTGCTGCTGGCTACAGCGGCTGTGATTGAGCAGCTGCCTGCCCTGCCCGAGCCGGATGCCGAAGCGCTGGCGGTCGACCGGGCGGCCTTCATGGCGCAGGTGGACACGCTGCCCGCCGCGGTCGACAGCGGTTCCGCACGCACCGGCCTATTCGCTTTCCTGACACGACGCCCATTTGGCAGCCACTTAGGACAGAGACAAAAGGAGCCACGTCCCATGATCGGTTTACTCGTAAAAGCAGCTTTAATAGTCACAATTTTATTCTCCTCGCTCGGCGGCACGGCCGTTCTTTCAGCTTCCACGCTGCCCGGCTCGCCTATCTATCCCGTCAAATTGATGTTGGAAGAGGCACGCCTTTCAATGACTGGCGATCCGGCCAATCAGGCCAATTTGCACCTGGCCTTTGCCCAGGATCGCGCGGAGGAGATGGCAGCCTTGGCCGCGCTGGGCCGCACGCCGAACGAAGCGATGGCGGCCAATTTCCAGGCGCATTGGCGCGGCGCCCTGGCTGCGGCGGCCGAACTTCCGGACGAAGAGCTAGCCCCCTTGATGACCCGTGTGCAGGCCCAGATCCAGGAACAGGAGCAGCTGCTGCAGCAAGCACAGGCTGGGGCAGCAGCACGCGTGCGGCAGCGCCTCACAGTCATGGCTGGCCTGCTTGCTGAGATTGAAGCAGCCGCCGAACTGGCCCAGGGTGACCCGGATGCATTCCGTGTGCGGATCAGGCAGGTACCCGAGGATTGGCCGGGCAACGGGCCTGGTTTCGGTCCTGGCGAATGCCAGGGAGACTGCCCCGAAGGCGGCTATGCTCCTGGCCCCGGCTATGGACCCGGCCAAAATGAAGGTGAGGCTGCAGGCCCTGGCTACGGTCCCGGACCCGGTGAAGGCGACCAAAGCGGCGAAGGTATCGGGCCCAGTGGTCCCTACGGACCCGGAGACGGCGAGTGCCCCGGGAATGATGAATGCGACGGTGACGGCCCTAACGGCCCCAATGGTCCGGGCGAAGGTGCCGGGCCCGGCGAAGGCCAGGGCCCTGGAGAAGGCGTTGGCCCAGGTGAAGGCCAGGGACCCGGTGAAGGTATCGGACCTGGCGAAGGTCAGGGTCCCGGCGAAGGCGTTGGCCCGGGTGAAGGTCAGGGCCCAGGCGAAGGCGTTGGCCCAGGCGAAGG
>JBJYWX010000538.1:0-8144 GCA_046259695.1 Promineifilaceae bacterium (SeqCode) | reverse complement strand
CCAGGTGAGGGCCAGGGGCCCGGCGACGCCCAGGGTCCTGGAGAAGAGAACGGGCCGGGCGACAATGAGGCGCCGGGCAATGGCCCAGGAACCGGTGGTAATGACAGCGGCAACAACCCTGGCACGGGCGGCAGCGACGACAGCGGTGGAAACAATAACTCTGGCGGCAGCGATTCCGGCGGCTCCGGCGGCGACACGGGCGGCTCCGGCGGCGGCGACACGGGTGGCTCCGGCGGCAGTGATTCCGGCGGCTCCGGCGGCGACACGGGCGGCTCCGGCGGCTCTGGCAGCTCTGGCGGATCTAGCGGCAGGGGAGGATAGTTTGACTACAGCCCTATAGACCGATGCCTGGCATTCAACATGCGACCTGTGGTCCAAGGTACTATTTGCCCCAAAGTCCCTCCCAAATGAATGCCAGGCATCTCCTTTTCCATTGCGGATGATTTAGAGGGACGGGCTCCCGAACAGTGGCCCAGTGGACAGTGCCCAAATACACTGCCCACTGCCTACTGCCCCCTGATTTACGGCTCAAGACTGATACGTGTTTGGCCTTTATCACCGATATAGCTGGCGCGCGCCCAGAAGCTATTGCCATTCTCTAACACGCCCGAAGCACGGAAGATGACCACTGATTTCTCGTTCGATTGGCTCGGGTGGAGTACTTCGTAGTAGCTGTCGGCCGTTCCTTTAAGCGGATTGAGGCCCTCCAGATCGCCAATAGTGAAAACGCCGTCATCTTCGATCAGGGCGTGAAGGCTGTCCGTATCCACGAACCAGACCGGCACGGCGCCGAGGCCGCGCAGGTGGGCGCGCAGGGGCGCAGGTCCCGAACCGGGCTCGCCTTCCCAGATCTCGAATCCTTCCGTAGTCGCCGGCTGGCAGGCGAATGCGCCCTCGTCATTCTCACCGGGAAAGTGGAAGAACTGATTAAGATTGAATCCGCCCGGAATACATTCCGGCGGCCGGTAGAAAATGACAACGGTCCAGTCTCCATCGGAGAAAGTCTCATTTTCGCCGATGCGGGCATAAAACGGGACCTGGCCGCCGCTGTCGATGCGCGTTCTGGGCGCTGCCAGAACCTGGGTCGCCAGGAGCGGCGCGACCAGCAAGACAGTCATTAAGGAGAGGAAGAACGGAAACAGTGAGTGAAACGGGTGCTTTTTGTGCATGAGGTTACCTCCAAAGGCTGGGGCGGAGGGCAGCGACCGCTTTGCCGCGCGGCAGAGGGACGCGGCGCTCCGCCAGTTTCAATAAGAACTTCAAAAACGGACCAGGCGCTCAACTTCCTTCTCATACCAATTGAGGGCCTGTCCGGCGGTCCACGCGATCTCACTCCAGGGTGATCGTGGTCGCTCCTCTGCCGCCTTCATAATCGGCGGCCACCAAGAAAGATCGCCCGTCTTCCAACGTGCCCTCGGCCGTGAAGCGCACAAGAGAGACTTCGTTGGACTGGCTGGGATGCAGTAATTCGTCATAGGCTGAAGCGCTGCCCCGCATGAGCGATGGCAGCTCGGACATCTCGCCAATCGTGATAGCGCCGTCCGCGATGGCAGCATCCAGTTCGTCATTATCAACGAACCAGATAGGAACATCTCCGTTGCCTGTTAATGTGGCCACCAGCGGCGCGGGTCCGCTGCCCGGTTCACCTGCCCACAGCTCCGTACCGTCAACGGTAGGCGGATTGCAGGCCATTGCGCCCGGGCCCGCTTCACCGGGCATGTCGAAGAAATTCATCAGGTTAAACTCGGCCGGGATACATTCCGGCGGGCGATAGAAGACGACGACCGTCATGCCGCCGTCGTCAAACATCTCATCCGCGCCGAAACGGGCGTAAAAAGGCACCTGTCCTTCGCTATCTATCGGCTCGCCATCCCCCGTGGGCGCCCCGACCCCGGCCGCCTGCTCCGGAGTGGGCGCGGGAGCCGGTTCCGGCGTATTCTGCTCACGATCTGCGGCCGTGCCCGCACAGCCCACCAGGGCCAACAGGAACAGGGCCGCGCTGATCCAATATTGTGGGCGCAGGGTGCTCAGGTTTTGCATGTGAATTTCTCCTTGTTGTCTGTTTTGTTGCTATCGATCTTTGTCCTGCCGGCACCAGACCCGAAATTTCATCACGGCCGGCCTATTCACAGAGGGAGTATAGAAAGCGCTCGTTTCGAAATCGTTTCGGAATGAGGAAATGATGGCAAATGGCGCGCTATAATAGGTGTCATGCCCGGCACCTTACAGATCGATACGTTAGGGGGACTGCAGTTGTGGCTTGATGGACGGCCGTTCGATGGTCTGCGCTCGCGCAAGGTGGCCGCACTGCTGGTTTACCTCGCCTACGACTGCCGTCCGGTGCCCCGCGAACGGCTGGCGGCGCTGTTTTGGCCGGACAGCGCACAGGAACGGGCCATGACCAATGTGCGTGTGGCCCTGCATGACCTGCGCCGAAACCTGGCGCCGTTCCTGCACGTGGGTCGCGAGAACGTTGCCTTAACGGCTGGGGCCGGCGTGCGCCTGGATGCCCGCGAACTTCTGCTGGCCCTGGAAGCGGCCGGCGGACAGGCCAGCGCGCTGCGCCCGGCCGTCAACCGTTATGGGGGCGAGTTCTTGGAAGGCTTCTTTCTCCGCGGTGCGCCCGCTTTCGAAAACTGGGCGGCCACGCAGCGGGAGGCCATCCATCAGGGCGTATTGGATGCCTATCGCCTCATCGTCAAAAGTGATCAGCGCCGGCGCGCTTATCAACCGGGAATGACCGCTGCCCGCCGCTGGCTGGCGCTTGACCCGCTGGCGGAGGACGCCCATCGCCTGCTGATGCAAATGCTGGCGGCATCCGGCCAGCAGGCGGAGGCCCTGGCCCACTTTGATGAGGTCAAATCCGTCCTGGAGGCAGAATTGGGCGTTGGCCCTGACCCGGCCACGGAGGAACTTGCGGGCCAGATCGCTGACGGGCAGTGGTCGCCCACCCTGGTTCCGGCAGACACAGTCACCGCCGCCGCCCGGCAAGCGCTCCACCCCGCGGCCCTGCTGCCAGCCGATCAAACCCCCTTTCTTGGACGTGAAGCGGAGCTGGCGCTCCTGGAAGAGCGGCTGAGTGACAGCGGGGTGCGCCTGGTCACGTTGACTGGTCCTGGCGGCATGGGCAAGACAAGGCTGGCGCTGGCTGCGGCGCGCATGATGGAACAATCGCGCGTGTTTGAGCATGGCGTGCTCTTTATCGACTTGAGTGACCTAGAGCAAGCGGCTCAGATACCACTCGCCATCGCCGCCGGCCTCGGCCTGGAGCCGGCCGCCGACATGGATGTGCGCGGACAGGTTGAGAGCTACCTCCGCCAGCGGCGGCTGCTGCTGGTGCTGGATAACCTGGAGCAGATTGCCGGCGCCGCGGAATATCTTGGCATCCTGCTGCGCGCCGCGGCCTGGCTGACCGTCCTGGCCACGTCGCGCGAACGCCTGTGGCTGCAGGCCGAGCATGTCATGCGCCTGGAAGGTTTGCCCTACGAAGATGGGTCTGGAGAAGCTGATCTGGCGCACGCGGCGGCGCAGCTCTTTTTAGCCGCGGCCAGGCGCGCCCGCCATGACTTTCAGCTGAATGCCGCGAACGGTGCGGCGGTCGCCGGCCTATGTCGCCTCGTGGAAGGCATGCCCCTCGCCCTGGAACTCGCCGCGGGACGGGTCGTCACCCTGTCCGTGCCGCAGGTCTTGTCCGAAATCAGGGCCTGCTACGAGGTGCTGGCAACAGAAATGCGCGATTTGCCCGCGCGACATCGCAGCATACAGGCGGTGTTTGATTCGACCTGGGCGCAGCTCGACGAGAGCGAGAAGGCGCTGCTTGCGGCGTTTTCCGTCTTTCGCGGAGGCGGCGAACGGAAGGCTGTGGAGAAAGTAGCCGGGAAGCACGGCACAGAATTGAGGACCCTGGTACGCAAGAACCTGCTGCGTCTGGAACCAGACAGCGACCGGGTCACGATTCATGAGCTGTTGCGCCAGTTCGCGGCGAGCAAGCTGGCCGCAGATGCCATGGCCGAGGCCCGGGCCCGGCGGCTGCACCGTGACTATTACCTGTCCTGGCTCGCCATGCAGAAAAGAAGCCTGCCAGGGGCGGAACAGGAGCTCGTGCTGGACGTCGTGCAGCGCGATGGGGCCAATGTGCGCCGCGCGTGGCGCTACGCCGTCACCACTGAGGAGAGCGCGCTGATCGATCAGGCGGCGGACGTACTGGGGTTCTTCTACCTGTGGCGCAACCGCTACGAAGAAGGACATGCCGCGTTTCGCGCCGCCACGGCATCCGGCAGCGAACAAGCGGCGCTGCAAGGAACGGCCGCGGCGAGACTTCTGACCTGGCAGGGCGTTTTTGCTGCGCGGCTGCAGGAGAAGGAGGAAGCGGAAAGCCTTTGCCGCAACGCGCTGGCGCTGCTGGCGGATCTGCCCGCGGATACAGATAAATGGCAGGAGCCGGCCGCGCGGGCAAATCGCCGTCTCGCGGAACTGCTGCTTGAAACCGGTCGCCTGGAGGAAGCGCAGGTTTTTGCCGCGCAGGCACTGGCGCTGGCCGAAGAGGCCGGCAGCACGTGGGAAGCGGGGGCAGCGCACTTTGTCCTGGGTGATCTGGCCAACTCAGGCGGTCTTTACCCCGCGGCCCTAGGGCATTTCGAGGAGGCGCTTTCGCGCTTTCGCGCCAAAGGTGATGAGCGCTCGCAGGCTCGTGTTTTACAGCGCATGAGCTATGCGGCGCGCGATCTAGGCCGTCTGGAGGACGGGCAGCGCTACGTGGAGGAGGCGCTGCGCCTCCTGGAGAAGGGAAACGATAGGGAGCAGCTGGCCGTCGCCTATCTGGCTATGGGCTGGCTGCTCCTGTACCAGGGGCGCTTTGAACGCGCGCGCGAGGATATCGAGCGCAGCGTGGCCCTCTACCAGGAGCTGGGGCTGCCGGCGCCGCTGGCCGTGCTGGGCATCGTTTACCAGGAACTGGGTCGCTATGACGATGCGCAGCGCATTCTGGCCAATGAGGTCGCCGCCTCCAGGGCGCGTGGTTTGCACGTGGAGCTATCGTTCGCGGAGAACGCTTTGAGCGTAATTCACCTGATTCACGGCCGTTATGACGAAGCGCTGGCGCTGCTCCAAGAGAGCGAAGCCTTGCTCAAAGATAGTGATCTCCGCGATCGCCGCGCCCAGGCGCCGTCACTCAAAGGCTACGTCGCGCGCGCCAGCGGCAGCCCGGGCCGCGCGGCGGCCAACTTTTGTCGCGCCGTGCGCGCCAGCCTGGAAATCAACTCGATCATCCCCCTCTTATTCGCCGTGCCCGGCATGGCCCTACTGCTGGCGGATGAGGGCCGGATCAATGAAGCGCTGCGCATTTACGCGCCCCTGGCGCGCATGCCCCTGGTGGCCAACTCTGTCATGCGCGCTGACCTGGCGGGCCGGGAACTGGCGCGGCGCGCCGGCCTGACGCTGGCCGATCTGGCCGAAAACCAAGAGAGCGCGGCGTGGTCGCCCTGGGACGCGGCTCACGCGGCGCTGAACCTTTTCAATCACGACGTGGCCGGCGCCAAAACCGGGCGCAATGCTTGAAACGGGGCGGGCTGCCTGGGTATCAGGGGCGCGCGGCTATTCTTCTTCAGGTTCGAAGTCCAGAGCGGCGGAGTTAATGCAGTAGCGCAAGCCGGTGGGCTGGGGGCCATCTTCAAAAACATGGCCCAAGTGGGCGCCGCAGCGATCGCAGTGTATTTCCACGCGCACCATGCCATGGCTGCGGTCAACGTTCGTGGCGACCGGCGCATTTTCGGCCGGCTGGTAGAAGCTGGGCCAACCGGAACCGGAATCGTATTTGGAGGTCGAGTCAAACAGTTCCGCGCCGCACCCGGCGCAGAGAAACACGCCCTTTTCCTTGAAATGATTGTACTGGCCGGTAAACGGCCGTTCAGTCCCCTTCTGGCGCATGATGTAGTACTGCTGTTCGCTCAATTCCTCTCGCCATTCGTCGTCAGTTTTTTCGATTTTGTCCATTGTTTGGTCTCCAAAGGGTTATAAGCTGCAAGCTGCAGGTTGCAGGTTGCAGGTTGCAGGTTGCAAGCTGCAAGTGGGCGGTGCGTCAGTGAGCAGTAAGTTCCGTCACAGTTCCTAGTTCCCGGTTGACTGTTCCCAGTTCCGGGTTGACTGTTTGTTAAACCACCAGACTCGCGTCATCCTCTTCCGGCAGGGCGACGGCGAAGATCAGGGCGCCTTTTTCCGCCGGTATGTTGGTCTGGTGGCCCTGGCCGCGCGTGTCCTCAATCAGCAGCACGCTGCCCGCGGGAAAGCAGCGCACTTCGCCGTCCCCGGCCGTGATTTGATATTCACCCTGCACCGTGCAGAGAATCAGGCGGCGCGGCGTGGGGTGCGGCACTTCGCCTTGCCAGTCGCCCGGCACGCCCAGCCAGAGGCTGCCCGCAGCGGGAAAGGAATCGGCCACAAAGATCGGCGGCGCGCCGCGCACAAACTCCTCGGCAGCCAGCGCCACTTCGACATCTTCAAAGTGCGTTTCTCCCAGGTCGTCGGCGTAAAGGCGTACGTAGCGGGCTTGTTGCATAACGACCTCCGTGCGAAAAAATGGAGAGGCGGAATGGCCGCGAACGGCCGTGTAGAGCGTATTATACAACAGAAAGCGGGGCGAGGGGACGGAGGGTTGGGGAACAGTCACCTGGGAACGGGAACCATTTACATGAAACAAAAGAACTGAAAACTGAAAACTGCCCACTGGCGCACTGCCTACTGGCGCACTGCATATTGACGTCTAGAATGCCAGTCCCGCCAGCGGATCGATCGGCGGGATGACGGCCGAATGCGCGCTGCCCAGGCTCAGCTTACCATCCCGCAGCAGGCGGTCTATTTCGGCAATGAGCGCGGCGGAGAGCAGCCGGTCGTCATGGACGGGGCGGCGCCCCCGGGGGGTGGAAACGCGCGCGGCGGCGGGGACCTGCCAGCGCATGTCGCTCTGCAAAACGCCGCCGCTCGCCAGGTCGTACACGCAGTGCGCCGCCTGCTGCCAGAACCACCAGCCATCGCTGCCGATCTCTTCGGCGTCGTCCGACCAGTAGGAAAAACGGCCGCTTTCGACCAGGGAGAGAAAGGCCGTACCGAGCCCGGCCTTGGAACGGCGGTTGAATTTGAAGGGTGTGACCAGCGAACGGCCGAGGCGCGCGGCCAGCCAATCGACCAGCCCCTCCCCCACGCCGGTGGCGTCGGCAACAAGGTGGGCCACAGACCAGGCACGGAGATAAGCCAGCAGGCGCTCGGCCAGCGGCTCTTCGCCCGGCGGGGCAGCAAAGAAGCGCATGCCCTGGGCGGCAAAGCAGTCCAGCGCGGCATAAGACGGAAGGTCTGCTGTGGTAGGGTAGAACAGGCGAACGATGGTACAGACGGTGTAGTCGCGCGCCGGGTTTTCTAGTTCAGGCATGGATTCCGTCGCGGCCTCATCCTGCCCGCCGATATCCAGTAGAGCGACTACCGGCGCGTCCCCGCTGGGCAGGCGCTGGCGGGCGTGCGAACCGCGCATCAAGGCCAGGCGGCGCGGTGGAAAGAGCAGGCCCGCGCCTTCCAGGGGTTCCAGAAAGTATTCGCTGGCAATGACGGGATGGTAGCGGCCGTGGCGCGCCACCCGCTTTTGCAGGAAACGGCCGTAAGCGGGATTGGCGCTGCAGACGGCGGATGGGCCGGCGGTGAAGACCCGCTGCCGGCCGTCCTTCTCCTGCTGCTGCTCCAGCTCGATTTTCTTTAGCCACAGGGCGTCGTGGCGCGTGCGCACGGTGCCCAGGTAAACGGCCGTGGCGTTGCGCGCGGCGCGCATGGGCGTAAAGACCGCTTCCAGGTGCAGCGGGTCCTGGTCCTGCAGTTCGTCCACGACCAGCAGCAGGCCGGCCGTCTCGCCGCGCGCGGCCGCCTGGGGGTGGCTGGAAAGGAAAACAACGGCCGCCTGGCCCAACATCGTGCGCGATGGCTGGCTGGCCGCGCGCCATTCACCGCTGTTCCAGGGATTGTCCAGGCGCTGCTGCAGCCGCTTCTGGCCGCGGCCCAGCCCGTCGCCAATCGCGGCGAAGACGATGTTGGCGCTGCGCCGCCGGTATAGGTTGAGCAGATAGACCAGCAGGTGGGCGACCGCCTCGTTCTTGCCGCTCTGGCGG
>JBJYWX010000537.1:0-2561 GCA_046259695.1 Promineifilaceae bacterium (SeqCode) | reverse complement strand
GACTTGATACCCCTGACACGCCACCTCCTACCACTAGCGATGGAAAGTGACGAATCCTTGCCTCTGGTCCAATTGGCTATGCTCTATTTGCGTCGGCGACTCATCATTGCCCCGGGTATCACCACCATTGAAAGTCTGGTGTGGCGCGTGCAGCGTATCGCTCGCCGTCGCGTCTACCGGCGACTGACGAGAACGCTGTCGCCGATACAGCAAGCACAACTTGATGGTCTGCTTGATACAGAAGACACCCAATTCAGCACCAGTATCTTCGGTTGGTTGCGATCTCCAGTAGGCACACCTTCTCCCAACAGCATCTACCATTTGCTGCAACGACTGGCTTATATTGACAACCTTAATTTACCAGCTCGCCCATCTTCTGTGCACCTCCATCGTATACGCCAGCTTGCCCAACAAGCCCATCGCTACAAAGCGCAACAGATAGAAAAGTTCAGGCCGTCTAAAAAATATGCTTACCTGATGGCGTATCTGTATGAAATGACTGCTGAGTTGACCGATCGGTTACTGGACAGTTTCGCCCAGCTCTATGCCGATTTAATTCGCCGTGGTCGCAACGCCCAAAAGCACCATCTATATCGCAATGTGGCAGCATTGAATAAGGCGCTTAACACATTTACTCAAATGGCGGAAGCTTTCTTACAGGCACGCCAAAACAATGAAGATCCGGTTGCCGCCATCCTGGCCGTTACCAATGAAACCGTCCTCCGAGCTACAGTAGATGTGACCAAAAAGCATATGCGCCCACCGAGCATGGACTATCGAGACTTGTTGGAGAATAGATATCGGTATCGCCGGCGCAAATCTTTGTTGGAAATGTATCGAACCCTTTCCTTTGTCTCGGTTGCCGGGATGGATGCCGCTCTAGAGGCGCTGGATTATGTGATCTTTCTCCTGGATATACACGGCAAGCGCGTTACCGAAATGGAGCAAACGATTAGGCAGAAGGTGTATACTGCACCGCTGGATCATCTCAAACACACTCGCTGGAAACGGCACGCTCTACGCAAAGATGGCACTATTAACCCCAACTATTATGAATTGGCTGCCTGGCAACGCTTACGAGAAGGGGTGCGTGCAGGCGATATCGCTGTGCCCAAAAGCCGGCGCTACCGTGCTTTTGAAGATGATCTACTCTCACCTTCCAGGTGGGAAGACATAAAACGCCGGGGAGAAACGCGGCTTGCCGTTGATGATGATCCCGATGCCTACCTGACTGAAACCCAAAGAAATATTGCTGAATTGCTGGCACTATTACCAACCTTAATGGCTGAGGATGACTACTTGTCGATGAATGATGAGGGACAGTTGAAGTTGTCGGCACCGGAGAAAACAACGCCGGAAGAGGCCAACCTTTGGGGAGATGTCTGTTACAACGTTGTGCCTGAGGTACAACTGGCCGACATTGTGATTGAGGTAGATCGCTGGACTAATTGTTTGGAAACGTTCCGCAGCCTGGGAGCGGATTTACCCGCAGAGGGAACGACTAGGCGCCTTTTAATAGCAGCCATTATGGCCGTGGGTATGAACCTGGAGTTGACGAAAATGGCACGGGCCACCGACTTTTCCTACGAGCAATTACGACAGGTTGCTGATAACTACATTCGCGAAGACACCATCCGGCCAGCCCTGGCAATCCTCGACAACTTTGTGCTACATCACCCCTACTCCAGCCACTGGGGACAGGGGATCGCATCCTCCTCCGATGGTCTACGCATGACTGTACCTGTCTCTGCGCCTAATGCTATGTACAACGCTCGTTACTTCCACTTCCATCGCGGCATAACCATAGTGACACACGCAGCAGACATCTGGATGCCGTTTGAGACGACCATTGCTGACGCCAGCGAGCCGCTGCATGTTATTGACGCTCTATGCCACCACGAGACCGATTTCGATATTCAGGAGCATTATACAGACACTGGTGGATACTCTTATCACGTATTCGCTCTATGTCGGCTGTTGGGTTTTAGATTTGCACCGAGGATTCGCAGTATCACTGATCAGTATCTGTTTTCGGCCTTTCCGCTCATGCCACCAGAAGCCGTAGCCCATTTGTGGAAAGGAGCTGTGGATGTCGATCTGATTCGTCGCACCTGGGATGCCCATCGACGTATTGCGGCTTCGATCCGCCATGGAACGGTTTCAGCATCTCTAATCATGCGTAAACTAGCAGCCTACCCCCGTCAGAATGATTTGGCCTTGGCGCTCAACGAGATTGGAAAACTGGAACGGACTGCTTTTGTCTTGAATTATTGGCTAGATCCTGCCTTACAGCAGCGGGTTCGTCGCGGGTTGAACAAGGGGGAAAGTATTTACCGCTTGGCCCGTGCCCTTGCCTTTGGACAGGAAGGAGAGATGCGAGAGCGGGAGCTATATGACCAGATGAATCGGGCAAGCTGTCTGATGCTCCTGGTTGGGATGGTTGCTGCATGGAACACAGTTTACCTGGATCGAGCGGTTTCTTCCCTGGGGGAAAACGACATGCCGGTACCAACCGAATTCTTGTCACACATTTCTCCTTTGCGCTGGGGTCACATCAACTT
>JBJYWX010000536.1:0-5404 GCA_046259695.1 Promineifilaceae bacterium (SeqCode) | reverse complement strand
ATGGGAAACGGACGAGCGCGGAGGGCACGCGGAAAAACGCGGAAAAGCATTTGGCCGAACATTTGTGGGATAACTTGCCAGGTTGTCTCGCGCCGCAAGGCGCGAAACGATCGTATCAGCTTGCAGGCGTGAATTTCTTATTTACTTTTTGTGCCAGGTCTACTGCCTGGGCGATGGTCAAAGATCGGCCGAGCGCTATCTGGGAGTCAAACGTCTCTTCATCTAACTGCTCTTTTGCCGCGGCCAGGCTCTTTTCGTAGGCGGAGCGGGAAATCTCATCCAGATTCACTTCCGCAAGCAAGCGATCGACCGTGCCAAGCAATTCCGCGCTTTGTTCCACTTCCTCTTCTGAAACAAGAAGCAGGGCCAACCCGCTCAGACACTCAGCGAGCAGCCACTGACTTGGAGGATCTTGCCGGGCGATAAACTGCAGCCCTTCGGCGAAATAGGCGCGCGCCTCCTGATTCTGATTTAGGTGAACGGATACGATACCTAAGCCGCAGAGCGATTTGGTAATAACTATTTTGTTGCCCAGTTGGCGGCAGAGCTGGAGCCGTTCATCCAGGTAGCGCTTTGCGGTCTCATAATTCGCCTGAAATAGGGCCACGTTAGCCAGGGATCGGAGCAGGACATTCATGCCATACAGATCACCTACTTCCTTAAAGTGGGCAAGGCTCTTCTCATAACAAGAAACCGCTGTTTCATAATCATGTAGATTGGCGGCAACATGGCCAAGGACGCTGGTTGCCCCGCCGATACCAGTTGGTTCGCCAACACGCTGGGCATGGGCCAGATTTTCTTCAGCGACCTCGCGGGCAAATTCCAGATCGTTATCCTTGAAGGCCAGGTACGCTTGAAAATTACGTGCCTCAAGCAGTTCGCCTTCATTATCATCTTGTTTATATAGGTCGACGCTTTTCGCAATAACGGCACGCGCACGGGGTAACTGATTGTCAGCATAGAGAATATTCGCATAAGCCATATCCGCAAAGGCAAGATCGGCCGAACCTGCAATGGACTCTTTTCTAAGTTCGAACGCTTGCTCAATCAAAAGAAGCGCTTCGCTGTACTTGCTTGAAAACCAGGCCAGATAGGCTGACGCGTCCAAAGCCCTCACATAGACGACCTGTCTGTCAAATTCGCTGCGACTAATGGTCGGGCGCCTGGACAGCCAGTCCCTACCTTCATCATGATGCCCGCGCAAGTGCCAGAAGCGCAACAAAGCCACAGCCATCTCCAGTCCGCGCTCTGGTTGATTCTCCGTCAGCCAGGAAAGAGCGGTGCGCAGATTATTGTGTTCAGTTTCAAGTCGGTCCAGCCAGGCGATTAGCCGCGCGCTCCACAGTTCTAACTCGGCTATCTTCGCCAGCCCAAAGAAGTACTCCGCGTGTTGGCGGCGAATTAGTTCAGCCTCCCCGCTTTCTTCAAGGCGTTCCAGCGCAAATTCGCGAATGGTTTCCAGCATGGAGAAATGGGATTCAGAGCCGGTATCTGCTGTATACAGAAGGCTGTGTTCGAGCAGGCTTTCTAGCTCGAGCAATACGTCACTGGTCTGATTTGGGCTGGCACTATCCGCCCTTTCTATCTGGCAGACGGATTCGATGGCTTCAATAGCTGCCCCGCCGCTGAACACGGCCAAGCGACGGAAAAGGGTCTGCTCATTCTCCGTAAGCAGTTGATAACTCCAGTCTATGGCGGCCCGGATCGTACTCTGGCGCGGAGGAAGATCTCTGGAAGAGCTGACTAACAGCGCCATTCTATTATCTATACGGTCCAGGATCGCCTGGGGAGAAAGAAAGCGGATTCGGGCGGCGACCAATTCAATCGCCAGCGGCAGGCCATCCAGTTTGGCGCAGATGCGGGCGATGATTTCGGCGTTGTTCTTGTCAAGCACAAAACCACTCTTGACAGCGCCGGCGCGATCGACAAAAAGCTGGACGGCCGCGATCCTGGCGAGCTGCTCAGGCGAAACGTCGGCTGACAAATCCTGTATATCCAGTGGTTCAACCTGGTAGATGCGCTCGCCGTATAAATGCAGCGGCACGCGGCTGGTGACCAGGATGGTCAGGCTGGGTGCTGACGCCAGCAGCTCACTGACCAATGGAGCCGCTTCGACAACCTGCTCAAAATTATCAAGCAGCAGGAGCATTTGCCGCTCGGCAAGAAACTCCTTCAGCCGTTCCAGCGGCGGCTGGCCTCCATAAACCCGAATGCCAATGCTCTCAATGATAGATGAGAGGACATAGTCGTGTTGACGCACCGCCGCGAGAGGAACGAAAAATTCCCCATCAGCATAGTTTTCCAGGTTTGCGGCAGCAACTTGAAGGCTTAAGCGTGTTTTTCCGGTGCCGCCGGGGCCGGTCAATGTCAGCAGCCGGTGCTCAGGTTGAGAAAGTTCTCGAGATAGGTCCTCTATCTCTGTCTCGCGGCCGATAAAAGACGTTACCGCAACCGGCAGGTTGTTCGGATTGGCGTTCACAGTGTTCAGAGCGGGGAATTCAGATAACAGCCCGGGCACGGTCATCTGAAAAATATGCTCGGGGCTGCTTATATCCTTGAGATAGTGACTGCCTAAATCGCGGATTTCGATTTGGCCCGGCAGCTTGCCGTGCGCCAGTTGCACGGTCACTTCAGAAACAAGAATCTGACCGCCATGCCCCGCTGAAAGAAGGCGGGCTACGCGGTTCACCTCCGGGCCAAAATAGTCCCCCTCTCTTTCTTCCGCCTCTCCGGCATGCAGAGCCAAACGAACCCAGATCGGCGTATCGCCCCATTCTTCGGCGAGCAGCGCTTGCTGGATTGCCACCGCGCATTCGACGGCAGCGGACACCCGGCCAAAAGTGGCGCAGAATGCGTCCCCCACCGTTTTGAATACGTAGCCGTTGTTATCTTCGATAATGCGGCGGAGCAGTGCGTCATGACGGGCGACTGCTTGCCGCATGGCGTGCGGATGCTGCTCCCAGAGCCGGGTGCTCTTTTCAATATCGCTGAAGAGAAATATGACGGTTCCTGAGGGAAGCACTGCCAACTCCCTGCTGAGACATGAACAGGATCAATTCTTCTTATAATAATGATTTAAGCTAAAGAAGCAACCGTCTAGTTTCATTGCAGCCAACTGCTGCGCCTCGCAGTGGATAGGACGCGGATGGCACGCGGAAGAAAGCGGAGGAGCGCCTGTAGTCCGGATAACCCTCACGCTGCCTCCCGTAGGAACACTTGCCAAGTTGTCTCGCGCTGCCTCCCGTGGGACAACTTGCCAAGTTGTCTCGCGCCCGCAGGGTGCGAAACGGCCTCTCGGCACGGCGCTCGCGACCTCATTCCGCCTTCGACAACACCAACGAATCGGCCAGGTCAGCCTGAGGTTCATCGAGGCTCCCGTAGAGCCTGGTGCGCTTGGCTTGCTCAAAGAACTCCTCCTTGACGGTCCGGATAAAACGCTCCACAAAACTCATCGGCTGCTGCGAAGCCCATCTGGTTGAGGTAGACGCTGCCCAAGGCACAGTAGGCAACAGCACTACGGAACATCCGTGACGTTTGATTGATAAACGTTGCCTATGGTGCTCTCCTTCTGACCTGGCTTGCGAGATCAGATTCGACGAATCAACCTGTAGCCGTGCTTTCGATACCGCATGTTGTCCGGGCGATCTGGAAATCGCGGCGATGTTAAAGTGTTCAGATTGTTTCGATCAGGTCACTGCCATCAAGCAGGTTCGTCAACAGCCGCCTCGACCTGACCGAGCCATTTGCCCGGCAGCGTGTAGTCGATCTTCAGCGTAACCGTCGTCTTGCCGTCCTGCTCATCGAACGTGTACAGCGAGCGTGCCGGTTCCGGTCCGTCGGCCACCTGATCAGATTTGAGCCGCATCGTCTCTGGGTCGTAAGCCAGGCAGGTAGAAACGGCGTCGATGTTCGTGAGAAAGGATTTGAGATCTACTTCATACTTTGCACCGACGGCAGGCCACTGTTCGTCAGGTTACTAGTGATAGATGGATTCTTCGCGTGTACGCAGTTTTTCCGGGTCGAAGAAAAACAACCGGATTTACTCGCGCGTGGCGTTGATGGTGATTGATTCATGTACAGTTGTCATTTGTATGCTCCTTAACCTGTTGCGGTGTTGGTTGAACTGAACCCACCATACAAGTCGCCGTCAGCCTACATCGGCGGTTGAAGCCCCAACTGCTGCATCATCGCGCCCATGTCCGTCGCGCCCCAATGCTCCACTACCTTGCCGTCCTTGACGCGCAGGAAGTCGATGACCGGAATCGAGAACGAGTTGCCGGTCGCCGGCATCCCCATAAACTCACCTTTGTGCGTCCCGCTCCAGGTCCACCGCACGGCCACCGTGTCCCCTTCCGCTACCATCTCCCCGATCGTCCCCTGGGCGTCGGGGAAGGCTTCGTGGAACATCGAAATCGACTGCCCGAAGCCCTCATAGCCAGACGGCATACCCGGCGGCAGCTCCTCGTGTTCCACAAAATCGGGGGAGATGATTTCCTCCACCAGCGACACATCGCCCCCACCCATTAGATCTTCAACTAACCGGCGCACCACAGCCTTGTTTTGCTCAATCGACATCTGCTATTCTCCTTGTGCTAGTTCGTCAAATGGAAAAGAAAAAGCGCTGCCCCTTCTTATGGAACAGGCTCCTTTTCAGAGCCTACAACATCCGATTCGATATGTCCAATAAACCGGCGCCCAATTAGGGGTTTACGTAGCAAAAGGGCTAAAACCCCGACTACGAGATTCGGCGGATTTGGAAAGGCAACTGGGATCGACGCCAACATAATCAGCTCGAATTCCTTGCCCCAAGTCGCCCTGAGCAGTTTGCAAAGCTCCGCAAACTAGGTTGACTGAAAACTCAAGTGCTTTCTGAAGGTCAGTTAACAACATCCTGGCCGGCAGGCTGCGGCTGGTCCCACAGCAGGAGCACGGCCGAGACAAGGGCGAAAATGGCGAATACGATGGTGTAAGAGGGCTTGACCGGCTTGCCGGTAAAGGTGTTCCAGAAGTTGGCCAGGGCGATGCCAAGGCCGTAGACGAGGATCATGGCCAGCATCGGCCGTGCCGTGCCCCGCGCGCTCTGGCTGTAAACCGCGCCGGCAGCCATGGTCAGCAGCATGACGCCGATCAGGCGGCTGGTTAGCAGGTCGCCCGGCCAGAGCCAGATCAGGTCGGAGGGGCCGCCGTCGGTCAGGAAGAGCGCCAGACCCCAGAAGGCGGTGATCAGGGCTACGATGGCCAGCCAGGCACGAACGGCCGCCGGCGGCGACGCCAGATCGACGGCCGTGTCGGGAAAAACGGCCGGCTGGCGCAGCAGGAAATAAACGTCGGCGAGGACCATCAGCGCCACGATGGTAAAGAAGCCGATCGTCACCGGCGCCGCGAAATCGAAGACATCCAGGTG
>JBJYWX010000535.1:9302-15297 GCA_046259695.1 Promineifilaceae bacterium (SeqCode) | reverse complement strand
CGTTCGCGTCGATGAGTTCGTCGGCGATCCGCGCGATCTCCCCGGTCGTCATCCCAGGTGCGACCACCTCTCCGATCCGCGCGAGGATCGCTCCCACGATCCGCCCGGCTTCCCGAATCTTGTCGATATTCAAGCTGTAGCGACGATCATGCCCTGGACGGTCAGCAACATGCTGAATGAGTGATTCAGGTCGTTCGAGCTCATCAAGGAGGATCTCAACCATCCAAAGATTCTCTACGTCCTGTCCCGTTCCGATATTATAGACTTCGCCTAATTTCCCTTTGTGAAGGACAAGATCGATTGCCTCACAATGATCAGCCACATGCTGGTACTCGCGCGCCTGACGGCCGTCCCCGTAGACAGGCAGCGGCAGGTTGTCAATGGCATTCGTAGCAAATAGCGGAACTACTTTCTCAGGATATTGATAAGGACCGATGTTATTTGAACCTCGCGTAATACTCACCGGCAGGCCATAAGTGACGTAGTAAGCGTTAACCATCATGTCAGCGCTTGCTTTACTCGCCGCATATGGGCTTCGCGGTTCAAGTTTGTCGCCTTCCCTGCTCGAGTAGCCCGCCGGAATGTGGCCGTATACTTCGTCGGTAGAAATCTGGTGGAAGCGTTCCAGGCCGTACTGTTTAGCTGCTTCCAGCAGGACATATGTGCCGTAGACATCGGTCTGGATGAAAGCATCCGGTTCAAGGATAGAACGGTCTACATGCGTCTCCGCCGCGAAGTTAATGATGGTGTCAATGTTGTGTTTCTTGATCGCTGACGCGACGGATTGGGCATCGCAAATATCAGCCTGCTCGAAATGGTAGCGAGGGTCGTCAAGAACCGCTAAGAGATTATCTAAATTGCCGGCATAAGTGAGTTTATCGTATACCAGTACGTTGTAGTCGGAGTGCCTGCCAAGCAGATGGATAACGAAGTTGGAGCCAATGAAACCGGCTCCACCTGTGACCATAATATTCTTCATTAGTGGACCTCAATTAGTCCCAATTTGGTGGCATGATTATTTTCTTGATTTTATCCCATAGTATAAGAATCGTAAACTGGCCTTATACCTACTGATCTCAGATGACTGTATTACGGGCAACGAAACTATCGATCAGCTGCCGAGAGATTGAAATCGGAGGCGGCACCTGGGGCAGCTCGGTCGGCCCGAACCAGCCCGCCTCCGCGATTTCCGCTTCTTCAAGTACAAGTTCTCCGCTGGCATACTCGGCGGTAAAAGCCACCATCAAGGAGTTAGGAAACGGCCAAGATTGGCTGCCAAAGTAACGCAAGTTCTTAAGCGTGATGCCAACTTCTTCCTTCACTTCACGCCGCACGCATTCTTCGAGGCTTTCGCCCGGTTCCACGAAGCCGGCCAACACGCTGTAGAATCCCTGTGGATGGCGCTGATTTCGTGCCAAGAGCAGCTCAGCACCGCCTGCAATGCTGCGCTCAACGCTGACAATAATCGCGGGTGAAATGCGCGGATAGGTTGTGAGCCCACAGCTCGAGCAGCGCTTTGCTCTCTCATGAACAAGCTGTTCTACGGTCGAACCGCAGCGCCCACAATATTGATGTGTTCTGTCCCAATCCACGATTTGAACCGCACGGCCGCTGAGTGCAAACAAGGTCTCATCCATTTGCCCAAAGAGCCGCCGCAAACCCACGAAGTCCATGCCTTCCGGCGGCTGCACATCGTGTGCAACTTCTCCGGAATAACAGGGGATGCGCTGCCCGTCTTGCTCAAGATAGCCCAGATACTGATGGCGCACCAACGGAACAGGTAAGTGGCCAGCCGTCGCGGCATTCACTGGACCATAGCGGCTGCCTTGCTCGACAACAAGCAGGTTGAAGCCGCGAAAGACGAACCAGTAGGTGGCTTCTTGAACTGCTGGTGCTTCCAGCGCCGGATGGAAAGTGGCCATAAATTCACCAACTACTTTTGCGCAGCCGTGTATACGCTGCGGCTGCACGTCTTGTGGGACTATGCATACGGATCGGGGCTTGCCGTTGGCGTCGAAGTTGGCGGTCCTGGATAACCAGAGGAACTAGTAGATGTGGCAGTAATCACCGACTCCGGAGTACTGGTTGCTTGAGTGCCGCCGCCGGCGCCGGTAGTCGGCGTCGCCGATGGCGTCACTGAGGCGCCCGGCGTACCGGGGGCAGTAGGCGTTAGCGTCGCAGGCGGCGTTACGGACGGAGTCAGAGTTGCCGGCATTGTCACGGAAACATTTGGATCCAGTGTTACCGTCGGTACGATAGGTTGTAGGGTCAGAGTTGGGGTAGGCGTTGCCACCATCGTCTCCGTCGCTGTGGCCGAAGGCATGGGCGTGGGTTCCAGAGTCATGGTAGGCAAGAGTTGGGGGAGCAGAGAACCGCTATTCTCGATATTCACCGTTACACCCGCGCCAATTAGCGGGTTCGGTTCAACGATCTTTTCCACCTGTAAGAACCAGGCACTGTCACGGGCCGGGCCTTTGCCGCAACCCAGAGGTCCTTGATAAAGACGCCATTTGCCGCGCAATGTCATATCAGTTTCTGGCGGTAGAATGCGCACGATTCGTTCGTAACCTTGTACGTCTAGCTGCAGTTCATCTGAGATCAACGCCCAACGAAAGACAGGACCGCTATGCTGCGCGCATGCTGGCGGCTCTAGGGGAAGGTAGGTGCCGCTTACCTGGATCGACTGGTTAAGGTAAGTTAATGGTTCGGCATTCAGCTCAGCGAATGTGAGTTGGATTGGCTGGCCTTCTTCAACCGGGGGGACCGTGGCGGTTGCCAGATTGGGCAGAAGTGCGCTGGCCTGATTTGCGCGGCCCACAAGCGCGCGAGCAAGCACGGCTGCAGCAATAAGGAGGATGATCGCCGCAATCACGATTACTTTCGGATCTGAAGTTATGGGCGCAGAAGCCTGCTGATCGTCTATCATGAATCGAAATTAGCCAGCTAGGAACACTCCAGGCGCATATTCTACAGCCCAATTTTCTGTTAGGCATGGAGTATTGGCCAGCTAGACTGCTAGAAAGGAATTGGTTCCCCCATGATTTGGGCAGGCGCCTGACGAATGACATCTAATAGCGCGCGAGCCGTCGCTACAGTCTCACGCAATTCGTACCAGCGCTGTCCGCGATAAGGGCGGTAGTCTGCTTCAACGCCAGTGGCATAAATCCCTAGCTGGCGGCAGGTGAAAATGGCTCTGGGTAAATGGAATGCCTGCGTGACGAGAATTGCATCCTGAACCTCGAATATGTTTCGTGCGCGATAGCACGTGTCATATGTGCGCAGCCCGGCAAAATCTGGCTGGATATCGGAAGCCTGTACGCCGCGAGCGACGGCGTAGGCCATCATCGCGCCGGGCTCATCATAATGGTCCTCACTGTTATCACCACTGAGGAGGAGTTTCTCGACCTTACCGCTTTGATAAAGTTCTATCGCCGTATCCATGCGATCGCGCAGTATGGCACTTAACCGGCCGTCGCGATAGACCGCGGCACCAAAAACGATCGCGACTCGCTCCGGCTGGGCGCTCTCTATAGTGTGAATTTGATTCGCATAGTAGAAGCGAACAGCATGGCGCCAAAGCCACGGCAGGAAGAGCACAACAAAGAAGCCGGCAAGCAAGACCTTGATGACTCTGTTTTGGCGTGTTGTTGCGGTGGTTGTTGTGTTCGAATGCGCGTTAATTAACTGCGTCGGATACTTGTCGCTGTTGATCTGGGTCATTGCAGCCATTCGTAACAAGCTTCAGTGATTAAACCGGATTTACTCATGGCACGATAATAGGCGCTGATGTGCATTAGACATAACCCACACAGGTATTGCTAATTTGACGGCCCTTACACGGACTTGTACGCTGCGATCGCCAATTGATGGCGCTGCATGGTGGCTAGACCTAGTCACGCCTTAATTGCCTGAAGCCGTTTTCAATAGGGGATGGCGCTGCACTATCAGGAGGCGCGAATGTGGTATCCTACATCGCCTGGCGCTACACCATTTAGATTGGTTAAACAAGCGCGGCAGCCTGCTCAATCCACGACTCTGTATCTGCTGCCTTGCCGGTCGCATTGGTCACCTCTCGCAACCTATCGGGCGATGCGGCGGCCACGGCTGCAAAAGTCAAAATACCTGCTGCGTGCAGGCGTTTGGCATAGGTTGGCCCCACGCCCTTTATCTGGGTCAGATCATCTTTAGCGGTCTTAGTCTGTTCAACGGGCATGGCATGGCTAATCGCCCTGGTTGCTTCGGAAAGCACATCGCTACTTGAAACCGGTTTGCCTCCCCTGGAATTAGCGGCCTCTTCGCCTTCATGTTGGCCTGAAAGGAAGTAGGAAATTGACTTTCTTACCACTATTATGGAAATTCCCAAGCCGACGTAGAAAAGCTTCTTCAACATAGCAAACTCCTGTCAAGAATGCGCCCGTTTTGCTTCGCTAAGGCGAGTTTGGGCAAGCAAGGTCACCGATGATGACGCAGTGCATTGTAGCAAATCTCAGGTACGGACACAATGTCCAGCCCCCGCGATGGGGTTACGATTCACTTCAATGCGGCAGTCGTTCTTACTCGTAAAAGGATCGGGCAACCTGTATAATGAACTGGTAGGGTCGCACTGGTTTCGGACGGAGCGAGAATGCGAAACGCGGACAGAATCAGGGTATTGATCGCCAAGCCCGGCCTTGACGGCCATGACAGGGGAGCCAAGGTAATCGCGCGCGGCCTGCGTGACGCGGGCATGGAGGTTATCTATACAGGTCTCCGGCAGACGCCGGAGATGATTGCCTCTGCGGCTTTACAGGAAGACGTTGATGCGATCGGGTTGAGTATCTTGTCCGGGGCTCATTTGAGCCTTCTGCCGCGTATTATGGAGTTACTGTGGGCCAAAGGTTTGGAGGACGTCCCTGTGTTTTTGGGCGGCATCATCCCTGAAGCAGATATCGCTGAACTCATGGATCTTGGTGTTGTCGCCGTGTTTGGTCCTGGTTCCAGCCTGGCCGAAATTGCCGATGCCATTCAGGAGACGGCGAGGCGTGAATGACCTTCTGGAGCGAGTACGCCAGGGTGACCTCCGCGTGATTGCACGGGCTATCACTCAGGTCGAGAACGAAGAAGAGGGAGCCAGACGTTACGTAGGTGCATTGCATCCCTACACCGGCAGCGCGCATCTCATAGGGGTGACCGGCCCGCCAGGATGCGGCAAGAGTACGCTGGTCAATGAATTGGTCAAACGTATCCATAGCAGTGGCCAGAAAGTTGCGGTGGTTGCCGTTGACCCGAGCAGTCCTTTCAGCGGGGGGTCCTTCTTGGGTGATCGAGTGCGCATGAGTGAGATGGCGACGCGGGAGGGAGTTTTCGTACGGAGCATGGCCTCGCGCGGTTCATTGGGCGGCCTATCCGTGGCGACTGCGGCCGTCACCAAGATCCTAGATGCTGCTGGCTACGAGCTGATCATTGTGGAGACGGTTGGGACTGGGCAGGCGGAGGTAGATATCGCTTCACTTGCACACACGATCCTTGTGGTTGAAGCGCCGGGGGGCGGCGACGATGTGCAGGCAAACAAGGCCGGAATTCTGGAGATAGCAGACATTTTGGTTGTGAACAAAATGGATCGACCTGGGGCGGAAAATACAGTGCGCGCACTGGAAATGATGGTGCGCTTCGGCCACCCGTCACAGCGGTTCGATTCCCAACTAGAACGCCATCATTCTCCCTCGCAATCCGCCGCGCATTCCTGCGACGAACCGGAGACGGCGGCCTGGGAAGTTCCCGTTCTGCAGACGAATGCCCGTGAAGGGTTGGGCGTCGATGAACTTATGTTGGTGATAAATGACCATTACACCTACCTGAGGCACAGTGGAGAGTGGGAAAGAAGAGAATTTGAGCACACCCGGCGCGAAATCGATGGCTTGCTGCAGCATCGTGTCTTGTCTCAGCTAAAGGATACCGCAGCGGAAACGCAAAAAGAGGCGTTGGTGGGCGCCGTGGCCAAGCGCGAGATCGCGCC
>JBJYWX010000535.1:0-9292 GCA_046259695.1 Promineifilaceae bacterium (SeqCode) | reverse complement strand
GATCCATATTCGGCCGCTGACAGACTGTTTGACATAGTTCGCGGGAATGGCCAGCCATGAAAGGAGGAGACCCTGGCATGTATGGGGATATCAAGCTTTTCGCCGGTTCAGGATGTCCGGAGTTGGCACAGAAGATAGCGGACTACATTAGCGTGCCCCTAAGTGGTTGGGACATCATACAGTTTCCCAATCAGAACATATTTGTTCGTCTGCATGGAAGCGTCCGCGGCCAGGATGTATACCTTATTCAGACACATGCTCAGCCGCTTCATACGAACATCATGGAGATGCTAATCGCCATCGATTGCCTGAAGCGGGACTCTGCGGGACGCGTGACGGTTGTGGTACCTTACCTGGCCTATTCACAGAGCGATAAGAAAGACCAACCGCGTGTGCCAATTTCGGCCAGGCTGCTGGCGGACATGATCGAAATTGCCGGGGCCGATCGCTGGATGACCATTGATCTCCACAGTTCCCAGATTCAGGGATTCTACAAGATACCCGGCGATTCTCTGACCGCCTTCCACGTGCTGGTTAACTATTTCCGCGCCAAAGAGCTTGATGCAGTAGTGGTCACTCCCGATCTGGGATTTGCCAAGCGCGGCCGGAACTTTGCCGCTGCGATGGGGCTGCCGCTTGCCTTCGTCGAGAAACGTCGTGTGGGCAATGAAGATAAGCGCATGGCGCTGACATTGATCGGCAGCGTCGAAGGCAAAGATGTCATCATCGTGGACGATATGGTAGACACGGCCGGATCAATGCAGCAGGCAGTTGAACTTGTCAAATCGAAAGGTGCCAGGGACGTGTATCTTTCATTTGCTCACCCCGTGTTTTCCGATCCGGCCATTGAACGTTTGTCAGCACTGCCCATCAAGGAGATTGTCACCACCGACACGCTGCCGATTCCGCCGGAGAAAATGCTCCCCAACATCACGATACTTACCATCTCGAGAATGCTCGGTGAAGTTATTATTCGTTCGCACGAGGGACGGAGCGTAGGCGAGTTGTTCGACGAGTGAACCAATAATTTATGAGCATGGCGGTTTCAGCACCTGCCAGATGATATCATAGATGGGTGTTAATAATGGTCTAACAGAAACGTGTTACACTCATCCCCATGTTCAAGAAGCTAGTATCCAAAATTGTCGGCGATCCAAACCAGAAGATAATCGACAGCCTCCGTCCCCTTGTAAAAGAAATCAATGAGTTTGAGCCTGAACTGCAAACGCAGAGTGATGAGACGCTGCGCGAGCGTTCACTGCTGCTGAGACAGCGTGCAGAAGCGGGCGAAGAGCTGGACGAACTATTGCCGGAGGCATTTGCCCTCGTTCGCGAGGCATCCGTGCGCACTATCGGGCTGCGGCACTATGATGTGCAGCTCATGGGCGGCACTTTGCTGCATCGCGGCGATGTTGTTGAGAGGCGCACAGGTGCGGGAAAGACACTCGTAGCGACTCTGCCTCTTTATCTAAACGCCCTGACCGGTACGGGCGTGCACCTGGTGACGGTCAATGAGTATCTTGCCCGCCGCGATGGTGGTTGGATGGGCAATGTTTTTTACGCGCTTGGTTTATCAGTTTCGTGCATTGGCCCACAGCAGTTTTCGGCCCTATTCGATCCGGATTACGTAAATCCCGGCGCGGAACTAGAAGATGAGCGTCTTGTTCACTGGCGACCCTGTACCCGCAAGGAAGCCTACGCGGCCGACATCACGTACGGTATCAGCAGCGAATTTGGCTTCGACTATCTGCGCGACAACATGGCTACTGCACCGGAACGCCTGGTGCAGCGCGATCTGCATTATGCCATTATCGATGAGGTAGACAATGTGCTGATCGATGAGGCACGGACGCCGCTGATCATTTCCGGTCCGGCAGCACGATCTGGCAAAGATTACGCTCGTTTTTCAGACTACGTGCGCCGCCTCAAGCCAAATAGTGCCGATGAAGATGAAGAACCGAACGGGCACTATGATATTGATGAGAAAAGCCGAAGCATAAGTCTGACTGACACGGGCATCGCGGAGATCGAAAAGCGGATACCCGAAATCGATGAAACCGCAGGCGATAGCCTCTATGATCCGCGTTTTTACCATCTCACCTATTACCTGGACAACGCGCTGCGAGCGGAGTACCTGTTCAAGAAGGATGTGCAATATGTGGTTCAGGACGGCCAGGTAGTTATTGTTGACGACTTTACGGGGCGGCTGATGCCGGGACGGCGTTATTCTGACGGCCTGCATGAGGCAATCGAAGCGAAAGAGAACGTCGACATCAAGCGCGAGACGGTCACGGTCGGTACGATCACCTTGCAGAATTATTTCCGGCTCTATGACAAACTGGCCGGCATGACCGGTACAGCGCTCACCGATGCTGAGGAGTTTGATGAGATTTACGATTTAGGTGTGACACCGCTGCCCACCAACGTCGAATATATTGTCAGTTCAGGCACGCGTGGTCTCATTGCCGACCAGCTTAAGGTGGAGAGTGCTGAGGCAGTTCGCTACCTCGACCCGGAAACTAGAGAGCCAGTTTTCTTCAAACGCGTAGATTTCAAGGATCAGATTTACGCCACGGCCGATGCTAGAGACGAGGCCATCATTTCTGAGATAAGGCGTATCCATGAGACGAAGCGGCCTGTGCTGGTTGGCACGACCTCTGTAGAACACTCGGAGGTTATTCATCGCCTACTGCAAAAGGCGCGCATCGAGCATTCGGTCCTGAATGCCAAGATACATGAATCGGAGGCTATGGTTGTCGCGCAGGCCGGTCAACAAGGCGCTGTCACGATCTCCACCAACATGGCCGGTCGCGGTACCGATATCCTGCTGGGCGGCAATCCAGAGGGCCTGGCGGCCGAAATGGTCTCAAGAGTGCTCTTTGACCAACGTCTCCTGACACAGCTTGCGCAGGAACTGCTCACGAATGGTGAAGCGGCTGCCCGTGATTATGCGGCGAAGAACAGTAAGCTCTCGCCCGACCTGGTAGACTGGTTGGCGCGAGAGAACGATAAGATCCAGGAAGCGCTGCCCAAGGTTGAAGAACTTGGGCTCGTTCGTTACGTGACCAGGGCCCTGTATCAAGCGTACGACTTGGACTACAACCTGGCTGAAAAGATTGTGACGCGGATACAGGCAGGGGATCTGGTTGGTGCACGTGAACAGCTTGCTGATTTGGAAATCGATCCTACTTTCGCCGATCAGGCGAATCATGAACTATCGGTCTTGCGCAACTACTCGGTGGTGTTGGGCCAGCGACAGTCTACACCGCAGCAGAAATCGAACGCGCTGGGCGAGATACTGGGTCAGTTACTATTTGAACAGCATTACAACGCGCGTGCGGCCTTAATCAGAGATGTGCTTAGCGGTGACAAGACCGAGGCGCAAAGACTGGTCACGGTAGTTCCAGGGTTACCAGGAGAGTTGATTGATAAGATTGGCGAAATCACGTCATTAACTGCCCAGGCACGTCAGAACATCTGGGAAGCTGGCGGTCTGCACGTCATTGGCTCTGAACGGCACGAATCGCGGCGCATTGACAATCAGCTTCGGGGTCGTGCGGCGCGACAGGGCGATCCGGGATCTTCACGCTTTTTCCTTTCACTAGAAGATGATCTTATGCGGCGGTTTGGCGGCGAACGGCTCAAGAGCTTCATGAATCGCACCAGCATCCCGGATGATATGCCAATCGAGAACAGCATGTTGGATCGCATCATCGAGAGTTCTCAAGAACGTATCGAGGGTTACAACTTTGATTTGCGCAAGAATGTCGTCGAATACGATGATGTGATGAGCAAACAGCGACAGGCGATCTACGGGGAACGACGAGCCATATTGCTTGGCAAAGGGGTCGATCTTGATCAAAAAGTCTCTGAAGCGTTTGACCTGGCCATCAATGATCTGGTTACCCACTATGTCATTGATTATCCTGGTTATGTGCGCGGGGAGATCGAGCGGGTAGTTGGTGACTTTAGTACCGATGCGACTGACACCATTAACCTTACCGGCGTTGTTCGTGCGTTACGTGGCCTACTGCCGGGAATTGTCGCCTTAGACCGTGAGGAACTTGAAGGACTCTCGAATGAAGCGCTGGTTGACCGGCTGATGCTTCTCGCTTATGAGAATGAAGAGCAGGGCGAGAACCTATACCAGTTGCTGCAGGCGATGGGGCGGTTCCTACCGATCTTGCCGGCGATACCAAACCTTGCCGGGCTGGCTACGCTGCGTTCGGGCCAGATCCAGGCGCGGGACCGGATGAAGCGCGACTACATCGACATGGTTGACAATCTGTACAATGAATTTCTGGCACAACAGATCGCAGAGAACGAACGCGCGGCTATCTGGCAGAAAGCCAGCGACGAGATTGGTGCCGCTTTCGATGATTTCCGCACTGACAATTTGACCGTGAAAACGGTTGGTACACGGCAGGCCGCATTTCGTGAGCGCGTTGAGCTGGCGCTGCGCGATTTGCTCCTGGAGAGTCTTTCCGCACTTGAGGCGGAGCAACTGATTGCTGCCCTAGGTGATTATGTCGCCAGCCAACAATCGAAGTGGAAGATACGCATCGGAGATGCTGAATACAACAACTTCCAGCGCCAACTGCTCCTGTCTGCGATTGATAACGAGTGGCGTGACTACTTGACGGCGATGGATGACCTGCGCCGCGAGATTGGCCTGGCTGCTCTTGGCCAGCGTGATCCTAAGGTCGAGTACAAGAAGCGTTCCTACGAGATGTTCACGAATATGCGTGAGAATATCGAACGCGATGTGGCGGACCGCTATTTCCGTCAGATAGGCAACCACCTGGCGTTTATTCAGCGCCAGGAGGCGGAAATTGCCTATCAGCTGCAGGCGCAGAACGCAGGTTATCGTGTTGTCTCTCATGGCAGCGGTAAGGGGACGGCCGTGGAACGCGTCATGGCGAAGGTGGGCCGTAATGATCCTTGCCCCTGCGGCAGCGGCAAGAAATATAAGCATTGTCACGGCCGTGCCGATAAGGCTTCTGCCAGTGGCGGTGGGAACGGCGTGTCTAGCCAGTCGGGCAAGAAGAAAAGCAAACGCCGCCGCTAATTGTTAGCTACGGGGAGACATTCTCTTTGGGAATGTCTCCTTTTTTGTTTGGCTGGCATAGAGGGCAAAAGTGTGTGCTGCGCCCGCCGACAACAATACGCTCAATGGTCGCGCCACATCTTGGACAAGGCTGACCGGCGCGCCGGAACACGGCCACTTCATTCTGCATGTCTCCCATTTCGCCATCGGGCTTAACGTAGGTACTGATGCTTGCTCCTTCTCTTTTTATGCCTAGGTCGAGGACATACTGGATGCCGGCATGTAAGCGCTTGATTTCGGCAGGGGTTAAAGAATCTGTGCGGCGCTGGGGATGAATTTGCGCGTAGTGAAGTGCTTCATCGGCATAAATATTGCCGATACCAGCAATCATCGTCTGATCGAGCAGAAATGGCTTGATGGCGCGTTTGCGATCGGCCAGCATTGCCGCGAGAGATTCTGGCGTAAAGTCCGGGGATAGTGGTTCCGGACCAAGCTTATACAGAATTTCTTGCGGGTCATCGACCAGGTAGACACGGCCGAACTTGCGCGTATCTCGGAAGCGCAGCTCGGTGTCATTGTCTAAAATAAATACGGTGTGGGTGTGTTTGTCCCTAGGTTCGGACCTTTCGACGACGGAGAGATGGCCCGACATTCGCAGATGAATAACAAGGGCACCAGATGGAGTTAAGTTGAAGAGCAGAAACTTCCCGCGCCGATTGACAGCATCGATTCGCCGTCCGGCGATACGCTCGGCCAGCTCTCCTGGAAGAGGGCGATCGATATGCCGGGGCCATGTATTATGCATGGCAATGATTGTCCGGCCGACAACCGCTGGGCGTAAAGCGCGGACGAATGTTTCTACTTCGGGCAGCTCGGGCATATTTCTGTGTAGTTAGAATTAACCCGTCATGGATTGGCCGCTAGCGTAAAGCAGCTCCTGTATTGATAATGCAGTCTCTCGGCCATTTAGGTCGTTCGCGGATCGCCCATGCGCTATTCTCCAAACTGATCCCAATAACTGGAATTATACCCTGAGTCTTAGGATTGACCGCACGAGCCGGGTTGGCATACAATCCATGTTGCCATGTATCCGGAGGATCGCGTCCTGGTCGCCTATGTGCCTGAACCTAAAGATTTTGTCCGCATTCGCGAAGAGCGCTGGTATCGCATTCCCGTTCCATATGCGCCGAAGGGACTTTTCGCCGAATATATCGCCTTTTACTTCGGGGGAAGTTTTGGCGATCAGAAATGGGCCATTCATTATTACGCACGCAACCTCGGTCATGAGTTGACCACTCGCATCACATTGTTGCCTGACGAGCCGGAACACACACGCGCCAATGAGATGTATTACAAGGTTCAGCTCGGCCCAGTGCAGGAACTGGAGCAGCCAATCCCCAGTTTGCGCTGGCACCGGCTAACATTTGTTCATACCACATGGGATCGTTTCCAGGACGCCGCGGAGATAAACGACCTATTCCTGGATGGCGGCGACTATGTCGACCGGCTCTATGCCACGTTGAAGGATCGTGGCGTTCAGGCACAGAGGACTTACCAGATTAAAGATGGCCGCCATCGTTGAGCAGAGCGCAACAATCATCTACAACCCGGCGGCGGGACCAGCGGATCTTGCCGCAACCATGCAGCGCATCGCGGCACGATGGCGGGAAGCAGGTTGGGAAATAGATATAAAGCCGACCCGTGCTGCTGGACATGCAACTGTGTTGGCTGCGGAAGCTGCCGCGGAGGGAACAAAACTGGTGCTCGCGGCCGGCGGTGATGGAACACTTGGTGAGGTGGTGAACGGCCTCGCCCAAAGTGAAACGATGATGGGCGTGCTTCCTGCGGGTACCGCCAATTCGTTCGCCCGCGAGTTAAAGCTGCCACTTCCGGGATTGCTTCATGAGAACCATCTTCTGGCCGCCAGCGACGCGCTTATGGCCGGCAGCGTCCAGAAGATTGATCTCGGCTCCACTCTGGGATCGAGCGGCGATGTGAAACATTACTGGGTACTGTGGGCCGGAACGGGCGCGGACTCCTTTATGGTGAAGGAGATCGAGCCTCGGCCAAAATGGTCCAAGCGGATAGGGTGGCCCAGCTATATCGTCCACGGCCTGCCGGCTTTATCCCAATTTTCGCATGTTCACGCCCAGGTCGAGGTTGACTCCATCCAGTTTGAAGACGATTATGTTCTGGTGCTGATCAGCAATTGCCAGCGTTATGCCGGCGGATTCGTTACCTTGAGCCAGGATGCCAAAGTAGATGATGGGCTGCTGGAGGTCTGGCTCTTTGGCGGCCGTGGCCTGGCCAGCATGTCACGCCACGCGGTCAGGGTGCTCCGTGGACAGCCGTCTCGGGAGGAAGACGCGTTCTTGCTCAAAGGCACAGAAATAAAAATCCACACTGAGCCGCTCATGCCGGTGCAGACAGATGGCGATCCCTCCGGTAAAACACCATTGCACTGCAAGATTGTGCCCGGCGCCTTGAGCTTATTGACGCCTCAGTCGGCGCCGGACAGCCTATTTCAGGTCAAGGGTCCAACACTACTTTCGACTTTGTAGCCGGGCGAAGACACCTTATAAGTGAAGCCCATTCGGGAAAGACAACCCTTGCAATCTCTCTAATATTACGTAAACTTGAGACATGGATCGCTTCGACTTTCGCTCCGACACAGTGAGTTGGCCGACGCCGGTTATGCGCGAAGCGATGGCGCTGGCGCCGGTTGGAGATGATGTCTACGGTGAAGATCCAACCGTCAACGCTTTGGAGGCATTGGCCGCGGAAAAAGTTGGCAAAGAGGCGGCTTTATTTGTAGCTAGCGGCACCATGGGTAACCTTGTCGCCGCGATGAGCCACGCTTCCCGAGGAGACGAGATGATCGTGGGACGAGATTCCCATATCATGCGCTGGGAGGCAGGAAGTGTTGCAGCTCTTGGTGGTATCGTCCCCTTGACACTGAATACGGATGCCTTTGGCCGGATGTCCCTGGAGGAAATTGAGTCGTCAATAAGCCCGGATGACGTTCATTTACCGCGTACACGCCTGATTCACGTTGAGAACACGTACGGAGAGAAATTTGCCTATCCTATTGCGCCGGACTATTTCGCGGCAGTTTCTGAGTTAGCTCAGCGGCAAAACCTGGCGGTTCACCTGGATGGGGCACGGCTTTTTAATGCGGCCGTGGCTCTAGGGATCGAAGCGAGGGACATTACGCGCCATGCAGATTCGGTCACATTCTGCCTGTCCAAAGGTCTCTGCGCGCCTGTAGGTTCCGTATTGTGCGGTTCGAGCGAATTCATAGATAAGGCGCGCCGCATGCGCAAAGCGCTGGGCGGCGGCATGCGCCAGGCGGGCATTCTGGCCGCTGCCGGTATTGTTGCCCTGGAACAGATGATCGATCGCCTGGCTGAGGACCACCGCCACGCGGCGCAACTGGCGGCCGGGTTGGCGACTATACCCGCCGTAACGCTTGACCCGGAAATGGTCCGCACAAATATGGTATTCTTTGACCTGGCTAATGAGGTGACGCAGTCGGCTGAAGATGTTGTGCGCGAACTGCGGCAGGCGGCTAACATTTGGTTGGGCAGCAACGGGCCACGCGGCTTCAGAGCGGTCACCCACTATTGGATCAATGCCGACGATGTTGCCTTATTCCTGGAAGCTTTCGGCGCAATTGTTGCCGGGTAGTCCTTAGGTGCGCTAGCGATGACCAGCCTGATTGGGCAGACAATTAACGAACGCTACCGGCTTGATGCCCTGCTGGGCGATGGCGGCATGGGTACGGTGTTCCGCGCCTTCGATCGCAATCTTGAACGGCAGGTCGCAATCAAGCTTATGCACAGCCATTTTGCGCGCCAGCCCGAGTTTCGTAAACGACTCATCCAGGAGGCGCAGACGGCAGCAAAACTTGATCATCCCTCCATTGTACGGATATACGACTTTGGCGAATCGGACCTGGGTCTTTTTATTACAATGGAGTACGTTGACGGGGGCAGCCTGCGCGAACATCTGCAAAGGCTGCAAAGCCTGAACAAGTTCTTGCCCTTTACGCAAAGCCTGCAAATCGGCATCCAGATTGCTGAAGCGCTTGACTATGCTCACCGGCGCGGCGTGATTCACAGAGATGTCAAGCCCGGCAACATCATCTTGAAGAGATTGAGCCACCCCGATGAACCGGGCGAGCAACCGTTTCGCGCGGTACTGACCGATTTCTTATATCCGAAACAATAGTACTCCACGAAGTGC
>JBJYWX010000534.1:0-9173 GCA_046259695.1 Promineifilaceae bacterium (SeqCode) | reverse complement strand
CTGCTCGAAGATATGTTGGTCACTACCCTGGTGGCAAGCGCAAGGCAGAATCCCCTCGTTCTGGTCCTGGTAGACTGCCACTGGATTGACGCGCTTTCACACGATCTCCTGGAAGTGGTGGCGCGGAACATCGCCGATCTGCCGGTCATGATCATACTGACCTTTCGCCAGACGGACGTGATCCGCCAGCGTGAGGCCCGTGTGAGCAAGCTGCCGCACTACAGCGCGGTGGAGTTGACGCCGCTGACCAAAGATGACCTGGCAGAGCTGGCGCTCGTCAAATTAGAGCGTAGCGCGACGGACGGTCGCGATGAGAAGATGCTGGAACAACTGGCGCAACGGATTGCCGTCCAGGCGGACGGTAATCCCTTTTACCTGGAAGAACTGGTCAACTATGTCGGCAATGAAACCGGCTTGATTGGCGATTCCGATGAACTCTCCAGCCTCGCGCTGCCAAACAGCTTGCAGGGCCTGGTGCTCAGCCGTCTTGACCAGCTTCAAGAACGGCCGAAGACGCTGTTAAAAGTAGCCAGTGTCGTCGGCCGTGTTTTTCACGCCTCCTGGTTGGCAGGAATTTACCCTGAACTTGGCGCAGCTTCAGAAATCGTTGCCAACCTGAAGGAACTCAGCCGCCAGAACTTCACGGTCTACGATCCGTCCGAAGGTGAAGATACCTATTACTTCCGCAACATCATCACGCGCAGCGTCATCTACGATTCCCTGCTGCACAGCCTGCGCACCGCGCTGCATGAGCAGACGGGGGAGTTTTTAGAGGCAGCTTACCCAGGACAGCAAGATCAGTATCTGGACCTGCTGGCTTATCATTTCGACCACGGTCTTGACCTTGATAAGAAGCGCTACTATTTGCGCCGGGCGGGAGAATTTGCCCAGAACTCCTATGCCAATCAGGCAGCTATTGATTACTTCCGTAAGGTTCTGCCGCTGCTGGTAGTCCCAGACCAGGTCGACGTCAAGCAGAGGATGGCGGATGTAGAGAAGCTTATAGGCAAGTGGGAAGATGCGAAGGAACTGCTAAAAGAAGCGATGGCACTGGCAGATACGATTGGTGATAAAACGGCCGCCGGTTGGTGCCAGGTATCACTTGGCGAGCTGGAGCGCGTACAGGGCAACTATACGGCGGCACTGGACTGGTTGGAGCGCGCACGCCGTATATTCGAACGTACCGAGGACGGCGTCGGGCTGGCACAGGTGCTGCACTATTCTGGCACGGTGGCCGCCCAGCAGGGTGACCTGGACACCGCGGAAGAGCGGTACAAAGAGAGCTTGGCGCTGCGGCGGAAGTTGAATGACCAGCTTGGCATTACCAACTTGCTGAACAACTTGGCCATCGTCGCCGAGTACCGGCAGGATTACGAGGCAGCGCGAGACCTGCATGAGGAGGCACTGGCCATACGACGCGAGCTGGGAGACCGGAGGCTGGAAGCTTTTTCCCTATCGAGTTTGGGTCATTTGCTGAAATTCCTGGGCGACTTTACCGAGGCGCGTGCCCGGTTGGAGGAGTCAGTCGTATTACTGCGCGAGATTGGCGACCGCTACCAGTTGGCGACAGCGCTCGATAATTTGGGCAACGTGGTCACGGCCCAGGGCAGCTACGATGAGGGCCGCGCCCTTTACGACGAGAGTCTGGCTATCATTCAGGATCTGGGTGATGGCTGGGCCGCCGCTTATATCCTTGAAGATGTAGCGCGTCTGATCTACCTGGAAAAGCAGAGCTCCGACGCGCTGGTGCTGCTCAGCGCGGCTGGTGCCTTACGCGAGGAGATTGATGCGCCCCTGCCGGGGGCAGAACAGGTGGCCCTGGAAGATATTCAGAAGAATATCGAGGTGGAGCTTGGGCCGGCATTTAGCCGCGACTGCCTGGAAACCGGGCGCTCTCTGTCGATGGATGAAGCGATCATCTTTGCCAGACGCACCATCTCGCTAGCAACCAACTAAGCGTCTAAGTTGGAGTAAAAACCAAGAAGGCCTGCCGGATGCGGCAGGCCTTCTTTGCTTTAAGTAGCGTGATCGTTGACTTACGGGGAACAGGCAGGAACATCCGCGCCCGTTAGACTGAGCGAGTTGTACAGCGGGCCACCATCAATGGCGGTCAGATCATCATTGTCATGCGTGATGCCGATAAGACGCTCGCCTTCGCAGAAGAGACCCTTGTCGTCCTCGAGGCGGAAGCGAACATGGTAGACACGCCCGTCGCCTTCGCCATCGCGCTGTCCCCGTACCTGCGCAGGCTTGCAGCTGATGGGGGCAATCGTGCCATCCACGTCATCGCCCACCGGTTCATCCTGGTAGATCTGCGTGTAATACAGTTTTAAAGGATCGCCGTTCGGATCCGACCCACCACTGAGAACCAGGTCTTCCAGCATATTCTTCGCCGGCCAAATGTATTGCTTACCATTCGTAGTCAGGATTGTCACCGAGCTGCAGTCCGGAGGCAAGTTCTCAACCACGGTCAATGTTACCGGCGCGGCGCTGCTGGCTGCGAATAGACTCGTCTCGGCAAAGCGGGCATCTACCGTATAGACACCAACCGGTATAGCCAGCCCGCCCAGGGCCAGCGGAGCCTGTCCGCCGGCCGCATTGGTTATTACCGATGTCTGAATTGGCGATCCTGTGCCAAATACCGGCGTCAGGGTGAAGAGGATTGACTTCTCGCCAATGGGATCTCCCGTGTTCTGCAGCGTATCGGTCAACTTAGCGAAGATGGACGGCTGCTCCCCGGTATAGATCTGCGAGCTGGGCGGCGTCAGGAGCAGCGACGTCGGCTGCTTTTCAACCGTAAAGGGCTTCGTAGTCGCTGACGTGCTCGCGGCGTAGTCAAACGTGCCCAAGAACCAGGCTGAAAGCTGGTAAGTGCCCGGCTCGAGCAGCAGCGGGAAGTTCACGGTGGCAACGCCGGTCGTCTCATCGGTCTTGGCCGGCAGTACGCTTGAGCCCAGCCCGAAGAAGAGCGTCTGGTTCCCCAGCGGTGCGCCATTCTCGTCGACCAGCTTGGCCTGGAATTGCGCGGAGTCCGTTGCGAAACCGGTGGATGAGCCAATGATTTGCAGGGATGTCGTGGAGGTTGGCTCAGGGTCAGCATTGAGGCCAGAAATGCTGTAAAAACGGCCCACATTGCTGTTCATCGTCACCTGGCCCACACCACTGACGGCCTGGATGACAAAGCGCAAGCGCGCCGCGTCGGCCGCACTGATATTGGACAACTGCGCATGCCAGAGCCGCGTATCGGCCGTGTCTTGGGTCATTTTCTCTGAACGCCACATGGTTGGAGCCCCACCAGGCGTTCCGTCAGAGAAGAGCATATAGGTTACATAGACTTCGTGCATGCCGGCGCTGGGATCAACTGTTACTTGCGCCTCGAAATCTACCTGGGTACTGTCCGAATCATTCAACTGCGCGTCTACATAATTAATAATCGGCGCGCCAGAACGGCCCGGATCGTTGAGAACGCCCTGCCCAGTGTCGTAGGTGCTCGTTTCATCGTTATAGAAAAGCCGCAGCTTGATACGGTCAAAGCGCCTGAGCGAAGTCGTTTCCAGTTGGGTGGATGTCGAACGGTACTGGGAGGGCGTTAGGGCCAGCTTGGTACTACCCTCCTCATTGGAAAGCACGTCGAAGCGGTTGATATTCCAGATATTCATCGGGTAGTCGATGTTCGAGAAGAAATTGAAACGCGGCGCGCTGAGTTCAGTTGTCACCGCCGAAACCAGGGGTTGGCGGCCGGAAAACTCACGCATGTCGCCTTCCAGGAAGAGCACACCGCGCAGAGTGGTGTTAGCTGCCGTAATGTCCAAGTAGTCCAAGGGCAAAACTGGTTCGCCGGCGGCGATAACCTTGGCCCCATCCGGACCACCGAGATTGGGGTTACCCAACTCCAGGTATGAGGTATGAACCGTGCTGTTATTGGCCGTGTTCGTCAGGTCCAGGAATTTCTCGCTCGTAGCCAAAGGGCCGCTCAGGTAGTTGCGTTCCAGATCGAAATACTGCAAACCAAACACCTCAGCCGGGTCCCCCGGCACACCGGGCAGATCGGCGCTCTGCAGGCTGCCTATCACGGAGTTTGTCGTAGGCGCCAGGTTGAAGCGCTGGCCGGGCATGTCGATCTGCTGGTTGGGCACGCCGTACAGCGTGATCTGCATCATTGATTTGGTGTCCAATGGGCCCCAGTCAGCCGTGTTATTCAGGTAGGCCTGCTTGGTGCGAACCAGAGCTTCACCCAACGCGATATTGGGCAGCGTGCCGTCATTGCTGCGCAGTTGGCGCGCCAGCTCGACGTACAGCCGCTCGCTGTAGGAGATGAAGTCGGTGTCGCCATACTGGTAGCCGGTACCGGCGATCAAGGTCGCTCCCCTTTCTGCCAGGGCCTGCGGCCAATCGGGTTGGAAGGTCACCTGCATGCCGTCGATGAACAGATTATGCTGATCCACGATGTTGTAAGAGGAATGGCAGCCCGGGCTCATCATCAACGTCCCCCTTAGATCCGCAGATGAGGCGAGCAAGTCGGTAGTCAGGTAGTGCGTATCATAATCGGCGGCCAGGGCGGCATTAGCGCTGAAGTGACCGGAGATATACAGCACGTCATTACCATGCGCATCGCCCAAGGCGTCAGGATACTCGCTGTCAATGACCGCGGCCAATTCATCGGCCGTCCAGGTCTCAGGATTAAACGCCAGGAGCGAATCATCAACCGCGAGGTCACAACTGCCGCCGGAGCAACTGCCGGCCAGCAGGTCGCGCACCGCCGCTCCGCTGTCGGCGAGGAAGTCGTACGACGTTACCGCAGAATGTACCGGTTCGATGACAGGTGTGCTCTTGAAGGCACGGATCTGGTTAACAATGTTGCCCGGCGTCTCGCCAAGACGGCCCGTATTAAGATTGGGAATAAAGAGATCCTCTGGGCCAATGGAAACCTTGAGATCGGAGCCGTAGTTGTCCTGGGTCAGGAAGTAGTTGTTGCGCAGGCTGGCTTCAGAGGAAGATGAGAAATCAACCGGTGGTACATAGCTGTCTTCCTGGCCAAGCGGCGTGAGATCGGGCAGGCGGTAGAAAGGTATGACAATGTCGCTGCCGACCAGGATCAGGTTCTGCAGGTTGGGATTCATGTTGCTGTCAGGATCATGCCAGGCATCAATCACTTCCTTGATCGCATCGGCTAAAACATTAGGCGCGTAAGGGCACTGGTCCTTGCCAGCGATTGCCGCCTTGGCCGCGGAGACGCGCCCTTGCGCGTCGACATTGACGATGACGCCGTTAGTCAACGCCGCCAGGTCAGTCAGCTCCGTTTGCATCGTCGCATAGTCCGGGTCCAGTCCGTAGAGCGCCGCCATGCGCTCGTTGTCCACCAGAATCAGGGTCGAATAGTCGCCATTCACTGGCGACGGATTTGGACCTGTCGGATTCGTATCCAGTCCGGCACATGCGCTCGGGCCCACGGTGACACTCAACGTGAACGGGCTGCTCGAATCACTGACCGCCTCGCGACCCGTGACACGAATGAACATAAAACCCGTGCTGTTAAAGCTGTTCACCTGAATTTGCTCAGGAGCCGTACCCTCGTTGATGGAGACTGCGTACATGCTGCTCGTCTGGGCGGCGGAATAAGCGTTGCCGTTGAAATTCGTGGGGTTGAAGTTCGTCGGATTGAAGTTCGTCGGGTTGAAGTTTGTGGGGTTGAAGTTTGTTGGGGCAAAGATATAGGATGCAGTTACCTCGCCCGCTTCCTGGGCGCCGTTGAAGTTTGTCGGGTTGAAATTCGTCGGGTTGAAATTCGTCGGGTTGAAGTTCGTCGGATTCCAAATCGTCGAGTTGAAGTTCGTGGGATTGAAATTCGTGGGGTTGAAGTTCGTTGGCGCGGATTCCGCCCCAATGATATTTAGATTGACGTCCGTCTCGCTCACTTGCTCGGCATAGGCCGCGAATAGATCAGTGAACAGGGCGACATCAAAGTTCTTATTGAGATTGCTCAGTGTGATAGCCACATCACTGTTGGGAACAATCGGGAAGCGATACCATCGGGACTGCCCAGGCAGATCGAGGAACTGGGTGGCGATCACGGCTGGCCCTCCGGGAACGATGGAAAGCAGTTTGCCGGCCGGCCATACCGTATTGTTCTCGTCGACATGAATACAGGGAGACAATTCGGAGGTATTGCCATCGATGTCGGTCGCCGTACTGTAAATGCCAGCGTGGTAAGCCAGCGGGCCAACATTGACATCAATGGTCGCATTGCCATCGCTATCTGTGCCCACGGTATTGCCCCCGGAAACAATCGCCAGCGGCGTCAACTGCTGGCTGTTGCAGCTCGGGCTAGCAAAGAACTGCAGCGTATACAGCCCGTTGGGATTGGAGTTTAGCAGGCCGTAGATATCGCCGTTCTCGGACGCTGTAAGCAGGTCCGGGAAATTCTGCAGGTCATTGGCGCCCGTATCCTCATCCTGGGGATCATTTGCCGTCGATCCATCTCCGCCCAAGTCGATTTCCTTGTCAGCGTTGGTGTGGATATTATTGCCCAGGAATTGGTTGCCCGTCCCATCAAATACGGTGATGCCGTCATTGTAGCCCAGCGGGGGAACGTCGTTCGTCTCCAGGCCGGCATAACCTGTGTTGTAAATCACATTGTTCTCTATGATGTTGTTGTCGCTGGCGCCACTGCCGTCCGCCGACTTGAAACCGATAATGATGCCGCTGCCGCCGGTGTTGACAATCTGGATGCCGCGAACGGTAGTGCCTTGCCCGGCGGGCGTGATATTAAGGCCATTAAAGAGGCCAGCCGAACCACCGGACGTATATTGGCCATCTATGGTGATAAACGCGCTGGTGCGGTCGGGACCGACGTCCTGGAGGAAGCCGTCAATTACAACCGCGTCAGTGATGTTGGGCAGTGCCGAATCCAGAGCAATGGTTTGGCTGCCGCAGCTAGTGTCGGTAATAGTGAAGATGATCGTGTCCAGGCCAGCGGTGGCATTGGCCTCACCTAATGCCCAGCGCAGCGAACCCTCGCCGCTGTCGCAGGTGTTGGTTACTTCGATATAGCTGTCTTCAGCAACATCAATGGTCACCGTCGCCGGATCGCTGGTGCCGCCGTCGCCGGTCACTTCATAAGTAAAGGTATCGATGCCTACAAAGTTGCGGGGAGAGGTATAGGTAAAGGATCCATTGGGATTAAGGTTCAATGTTCCGGCCGGATTGCTGACTACGGCCGCGCTCATGGTGGCAGAGCCGTTTGCCAGGTCATTACCCAACACGCCGGGGGCGCTGACGACTAGTTCTATATCTTCGGTGGCACTGTAGTCATCATTGTTGGCCGTCGGCAGCCCTGCAGGCACATAGTCACCCTCGTAGGCACCAACATCACAGTTGGGACCCTGCCGGCGATCACGGCCGACCTGATCCGTGTCAGGAAGTGGGCAGTAGGCATTGTTTCCAGCCTCCAGCGCTTCACTATTCGGGCCCAATTTGTAATAATCAACTGTCGTTCCCAGCTTCTTGACCCCAATCAGGTCGAGATTGGTAGCGGCGCTGGCGACATGATTAGTGACGCAGGTTGCGGCGCCAAGGGCAAGGTTATTCGCTTCATTCGCAGTATCAATCGCGCCCGAGCAGTCGTTGCCCACGAGCAGCGAATTACGTACGACGAGCGTTCCGCCAATCCTGGACAGGCCGCTGCCCGCTCCCTGCGGTGCGCTGTTATTTATTACCGTGACGTTTGACAGGGTTGTGGTTGCCCCGGCTGCATTGGCCAGTCCGCCGCCGGAACCGGAACCATCGATGCGGTTCTCGGTGAGCGTACTGTTCAATACCGTGAGGGTACCGCCCTGATTGTAAATACCGCCGCCAAACTGCGTGCCGCTGCCCTTGCGAATGGTCACATTTTCAATCGTGACCACGCCGGAGATAATGTGAAACACGCGATCGGTAATCGCATCCCCACTGATCACCACTGGAACCGGATCGGCTAAATTTGCCGCATTGGGCTGGCCAATGATGTTGACATTGGCGGCAATATCAAGATCGCCGGTAGCCGACGAGTTTTCGTTTCCGTTATCGGTTCGATAGAGAGTGTAATAGCCGGGCGGAAGAAGAATGTTGAACGTAGCATTATTCTGGTCGGGCTGCTCAATCTGGCATTCACCCGGTTTGCCGGTACTTGCCTTACCTTGATTGGCAGCGATGACAGCTTCGCGCAGCGTGCAGACACCGTCATTCTTCTTGTCCTCGTCTGACGTACTATTGACGCGGATGATGTTGACGTCGGCTTGTGCAAAGGAGTGCCCGCCCACCGCCAGAATCAATAACATGACCAGCAACATGAATGCAAAGATCCCATTACGCGCGAACTTAGACTTAGATTGGCTACTCATGATAAACGACCATTTCCTTAGTATTTAAAACGCTTTTTGAATTAAGTGACGGAAAAACGCCCGGAGTTGTGTTTATATAATGTTATTATCGTGTCATTATACCTTGACTTAAGCCTAAATGCACTGGTAAGATGCATCATTTTCTGCCGTCCAGGCCAAAAACACCCATTCGCATGAGCGGGACAGCGGGCGCACAGAATCTATTAGACCAGGACAGTGTGACACTAGCGTGACACGAAGCCGGATGATTATACGGCAGTTGCGCGTTTGGCGAGGGTCTTTCGCTAAAAGATAACACGATATTAACAATCGGTTCTGCCTTGCCGCGCCACCCGGTAAGGAAGATGCTACAATGGGTATGCCTGGTCCCTTTTTTTGAATCCCAGCCTGTAGGCCGTTTTAAGGAGCGAAAACATGTTAGATTTAACACGACTATTTGGACGGGATAAGAGCGCCTTTGTGGTCAAAGCGGGCGAGTTCGTCTTTCATGAAGGTGACGCCAGCAGCGAAATGTACGTCGTGCTTGACGGGCAGATTGATATCGTGATTGGCGACAAGATCGTCGAGACGGTGGATCCGGGCGGGATGTTTGGCGAAATGTCACTCATTGGCCCGGCGCCGCGCAGCGCGGCGGCCGTGGCGCGGTTTGACGCCACGCTGGTGCCGGTTGACGCGCGGCGCTTCCAGTTTCTGATCCAGCAGACGCCTTATTTCGCAATTCACGTTATCTCCGTCCTGGCCGACCGCCTGCGGCGCATGCCGCCTCCGCCGGACGCGCCCGTCTACGGCGAGGAC
>JBJYWX010000533.1:7750-14314 GCA_046259695.1 Promineifilaceae bacterium (SeqCode) | reverse complement strand
ATCTTGCGCCGCGAGGTGCAGCGCCTCGTGGCCCAACTGCGGAGCCGCGCCGCACTGCGCCGCAAGCGCGGCAACAAGGGACGCTTTGATTCCAAGGGCACTATCCGTGCCAACCAGCGCTATGGCGGGGTGCCGATTGAGTTGAAGTACAAGAAACGCAAGCTGAAGCCCAGCCTAGTTTTGATGTGTGATATGTCGCGCTCCATGCTTTCCGTGGCTGAGTTTATGCTGCGCCTGACTTATGAGCTGCAAGACCAGGTCGCCAAGACGCGCAGCTTTGGTTTCTACTCCGATATGGAGGAGATTAGCATTGTCATGGTCGGCCAGCGCCCGGAACAAGCGGTTGATACGGTGCTGGACAGTTTCTACAGCCGCATGCCGCGCCATTATGCCACTGACTTCGGGCACAGCCTGGACACCTTTTTTCAGAACTGGTGGGACTGCGTGGACGGCCGCACCACCGTAGTTGTCCTCGGCGACGCCCGTAATAACTACAATTCGCCACGCATTGATTTAATGAAGCGCCTGCAGCAGCGCGCACGCCGCCTGGTCTGGTTTAACCCCGAACATCCCGGGCAGTGGGGCACCGGCGACAGCGACATGCATGACTACGTGCCGGTCTGCGATGCCGTGCACGTGGTACGCAACCTGGCGCAGCTGGCCAGCGCGGTGGACAGCCTGATGGCTGCCGGCTGAGTTAGGGTTGACGCCCTCCGGCCCCTCTGCTACCATCTTGCCCTCATGAAGCGGCAGCAACTGAACCTGACGAGTTATTATTATGGGCAAACGAAACAACGCGGTCGCGTGGTCGTTTGGCCCGGTTGATGCCGAGTAGACCAACCTGTATTCTTAGGACTCAGGACGCGGCCCGGCCCGCGTCTTTTTTGTTGCGCGAGCGCCAGGCAGCGACCCGGATAAGGAGTGGAGTGTGAGCAACGTATTTGATGAATTTCAATGGCGGGGACTGCTGTTCGACCATACGGACGGCCTGCGCGAGCTGGTAAAGGAGAGCAAGATCACCGTCTACAATGGCTTCGATCCCACGGGCGACAGCCTGCACATCGGCCATCTGGTGCCAATGATGGGCCTTGCGCGCTGGCAGCGTTTCGGCCATACACCGATTGCCCTGGCCGGCGGCGGTACGGCGATGATCGGTGATCCCAGCGGGAAATCGACCGAACGCAACCTGCTCTCGCACGAGGAGATCGAGCATAACCTGGAGAAAATCCAGGTCCAGATGGCCCCCTTGCTTGATTTCGAGATAAAGAGCAACCCGGCGCTTCTGCTCAACAATTATGATTGGTTGTCGGACCTTTCTCTCATGGGATTCTTGCGCGACATCGGCAAGCACTTCACAGTCAATTACATGATGGCCAAGGATTCGGTCAAGTCGCGCCTGGAGCGAGAGGGCGAAGGCATTTCTTTTACCGAGTTTAGCTATATGTTGATGCAGTCCTATGACTACCTGCATTTGTTTGACACCTATGGCTGCGTCGCCCAGGCGGGTGGCAGTGATCAGTGGGGCAATGTAACGGCGGGAATCGAATTGATCCGCCGCATGCGCGGCGCCAAGGTGCACGGCGTGGCCTACCCGCTTATTACCAATGCCAGCGGCAGTAAGTTTGGCAAGACCGCCGGCGGCGAGACTTGCTGGCTCGATCCTGAGCGCACGTCGCCCTATCGTTTTTACCAGTACTGGTTGAACACCGATGATGCCGATGTCATCAACTACCTTAAATACTTCACCTGGCTGGAGCGGCCGGAGATTGAGACCTTGGCGCACGCCGTGGACACGGAACCTGAGCGCCGCGAAGCGCAGCGCACGCTGGCGCGCGAGATGACGGTTATGGTCCACGGCGAGATGGCGCTGGCCAAAGCGGAACAGGCCGCTAAAGTTCTCTTTGGGGGTGACCTCGAGGGGCTCAGCGCGGAAGATATTCGCGATATTTTTGCCGATGTGCCTTCCAGCGAGGTCACGGCCGAGGCGCTTGGCGGTGAGGGGGCCGCGATCGTCGATCTCCTGGTCGAGAGTGATCTGGCGCGAGGCAAAGGCGATGCGCGACGGTCCATCGAGGGTGGTGGCATCTATCTCAATAACGAGCGCGTCGCGGCGCCGGATCAGACCGCGAAGATGGCTGACACGATTGAGGGCCAGTTCTTAATCCTGCGCAAAGGGCGCAAGCAGTACCACCTGGTGCGGATCAAGCGCTAGGCGAGAATGACCCGGTTTCACCTGGAAGCCGGGTCTTTTTGTTTCCAGCGTCAATTGCGGGACGGCAGCTCGAATTCGGCCGCGTCGCTGAACGGGTTAGCGGCTTCATCCAAAAGAGGCACGTTCTCCAGCGACGGGTAGCGATACATGCCCACGCGCATTAGCAGGGGCTCGGCTGCCGCCGCGGGCCAGGGGAGGAGGAAACGGCTGATAACCGTGTCTCCCGCCCGCCACTGCCCAGGGTCAAAGGCGGGCCCATCGACCTGGCTGAGGCGCGTGCCTGTGGCGTCGAGTAAATGGTTAAAGAACTGGTATTGAGCCGGATCGGGATTATCACCCGTGCGCCAGTGAAGTTGCCAGACGGCCGAATCGCCGATCACCTGGGGCAGATCATAGCCGAGGAAATTGACCCAGTTAGCCAGTAGCAGCGGCGGATTAAGCGGGACTTCTTGCTTCGGCCGCGCCTCTGCGGGCAGGGCGAGCACGGCATAAATTCCTTCTCCCGGACGAAGGGCTATATCCTCTTCGCCGGCGGCCATACGCTGGTAAAGATCAGCGGTGGTTTGTGCCGGGTCGAGACGACCGTCCAGCAGCACTATGGCCGGTTCCGCCGGAAACAGCGCGCTTTGTGTGACGTCGACAAAGCGGCGCGGGAAATCCCGCAGCAGGACGTCCCATTCCGCCGCGAATTCGTCGGTCAGGGGTCGTTCACCTTCGCCGGCAATGATCACCTCCTGCGCGCCCGTTTCGGCCATCATGGTTTCCACTTGGGAAACGGCAGCCAGTTTCATGGCTAGCGGCACGCCATAGCCGCCCGGGGTCGCGTTGCCGGCCACGAACCGCTGCAGCGTGATCCACGCTCCCGCCTGGGCAGCGGCCGTTAGCAGCAAGATTAACCAGGCGCCCGTTACCAGCAGGCGCCGCCAGCCCGCCGAACCAGTCGGCGGTGAGGATCGGAGCAGGGCCAGCAGGCGCCCAAAGGCCACGCCGGCGGCGATAAAAGGAGCGGGCAGGACGGGAATTAAGTAGTGCAGATAAACGGGTGTCCATTGGTAGAGGAAGACGGCCGCGGGCATGACCAGCCAGAGCAGAACAATCACGCCGGCTTGCGCCTGCGGTTCAGCCCGTCGTTTCCAGGCTGCCCAGGCCAGCAGGATCGCGCCGGCGGTTATCAGGAGGCCCCACGTCAGGTGAACCCAGGTCAAATCGGGCAGCAGGGCCAAATACTGTTCAAAGGCGCTTCCCCCGGCCAGCGAATGGATAGCTGTGCCGAGCGTGATCGTCAGCGTATGCCCCAGCGACGCCAGGGAAAAGGAGCCCGTGTCCGTGGCGCCGGCGACGCCGGCAAGCAGCCCCGCAGCGCCGGACTGCTGCGAGAGATAGATGGCAAAAGGCACGGCCGAAAGAGCAGCAAGCAGCCCGCCGATAAGAAGCTCGCGCCAGTTTACTGCCTTGCGGAAAATGATGATGAGCAGCAGGGTCGCCGGCACGAGGCTAATCGCGGCAAGGTGGATCTGCACAGTCAGGGCCAGGCAGATGAGGTGCAGCCAGATGAACCGCGGCCGTCGCTCAACCAGGGCCAGCGCGCCCCCGATAGCCCAACCTACTATAAAAAGTGGCAGTAAATCCTGTGCCCAGATCTTGCGTGAAAAGATGATTGCCCAAGGCGCCACTGCATAGAGTAAGGTGGCGGCTAATGCGGCGGGCATGCCCCAATAGCGGCGCACGAACCAGTAGGTCAACGCGACGGCCAGTGTACTGAGCAGGCCGGTGAAGAGAACGGCCGCGTAGGGGTGCGGCCAGATGGCGACAGGGAGCGCATAGAGCCAGACGCTTGCCGGGAAATTGGGCAGGCCGGCCGAGTTGCTGATGCCGCGCAGCGCAATGTCTCCTTCCCCTGTATCGTAGGCGAGCGCTAGCAGCCGCGCTTCGTCTGCCTTGAACTCGGATAGGCCGGGCGCCGCCATGCGCAGCGCCCCTGCCAGGAGTAAAATGGCCGCGACCAGGAGCCATTCTAACCAGGGTGCGGGCCCGCGGTGACCCGTTTCTTCCTTTTCGGCCCGGTGTTCGCTAGCTGTGGCCATTCTCCGCGGTCTCGGCCGTGAAAAGATGCACATCGCGCTGCGGATAAGGGAAGGAGATTCCTTCTTCATCAAAGCGGAGCTTCACTCGCTCGGTGATGTCATAGCGCACGTCCAGGGCATTTTCGCGCAGCGTAAAGGGCTGGACCAAGATGTTGACGCTGTTATCCCCCAATTCGCCAACGACTATCCGCGCCGGCGGATCATCCAATATGCGGCCGTCCGCGTCCAGGATTGCTCGCAGCACTGACTTGGCCTGCCGCATATCATCATCGTAGCCTATGCCGAATACCATATCAACCCGCAGTATATTCAGATCGGCCAGGTTGATGATATTTTCGTCCATGACATTGCTGTTTGGGACATACATCACCTTATTGTCAGGCGTTCTCAGGCGCGTATGGTAGATACCTACCTCGAGAACGGTCCCGAGACGATCGTTGATCTCCACCAGGTCGCCCACCGCGTATGGCTTCAAGAAAATGATGAGAATGCCGGAGGCGATATTCTTCAGTGAGTCCTGGAGTGCCAGACCAATTGCCAGCACTGAGGCGCTGGCAATGGCAATCACCGACGTCATAGGTACACCTAGCATGGCCAGCGCGATAACTATGATCAGCGCATAAAGACCATAGCGAATGAGCCGGGAGAAGAACATGCTCAGCGTGACATCCATCTGGCTGCGCGCCATCGCTTTTTCGGCCCGCCCAGAGATAAAGCGAATCAGGGCATGCGCCATCAGAAGGAGGATGAAGACGCCCAGAATACGCCAAAGCAAGCTGCCCCCTATATTTGTCCACCATTCCGACAGGAACCTGTTCACTTCATCGGGTGTAACTTGCATGGGTTTGTTTTCTCCAAAATCAGTTAAATGCCAGCGTATTTACTTTACCGTTAATGGCGCTAAGGGCCAATGATAGGCTGCCCGATAACAAAAAGGCCGCCCTTAGGGCGGCCTGGGTCTCTATTCGAAAATAGAAGGACGTTTAACCAATAGAGAGGATTGTAAATTCGATGGAACCACCCGGCGTCTCCACGTGAACGACGTGACCGACCTTCGCGCCAATCAGCGCCTGTCCCATGGGAGATTCGTTAGAGATGCGACCTGAGGCTGGATCGGCTTCAGCGGCACCGACAATGCTGTAAGTCTCCTCGTCATCGAAACCTTCCTCGCTGACGGTCACCGTGCTGCCAACACGGACAACATCTGACGGCCCGTTCTCATTGATCACTTTGGCGCGCCTGAGTGTGTCTTCAATGTCGCGAATGCGCGCTTCAACGAAGCCTTGTTCTTCTTTGGCATCGTGATAGTCTGCGTTTTCTTTCAGATCACCCTGTGAAATCGCCTTCTCTAACTTCATAGAGAGTTCTTCACGCTTCTCCGTTTGCAGATAGGCGAGTTCGTCTTCCAGCTGTTTCAGCCCTTCCGACGTCACATAGACGTAATTATTTCCTAGCGTCATTACAAACCTCCACCAGGCGAGTGCCTTAATCCATCTTACTAAACACTCGCTGTTTCACCCGTTGCCCAAGTCAAAACGTCCGCCAATTCACGCAATATGAGCAACAAAATGCCCCGCGCGCTGCCAGCAGAAAATTACCAATTCAATTGTCTACTTGCTCTTTGGACGGTCCCCAGTATAGCTGAGGGCCGGGCCTCTGTCTAGGACGTTTAAGCTAGCAGAAACTAAAAGATGCTTCGCATAGTGCGGAAAACCCGCTTCCTGTGGTGCAGACGCGGGCTGGCTGCAGCCGCTAGAAGCCATCCACTGTAGAACCGCACATGAGCAAGCCGACCATATCGCGCGAAGCTTCTTCAATGGGCAGCACGTCGACGATGCGGCCGTCGAACATGACCGCCACGCGATCGGACAGGCTCAATATCTCGTCAAGTTCGGCCGAAACGAGCAGGACAGCCGCCCCTGCATCCCGCTGGGCCACGATTTGGTTGTGAATAAACTCTATTGAACCAACATCAATGCCGCGTGTTGGCTGTGCAGCGATTAATAACTTGGTCGGCCGCGAGAACTCACGAGCGACGATGACCTTCTGCTTATTGCCGCCGGAAAGGCTGCGGGCCGGCGTGTGAATGCTTGGTGTGCGCACATCATATTCGGCGACCAGGTCCTCCGCTTGTTCATCAATTTCGTTCTCGTGCATAATCACGCCGCTGGCGAAGGGCTCGTGGTAATAATTGTTAAGCACCATGTTGTCGGCCACGCTGAACGGCCCGACCAACCCCGCGGCCCCCGGCTCGGTTGTGCAGTTCTA
>JBJYWX010000533.1:0-7740 GCA_046259695.1 Promineifilaceae bacterium (SeqCode) | reverse complement strand
ACCATGTTGTCGGCCACGGAATGGGCCATCACCAGCCCGTGTTTTTCGCGATCTTCGGGGATATGCGCCACGCCCTGCTCCGTGATCTGGCGCGGTTTCGAATGAGTACTCTCCTGGCCATCAATCCAGAATTGCCCGCCGTCAACCGGCCGTAAACCGGTGAGCGCCTCAACCAGTTCACGCTGGCCATTGCCCTGGACACCGGCCACGCCCACGATTTCACCGGCGCGTACCTCCAGGTTGACTCCTTTCACCGCGCGGTGCCCGCGATCGTCACTGACCTGCAGGTTTTCGACGCGCAGTACTACCTCTTGCGGGTGCGGTGGTTCCTTATGCACCTGCAAAATGACCTCGCGCCCGACCATCATTTCGGCCAGGCTGGCCTGGGTCGATTCTTCCGGCGAAACGACGCCCACCATGCGCCCGCGGTGCAAGACGCCAATCGTATCCGCGATGGCCAGCACTTCTTTCAGCTTATGGGTGATGAAAATGATAGACGCCCCACCCGCTGTAAAATCTTTCATGATGCGGAACAGATCCTCAGCTTCTTGTGGCGTCAGGACGGCCGTCGGCTCATCTAAAATCAAGATATCGGCGTGGCGATAGAGCGCCTTAATAATCTCCACGCGCTGTTGCGTGCCAACGGGTAGATCTTCGACAATCGCTGTCGGGTCTACTTCCAGACCATATTGCTGCGACAATTCGAGCACTCTTTTTTCCGCTTCATGCAGTGCTAGGACGCCAGCGCGGCGCGTGATTTCATCGCCCAAGATAACGTTCTCGGCCACGCTCATGACCGGCACCAGTTGGAAGTGTTGGTGCACCATACCTACGCCGCGAGAAATGGCATCGCTTGGATCCTTGAGCAGCACGTGCTCGCCTTTGATCCAGATTTCGCCTTCATCCGGATGGTATAGGCCATAGAGCATATTCATTAAGGTGCTCTTGCCGGCCCCGTTTTCGCCCAAGAGCGCCAGAATTTCGCCCTTATGGAGGACAATATCCACATTGTCGTTGGCCAATACGCCGGGGAAGCGTTTGATCAAGCCGCGCGCTTCCAGGACAACTTCTGAGGTTGGTGTGACCATAAGTTAATACCCTCGCTATTCCGGATCGTAAACTTCGCCCACGGCCGCCGGTGGCCGCGCTCGTCCGCCGAAACCGGCCAGAACGATGATAGTTAGTAGATAGGGGATGATCCCAAATGCCTGGGGCGGCAAGGAGATAATGCCCTGGAACTGGGCCTGGGTCTGGAACGCATCCAGATAGGCGAAGAGCAGCGCTGCTCCCCAGGCGCCGATAGGAGTCCAACGGCCAAAAATCATGATCGCCAGGGCGATGAAGCCGCGCCCGTTGGTCATAGCCCGCTCAAATGAGCCGACTGCCTCGAGCGTCAAGTAGGCGCCGGCCAGGCCCGCAAAAGCGCCCGCCAGTACCACGTTCATATAGCGCATTTTAGGCACGCTGATACCTACCGTATCGGCCGCACTTGGATGCTCGCCGACCGAACGCGTGCGCAGGCCCCAAACGGTGCGAAAAAGAGCGAACTGCATGACAAAGACCAGGATAATGGCCAAGTACGTGATGGGCGGGTTGTTGAACAAGGCGGGTCCTACCAGCGGGATTTCCGCCAGAGGGCCCAAAGCAATAGGCTGCAGCTTTCCTTGAGTGGTCAGACCGGTGACGTAGAAGTAACTAGTCAGCCCCAACGCCAAGGTATTGATTACCGTGCCGCCGATAATCTGGTCCATTTTCAATGTAACTGACATCCAGGCCAGGAAGAGGCCGATCAGCGCGCCGGTGGCCACGCCTACAAGGGTGGCAATGGGTAAGGTTACCCCAAGGGGCAAGACACGGCCGATATAGACATTCGCCAGAAAGGCGAGGAAGGCCGCCATCAACATCTGACCTTCGATGCCGATATTGATTACGCCCGTACGTTCGCCGATTAGCCCGCACATCGCTCCCAATACAAGCGGCGTCGAGCGGCGCACCGTTGAGGCAAGAACCGCTTCCGTGCCCCTTAAGCCATACAGAAAATAAGTGAAGGCCGTCACGGCAGCGAGCAGCACGGCCAATCCTATTAACCATTTACTTCGCGTGCTGAGCCCGGTTTCTTGTTTTTGAAAGGTTGTTGTAGCCATTCTCCTGCCTCGCTAACTGCCCCAACCGGTACTGAGAGTCACTTTTTCTTCTTCCACCAATTGAGCGGGCAGCAGCTTGCGCGCAATCAGGTCGGCGGAGACAAAGAAGAGAATCAAGCCCTGAATGATGTCGATAATCTGAAAGCGCACGCCGGCGTCAAACTGCATCTGGCTCCCGCCGGCTTGCATTGCGCCTATCAACAGCGCAGCCGGTATCGTCCCAATAGGATTGGTCTTGGCCAGCAACGCGATAGTGATGCCGTCAAATCCTAATCCCACGTTGAAACCGGGCTGGTAGCGTCCGATAATGCCCAGCGTTTCCACAGCACCGCCCATGCCGGCCAGGAAACCACTGATGGCCATGGTCACGACAATGACCTGTGCCACCTGAATACCGGCGTAGAGCGCGGCGTTGGCATTGAGGCCGGTAGTGCGAATGGCAAAACCCCAGGTCGTGCGGTACAAAAGATACCAGGTCAGAAAGGCCATGATAACCGCAAGCACAAAGCCGAGCGGCAGAAAGCCCCAGACGGGAATGGCCGCGCTTTCTTGAATTGCCGGCGTTCGGGCGACAATACCTTCATCTTTCCAGGGACCGTTAGAAAGATAATCGGTAATATTGATGGCGATGTAATTGAGCATGATCGTTGTGATCACCTCATGTGCCCCCGTGTAGGCTTTCAAGAAGCCGGCGATAGCGGCATAAGCCGCGCCCGCCAGGCTGCCGCCAAGTAAGGCCAGCGGCATATGCACGATAAAGGGCAGACCTTCAAAGGCGAAGCCGATATAGGCGGCGACGATGGCGCCGATCAAAAGCTGGCCCTGGCCGCCGATATTAAACAGCCCGGCCTTGAACGCGAAGGCAACCGCCAGACCTCCGAAGATGAGCGGCGTCGCCTTTTCTAACGTGCGCGCAATGGCTTCAGGGCTGCCAAGGGCACCTCTGAAGAGGGCCTCGTAGGCTTCAAGCGGGTTTGAGCCTGAAATCCAGATAATAAGTGCGCCAATTAAAAGGGCCAGGATGACGGATAAGATTGGTACGGCCGCTCCCCGTAGTATTCGCTGGAGTAAACCCCCTCCGTCTGCCGTCTGTGTCTCTGCTGTCATGGCACCGTCCGATTGCTGGCTGCAAACTCCGGCCTTTTATTAAGCACCAGGGCCGGCCGGCCAGGCACTAGGCCCAACCGGGATATCACGGTAAGAAAAAGTGCGACGCGCCTGGCGCGTCGCACTTTCCTGTACTAACTAGCTGTTACTTAGCCCGGGTTGTAACCCGTTTCAATGGAACCGTCCTGCAGACCGGCATCAATCTCGGCTAACGTGTCCTTGACTTCTTGCGGGATCTGATCCTCAAAGTCATGGAATGGGGCCAGCCCGACGGGGCCGAAGTAATTGCCACCCGGGAATGAGCCTTCGGATGCCTGCGTGATCAAATCGGCGACGCCGGGGGTGATGAGCTTCATGGCGCTGGTCACGAGGCAGGGATGGGCTTCCGGAACAGTGAGCCACTGGTCGGTATCAACGCCGATGCAGTAGGCGCCGTCCGCGCCCGCCACTTCGATCAGAGCGCCGTTGCCTGTTTTGCCACCTGCTCCAAAGACAACGTCCGCGCCTTGATCAAGGGCCTGCTTGGCCGTGCTGGCGCCCCATTCAGGATCGGTAAATGCTACATCCATGCCGCCAGGATGGTAGGTGGAGATCAGGTTGATGTCCGGGTTAATGTACCGTGCGCCGTTCTCGTACCCTTCCTTAAAGGCAACGACCGGGGGAACCAGGTCGGTGCCCAGCACGGCCGCTACTGTGTCCGTCTGGGTAAGTAGGGCGGCCAAGGCGCCCGCCAGGAAGCCGGATTTGTCCTCATTAAAGACGAGGCCGGCCAGATTGTCGAGCGTTTCGCCCTGGAACTGGTCCACGCCGATGAAGTAGATTTCCGGGTGCTGGGCGGCCGCTTCTGCGGTGGCTTCACCAAGCGCGAAACCGACGGTTACAATCACGTCATAATTGTTGTTCGCGAACAGACCGATGTTGGTCCCGTAATCCTTGGCATCGCCTGTCTCGATATAATCAATCTGGGCTCCTAGGGCATCGCCTGCCTGCCCGACGCCTTCCCACGCCGACTGGTTAAATGACTTGTCATCGATTTCGCCAACATCAGTCACTAGGCCAATGCAGTAGACTTCCTCACTTGCACAATCACCTTCACCTGTTTCGGCCGGTTCTTCCATCGGCTCTTCAGCCGCCGGTTCTTCAGCCGCCGGCGCTTCTGCTGCCGGTTCTTCAGCCGCCGGCTCTGCTGCCGGGGCGGTAGTGCCACCGCAGGCGGCGAGCATCAGCGCCAGAATAGACAACAACACGAATAAAATGCCAATACGCTTTCCAATCATGGGGTCTCTCTCCTTTTCAAAGAAACAACATTGACCACCCAGGCTGCATTCTCCCTGGAATCAGCGCTATTGGGTGGGTTCTGCGATATTGAGGTTGATTATACTTAGTTTCCAGACCAGTTCAAGATGCGGCGGCCGCTGCAAGGCCAGATCTGTTCGTACGGAGAGCGGCCGGGCACCGGTGGGCCCAGCGCTGGTTTGGGTCACTCACTAGCGTCGCGCGCCAGTAAGGAAGGGGCGTTGAGTGCCGTCGGGACCTTGTTGCCGATTTCGGCGTGATCTTCGATAAACTCCAACGTTTTTTGCCATACTTTGTGGTGGATCGGCTCTACCGGCCGCATCAATTCGTGACCGGCCTGGGGAAAGAATTTCATTTCCTTGTCGACTGTCGCCAGCGATTGGAAGAGTTTCTCCGTGTTGCCGGGATTAACGGCCGGATCTTGTCCACCTTGGAAGATCAACACCGGTTGGTGAACCTGCGGCCACAGACGGCGACCGATGCCGGCCATCTTGCTCATTTCGGCCACGCCATCGACCGGTATACGCGATGCCTCGATCAGCCACTCTTGCAGCGCCGGGTCCTCCACATCAATATTAGGATTGTAGTCCAGAACCCGGCCCAACCAGATCTTGGGGTCAAGTGACTTGTACTTGAGCGGATAGACGTAGTTAAGGAAATAGCGGCCGACTGCCGCTACTTTTAAACGGCGATCTGGTATTTCATAGAGCGGCGCTATCAGGACTAAGCCGCAAACGCCTTTAGCATGTGTCGCCAACTGTGCGGAGAGCACGGCGCCCATCGAATGGCCCACCAGGAAGACCTGGTCATGCTCTTGCTGCAGGCAGTCATAGGCCTCCAATACTTCCGCGATCCAATCCTGGTGTGATGACCCGCGGATCTGGTAAGGGAGATTGCCGTGTCCCGGTAGAAGCGGACAGCGCACTGTTACGCCATGCGCGGCCAGGAATTCGGCCATCGGCCGTGAGCTGGCAGGACTGCCCATGAAGCCGTGCAGCATGAGCACGGCGATGCGCTCCCAACCTTCTCGCTCCGCGCTGGCTACGGCGTATGCCTGGCGGTCGTCGGGAACGTCATACGTTGGTTGAAATGGCATAATGTGTCCTTTAATGTGGCTGGCAAAAGTATAGTCATCACCTTCTGGCCTGCCAACTTGTTTTCACGCTCACCATAAACAAAAATGGCGAAAGTGGCAAGCCTCCCGAACAGCGCGGCGGTGGTACAATAGGGGAATGAGTATCCAAATCCTGTCCGCACAGTTAGCGTCGCAGATCGCTGCCGGCGAGGTGGTTGAACGGCCGTCCTCCGTGGTAAAGGAATTGGTGGAGAACGCTCTGGACGCCGGTGCGACGACGATCAATATCAGTGTTCGCAACGGCGGGCGTGACCTGATCCAGGTGGCCGACAACGGTTCAGGCATTGAATCCGCGGAATTTGAGACCGCTTTTAAGCGGCACGCCACGTCGAAGCTAACCTCGGCGGAAGAGTTGGCGGCAATTCGCACCCTCGGATTTCGCGGTGAAGCTTTAGCGGCTATCGCCGCGGTCAGCCGTGTAACCGCCATCAGCCGCACGGTAGATGATACGGCCGGAACCCGCCTGGCACTGGAAGCGGGCCGGACAACAACCCGCGAAGCTGTTGGCGCGCCGCAGGGTACCGTCGTAGCGGTGGAAAACCTGTTCTTTAACACGCCCGCCCGGCTCAAGTTTCTAAAAAGCAAAACGACCGAACGACGCTTGATAGACGAACTGATTACCCGTTATGCGCTTGCAAACGCTAACGTGCGCTTCCGTATCACGCACGAAAACCGTATTACGTTTCAGACCACGGGAAACGACGACATATTTGAGGTATTGGGCGAGGTCTATGGTGTGGAAACGGCGCGTGAGCTGCTGCCGGTGACGGCCAGCAGCGAAGCTGCGGCTACAGAGAGCAAGCCCATTAAGGTCAGCGGTTTCGTGGGACCACCCAGCCTCAATTGGGCGAACCGCAGCCATATCACACTCTTTGTTAATGGGCGCTGGATCAAAGATACCAGCCTGAGCTATGCCGTAATACAGGCTTATCACACGCTGCTGCCAACCGGCCGGTTTCCCTTTGGCGTTATCTTCATCGAAATGCCGGCTGAGGAGGTGGATGTTAACGTTCATCCGGCAAAAACCGAAGTGCGTTTCAGGCAGCCCAACGCCATCTTTGGCGCCGTGCAGCGCGCCGTGCGCGGCACGCTGCTGGCAGAAAGTCCGGTGCCCGCGCTCAGCAGTTGGCGCGGGGAAGATGATTTCGCTGTTGGCTGGCGTGCCGCAGGTGACAGCCATACCTTGGCCCGGTCGGAAAGCCGAGATCAGGGCGCGCTGCAACTTGATTGGTCCCGCCGGGCGATGAGCGCAGATCTGCCGGTCCCGCGGGATGGAGCAGAACCTCCGGCGGGGCAAGCAGCACCCGCTGTTCCCGCAGCCAGCCAAGAACTACCTATTATGCGCGTTATCGGCCAGGTCGGTCAGGCATATATCATTGCCGAAGGCCCGGATGGTCTTTACCTGATCGATCAGCACGCCGCGCATGAACGGATCTTGTACGAGAAGTTCATGGCTGAGTGGGAACAAGAAGTCGTAGTTTCCCAGGGGCTTATCACGCCGGTGACAGTCACGCTGACGCCATCACAGGCAGGCCTGGTAGAGGAGAATTTGGACATGCTGAGCAAACTTGGCTTCCAGATAGAGCCTTTCGGACCGCAGACGTACCAGCTGCGGGCTGTTCCCGCGGTCGTCTCTCGTATCGATCCGGCGCGGGTACTGCAGGTGGTTGTTGAGGATCTTGAGGAAGGGGCGGAGCCGCTGCAAGGAAAGGTCGAGGCACGTATTGTTCTGCGCGTTTGCAAGTCGGCGGCAATCAAGGCGGGACAGACGCTTTCGAGGGCCGAGATGGAAGCCATGATTCAACAACTGGAGGCCAGCCAGAATCCACGAACCTGTCCCCATGGACGGCCGACAATGATCCACCTTTCGGCCATGCAGTTGGCACGCGAATTTGGGCGCACCTGAAATGAAAAAAGGCTCCCCATTGCTGGATAAGAAGCCTTCCGACGGTTGCCCGCCCAACGGGCAGGCCATATAATCCTCGTTGGCGAGGTTGGCTAGCTAGATGCCGAAGGTGGGAATCGAACCCACACTCCCGAAGGAACACGAGTTTGAGT
>JBJYWX010000532.1:11130-17741 GCA_046259695.1 Promineifilaceae bacterium (SeqCode) | reverse complement strand
TTAGAGGAGCACCAGATGAAACGCATTTTGGGACGATCGGAGATTGAAGTATCGGCAACGGGCATGGGCTGCTGGGCGATTGGCGGGCCATGGAAATTCCTCGGCGGTGAAGCGGGTTGGGGCGATGTGAACGACGACGAGTCGATTCGCGCCATCCACGCCGCGCTGGAAGCGAAGGCCAATTTCTTCGACACGGCGGCCAATTACGGCGCGGGGCACAGTGAGCGACTGCTGGGACGCGCGCTCGCCGGGCGGCGCGACGAGGCGATTATCGCCACCAAGTTCGGTTACAAGATTGATGAATGGGCCAAAACAGTTGTGCCCTATGGCGAAAGCGAAGAAAAGTCTGAAATAGCGCCGCATGTGCGCGAAGACTGCGAAGCAAGCCTGCGCCGCCTGAATACCGATTACATCGACATTTACCAGCTCCACGTCTGGGGCTATGACGTGGAGCTCTCCTACCGCGTGCAGGAAGAACTTGAAAAGCTGGTGGACGCGGGCAAAATCCGCACCTATGGCTGGAGCACCGACCGTATCGACGCCGTGCAGGCGTTCGCCGAGGGGCCAAACTGCGGCATCGTGCAGCAGGAGCTGAACGTGTTTATGGGCAACCTGGAGCTGCTGCGCTTGTGCGAGGAGCTGAACCTGGGCAGCTTGAATCGCGCGCCGCTGGGCATGGGCATTCTGACCGGCAAGTTCACGCCGCAGTCGCGCTTCAGCAGCAACGATGTGCGCAGCATACCTGATATGTGGTTTGACGGCTTCAACGACGGCAAAGTGAACCCGCAGTGGCTGGAACGGCTGGAAGCGGTGCGCGAAGTGCTGACCAGTAACGGCCGTACCCTGGCCCAGGGAGCGCTGGCCTGGATCTGGGGCGCGAGCCCGCTGACGGTACCCATACCCGGCTTCAAGTCGGTTGAACAGGTGCAGGAAAATGCCGGCGCGATGGCCTTCGGTCCCCTGACGCCCGACCAAATGGAGGAGATCGACGCGATCCTGGGGCGGGAACCCGTACTAGGGTAGCGGGCAGTGATCAGTGGGCAGTGGGCCTGGGCGCGTAGATTGATCATTGACTGGTGATCATGAGCTAGTGATCATTCCCCCGCGCCTCCGCTTCCTCGCCCTTCTGTTCATGATGCGGATCGACGTGATGCGTCAGCGAATGCGGCCGTTCAAGGCCATGCGCCTCCATCAGGGCCTTATCGGACATGATTTGATGCGGGTCGCCGGAGGCCACGACCTGGCCGTTGTCCAGCAAAATGACCCGGTCGCATACCTCCAAAATGAACTCCAGGTCGTGCGATGAGAAGAGAATCGTTTCTCCCGCCCCCTGCAAAAAGGCGATCAGCCGCCGCCGGGCGCGGATATCCAGGCTGGCGGTCGGCTCATCGAGGATGACAAAGCGCGGCAGCATGGCCAGTACGCCGGCGATGGAGACCATGCGCTTCTCGCCACCCGACAGGTGATGCGGCGGCCGTTTCGCCAGCGCCAGCGTGCCGGTCTGGGTTAACACCTCGTCCACCCGCTGCGCCACGTCGTCCTCCGCCAGCCCCAGATTCTGCGGCCCAAAAGCGACGTCATCCCACACCGTGGGGCTGAACAACTGGTCGTCCGAATTCTGGAATACCATGCCGATTTCCGGGCGGAACTGCCCCGCGGTGACCGGCTGCCCGAATAAGGACAGCGTGCCGCTGGTCGGCTTCAGCACACCGCAGGCGAGCATAAACAGCGTTGTTTTGCCCGCGCCGTTGGGACCGATAAGGCCGACTTTCTCGCCCTCGGCGATTGCTATGCTTACGCCATCCAGTACAGGATGCTGCGCTTCGTAATGGAAGCCCACGCCGCTGGCCTCAAAAACGGCCGGTTCCGGCGAAATGCCCTGGTTGTTCGTTCCCGCCATTCCCTCAGCCCGCTCCCAGCATAAACTGTGCGGCGACCACCGCCGCCGCCAGGGCCAGCATCAGCGCCAGGGCCACTCCATCGCGGCGCGTCGCCTTAAACTGCGCCGCCGCAGCCACGCTTCCGGCCGCGCCATGCCCGTAACCGCGCAGCACCATTGCTTTGTAGATCCGCTCCGACTGCTCGTAACTGCGCACAATCAGCGTGCCCGACAGCGCGGCCAGGGTACGCAGGCCGCGCGCGCTCAGGCGCCGGGCATCAAAGTGGCGCAGGCGCATCGCTGTTTCCATCGTCTGGAACTCGTGCCCGATTTCAAAGATATAGCGATAGGCCAGCAGCATCATATCCGCCAGCACCGGCGAGAGCCGCAAAGCGCGCATGGCTTTGACGCTGGTCAGGAAAGGCGCGCTGCCAAAAAGCACGATGCCCAGGGTCAGGATGCAGAAAAAACGCACAGCGACCAGCAAGAAGGCCAGCAGACCTTCCTGGCGCACGGCTAACGGGCCGAGTTGAAAGAGCACGGTTGTGCCGGAAAAGAGGGGCAGGACGACGGCCGCGGCCAGCAAAAATACGCCGGGGTACTTGAGCCGCGTGACCAGAAAGGAGGCCGGCAGGCGAGAAATGGCATAGATCACAACCGTTATGGTCAGCAGCAGCGGCAGCAGCCAGAGCTCCTTGACAAAGGAAAAGGCGAAAATCAGCGCCAGCATGCCGACCAGCTTGTACCGCGCGTCCCAGTGGTGGAAAGGGGAATCCAGATTGGCGTATTTGTCTAGACCGAGATCTATCAAGGTGGTCTCCGGTTTGATAGTGAACTGGGAACTAGGAACTGGGAACAATCAACAGAAAACAAAAACCATAAAACGGGTTGACCAGATCCCGAACCAATTATTATCCGCGTTCCGCCGCGTCTTTCCGCGCTCGTGCGCGTCCCATCTATTGATCATCACACCTTTACCGGCACATCACCCGGCCGGTTCAACACCTCCGGTTTGACGCGCAGCAAGAATGTTACCAGCAGAGCGGTAAAGACGCCTTCCAGCACCATCAGCGGCACGTGGGCTACGGTCAGCGCGGTAATACTGGCCCGCTCGGCCTCAGCGTCGATATTTCCCGGTAAGGTCAGGATCAGGATAGTGAAGGCGATGGCCGCGGCCAGCCCAACACCCACCGCGCCGCCGGCGAAGCCAAAGACGGCCGTCCATGTATCGCTTTGCGCCAGTCCCAGACGGTAGCGTGATTGGAAGATGCCATAGGCCAGCAGCGCCGGCAGGCCCATCATCGTCGCGTTAACCCCCAGTGTGGTCAGCCCGCCATGCTGGAACATGACCGCCTGGAAAAAGAGGCCGACCAGGATAGCGGGCATGGCGTAGTAGCCGAGGACAACACCGAGCAAGCCATTGAGGATCAAATGCACGCTCGTTGGCGGAAAAGGGATATGGATCCAAGAAGCGACGAAAAACGCGGCCGTCAGCAGCGCCGCCTTGGGTACCCCTTCCTGCGGGTTTTCTTGCTGCTGGATCTTGCGCAGCGAAAACCAGGTCAGGGCCCCGGCGGTTGCGTAGCCGGCCACGTCCACGGCCACGGGCAAAATGCCGTCCGGTATATGCATCAGCTTTTTCTCCCGCTGAAATAGAGCGCGGTGCCGGCTAACCCCCAGATGACGCAGGCGCTCATAAGAATAATCTGCATGGTCGAAAACCCCCCGCCGCCTGACGTGGGCATGGCGCCTTCCCCTAGAGGGATGTGGATGATCTGCCCGTGCCCGGCCTGCCGCACCTGGACATCCCAGGTGCCCGGCAGCTCCGGATCGGGCGTGAAGAAGTAGTGCCCGTTTTCGTCTGTTGTGCCTGTCTGCCACGGCGTGCTCAGATCGTTGGGCGCGTAAATCATCACCTGCGCTTCGGCCATCGGCTCGCCGCTGTCATAGGCAGCAGCGAGCGCCACGCCCACGGTCGAGGTGTAGCTGATGTTGGCCCCGTGCGCCGCGGCCGTGCCGCCTAGCGCCAGGACGAGGACCAGTGCCAGCAGCGCCGCGGTCGACGAAATCAGCGACGCATGCCGCCCCCTGTCCTTCAAAGCGCGCGGTTGATTACCTACCTCTTGTTGGCCCATAATCTGCTCCTTAACTGGCATAGTGGCAGTGACCCTCACCGACGTGCCCCAGCGTGGGCAAGACATCCACCAGCTTCTGGAAATCCTCGGCCGGCAGCGCGTCCTGCAGCTCGCTGAGGGTCACATTGAGCACATCACCCTGCGCCACGGCCGCGAACGGGTCAAAGCCCAATGCCCCCAGGTTCAGGTCATCATTGGCCGGCATGCCGGCATCGCCAAAAATATGATCGAAATGAAAGGTCATTTCCAGGTCGCTGCTGCCGTCTTTGGCCAGCACGCCCTTGCGCATATCCCCCACGTACTCGCCGCAGGTGAAGGCAAAATCCTTGTCGACATCAATCGTGAAATGCACCACGCGGCCGTCTTTTTCCGCTGAACCGCTCATTACCAGCGGATCGCCGGAAGCGTCAGGCGCCATCGTCCAGGAAAGGGCGTTGTAATGGCCTGCGGGCGCGCCAGCCACTTCACCGACGAGGACCGGTTCGGCGTCCGCGCCACCTTGGGCCAGGTCGACCGTATAGGGGCCGCCGAGCGCGACCTCTGATTGCGCCTCGATCGCCTCGCCCGAAAGCGGATCGTAAGGCGGGTCCGTCTGGTAGGCCGTAACGTTGTCCAATGTCACCAGCACCTGGTCGAACGTGACCTGCCAGCCATCCTTGGTTTCGAATCCCTGGCGCACGAAATCTTCGCCGTTAGCTTGAAAAGTGAGCGTGCCCGTCTCTTGACCGGCGCAGGCGGCGAGCAGCAGTGCCAGGGTGAGTAAAGACAGGACAATCCAAATCCTTTGTTTCTTCATAGTCGGCTCCCCTAATTAGGCAAAACTTAGTTAATCACGGCACTCTATACAGAGGCCGAAAAGTGACAGGTGTTCCAGGTCAGCCTCGAATTGTTCCCGTTCGCGCAGGACCGCCTGAAGCGGCGCGAGGATGTCCGGATCAACGTCGATGACGCGCTTGCAGCGGCGGCAGACGAGATGGAGGTGCGGGCCGTGCTCGGCCACGGCGTAGGCCAGCTTGCCTTCATGCAGATCGTTGCGGTGTACAAGCCCCTCTTCCCAGAGCATCTCCAGGGTGCGGTAGATCGTGGCCAGGTTGACCGCGCTCGTCTGCTCCTGCACCGCGGCATAAATATCTTCCACCGGCATATGACGGCCGCTCTCGGCAATCGCCCGGATGATGAGCTCGCGCTGCGGCGTAATGCGGTAGCCGCTGTCGCGCAAATCGGAAATGATCTCTTCTGTAAGTGTCATCTGACCCCTTACTGCAAATATTCTCAATTACGAATATTGTACGTTAGGCAGAGGGATTGAGCAAGGGGGGCGGGAAGGGAATGAAATGGAAATGATCAGCGTAAAATGATCAATAAAGAATGAGGCGGGCCAGCGCCATTGCGGATACTGCTGGATGCAAGGCAACGGGCAATGAGCAGATGTTCCATGTCATTCCGAGCGCAGCGAGGAATCCCTGGACCCTTCGTCAAACGGGGCCCGCGGGAGTGCGCATGGCTAAAGGGATTCTTCAGGCTGCGCCTTCAGAATGACGCGCCACCCGCAACCTGCCACACTCCGGCTAGCTCAGTGCAGGCTCTGCCGGCTAATAAATCTCCGGCACGAAGGTCTGTTCGTCGATCGGCGGGCGGATGTAGCCGGTGCCCTTTTTGCGCGGCGGCAGCTCAAAGGGATCGGGCAGAATATCCTGGTAAGGTATCTGCGTCAGGAGGTGATGAATGCAGTTCAGGCGCGCTTTCTTCTTGTCATCGGAATTGACCACATACCACGGCGCTTGCTTGATGTCGGTGTAATCAAACATGCGGTCCTTGGCGCGCGAGAACTCCTCCCATTTGTCGCGCGAGGCGATGTCCATCGGGCTCAACTTCCAGCGCCGCCGCGGATCCTGCGAGCGCTGTTGGAAGCGGCGCTCCTGCTCATCATCGCTGACCGAGAACCAGTATTTGAGCAAGATCATGCCGGAGCGGACCAGCATACGCTCGAACTGCGGGCAAGAACGCAGGAACTCCTGGTACTCTTCTTCGGTGCAAAAACCGTGCACCCACTCTGTGACGGCGCGCGTGTACCAGCTGCGATCGAAAAGCACCATTTCGCCCCCGGCCGGGAGGTGAGGCACCCAGCGCTGGAAATACCATTGCGACTTTTCGCGCTCCGTGGGGATGCCCAGGGCGACGACGCGCACCACGCGTGGGTTGGTGCGCTCGACGATGCGCTTGATGACGCCCCCTTTGCCCGCCGCGTCGCGGCCCTCAAAGACGATGGCTGCTCTCAGCCCGCGGGTGCGCACCCAGTATTGCAGCTTGACCAGCTCTTCCTGCAAGCGCAGCAGTTCCTGCTCGTAGAAATCGGTGCGCAGCTTGCCGTTCTTTTTGTAGCGCTTCATGTCCAAGGGTTCGCCCTGGCCGTTGTCGCCGCCGGAGAACTCTTCATCTATCTTGTGATTACTTTCTTCCGCCATGATCTACCGCACTCTCTTTCTGCCGAAATAACGCCCTTCCACCCGATCGGCGCCGGGACAATCCAGTTAGCATTATAACATAAGTTATTGCCCAAAATGACGCGCTCGCGACGCGGCCGAACAAACCACACC
>JBJYWX010000532.1:5049-11030 GCA_046259695.1 Promineifilaceae bacterium (SeqCode) | reverse complement strand
TTGCCAAGTTGTCTCATCCACCAGTGGGACAACTTGCCAAGTTGTCTCGCGCCGCAGGCGCGACACATCTACCAACACGGCCGTTCCCGCACATGTCATCCCGAGCGCAGCGAGGGATCCCTCTAAACACGCAGCCTATCCACCACGGCCGTCTTCCCACTCATCTGCCACGCGCGCCCTGCGGGCACGAAACGCCTGATTCCGCCTTCACCCGCGCGCCGACGTTGAATGACTTGCTCCGCCGCGTAGAGTAAGCGAGAATGATGCCGGCAGCTGTGCGAGCCGCGCCGCTGCCGCTGTTATCTTTTCAGCGCTTACCCGCTCCCGTGGCAGGGCGGAACCGAGGTTAGTTGAAGCATGAGCGTACAAGAGCAAGAAACCACGGCCGAGTCCCGGCCGCTGCCGAAGGCACCGACCACGCTGGAAAAGTGGCTGCCGATCGGCGCCTGGCTGCCGAAATATGATTGGGGCCGCTACCTGACGGCCGATCTGATCGCCGCGATCAGCGTCTCCGCCCTGCTGATCCCGGAGTCGATGGGCTACGCCTCCGTGGCCGGCCTGCCGGTGGAGATTGGCCTGTACGCCGCGCCGCTGGCGTTGATCGCCTATGCCATCTTTGGCGGCTCGCGCCTGCTGGTTTTTGCCACGGTCGGCTCCGTCTCAGCCATCACCGGCAGCCTGCTGATGTTCCTGGGCGCCAACAGCACGCCGGAAACGGCCATGACCGCGGCGATGGCCCTGGCCCTGACCACCGGCGTCATCTTTATCGTCGCCGGCCTGCTGCGCCTGGGCTGGGTGACCAATTTCCTCTCGCGCGCGGTGCTGGAGGGCTTCGTATTGGGCATGGCGATCCAGATCATTGTCGGCCAGCTCGATGAACTGACGGGCCTCCCGATTGAGGGCGAGAGTGTGTTCGCCAAAGCGGCATACTGGCTGGCCCACATCGGCGACTGGAACTGGACCGCCACGGCTATCGGCGTCGGCGCGCTCCTGTTCATTTTCGTCCTGCAGCGCTACGCGCCCAAGATACCGGCGGCGATACTGGCTGTGGCCGTTGGGTCGCTGATCGTTTACCTCTTCAATCCGGGGATTGTGATTGTGGAGGAAATTCCGCGCGGCCTGCCCTCGTTCGCCGACGTGAGCGCGCTTGCCGTCCGCGATTGGTTCACACTGCTGTTGGGCGGGGCGCTGGTGGCGCTGATCGCCTTCTCCGAAGGGTGGGGCGCATCGGCCGATATTTCGCGCAAGACCCACGATCGCCTGAACAGTAACCAGGAGTTCATCGCCTACGGTATGGGCAATCTTGGCGCCGGCCTCTTGAGCGGCATGCCCGTCGGCGGCAGTCTCTCCAAGTCATCAGCGGCGATCTCCTCCGGGGCGAAGACCCAGATGTCCAATATTTTTATGGCCGCGATCGTCGTCCTCACCCTGCTGTTCCTGGCCCCTATCTTCCAATGGCTGCCGGAAGCGGTGCTGGCCGCGATCGTGATTCACGCCATGTGGCACTCGGCCAATCCGCACAAGCTGGTTGATTTGTGGCACGTGGACAAGATCGATGGTCTGCTGGGTATTCTGACTGCCGTTGTGGCGCTGACCTTCGAACTGCTGCCGGCAATGATCACCGGCATCGTGCTTTCGATCGGTTACCTGATTTACCGCCTCAGCTTCCCGTCACGTGCAGAGCTCGGCCGCATGCCCGATACAGGCGACTACGTGGCGATTACCTGGTTATATGGCGGACGCGCCGGAAAATCGCATCCGGGCGCGGAGCGCGTGCCCGATGTGCTGGTTTACCGCTTCGGCGCGCCGCTTATCTTTGCCAACGCGGAGGCGTTCCTGCAGAGCGCGCAGGATCTTCTGATCAAGGCCGCAGAGCAGAATATCATGCCCACTACCCTGGTCATTGACTTTGAAGAGATGTTTTACGTTGATACCACCGGCAGCCAGGCGCTGGAGAATTTGCATGATTATGCTGAGCGCTACGGCGTGTCGCTTAAACTGGCGCGTGTCCACGCGGCTGCTTACAGCCTGCTGCAGTCGGCCGGTGTTTTAGAGCGTATTGGTGAACAGAATCTCTATGCCACGGTTCGCGACGCGGTGGATGATGCGGCCTGATCGCGCGGCCGCTTACCGGGAGATAAACCGCCCGTGATCCGGTCTGTTTTGCGCCACGAGGATGCCACCGTCCAACGCGATCTCACGCCGGAAGAGGCGGAAAGCGCCCTGACGGATGACGCGGAACTGCTGTGGATGGATATCAACCAGGAGCCGCCGGAAGTGGTGGAAAAGATCCTAAGCAACGGCTTCAACTTCCATCCCCTGGCCATCGATGACGCGCTGAACGAACAGCATGTAGCCAAGGTCGACGACTGGCAGACCTATCTTTACATCGTGCTGCGCGGGGCGGCGCTGCCTAATGAAGACGACGCTGAACTGCTGGCGCCCGAGCTGGATATATTTCTCGGCCGCAACTTCCTCGTGACCTACTCCGATGAAAGCGTGACGGCCGTTGATAAGGTATGGAATCTCTGCTACCAGGATGAGCGCTGGCTGGCGCGCGGGCCGGACTTCTTGCTTTACCGCCTGGCCGACGAACTGGTAACGGATATGATGGATGTGGCCAATGAGATGCACTTCCAGATCGATGCCCTGGAAGAAGACATCTTTGGCGACCGGCCGCCCGATACCCTTGAAGACCTCTTCACCCTGAAACGCAATATTCTGCGCCTGCGGCGCATTGTTTTACCGGAGCGCGACACGCTGCTGCGGCTGTCGCGCGACGGCTATTCGGTTATAGACGAGGCTGACCGCATATTCTTTCGTGATGTGTACGACCATTTGCTGCGCCTGCACGATGTGCTGGACGAGATGGTGCTGTTGGTGAGCAGCGCCCTGGATACTTATCTCTCGGTCATCAATAATCGCATGAATGACATCATGAAGACGCTGACTATTATTACAGCCCTGTTCATGCCTCTCGCTTTCATTACCGGCTTTTTTGGCATGAATTTCTTCACACCGTCGGCGAACATGCCTGAGCTGACCGGCCGACTGGCCCTGCTTGTGAGCATGCTGATTATGGCGGGTGTGCCCGCCGGAATGTTCTGGTGGATGCACCACCGGGGCTGGATTTAGTCCGGCGATTAGCCGGTTATCTGCAGTAGGGAGATGGCTACGGCCGTCGCGAATCCCAACACCAGCAGCAGCCCGCTTTCATTGCCCGCGTGCTCAAACGCCTCCGGAATCATCGAATCGCAGAGCATAACCAGCAGCGCGCCGGCGGCGAAAGAATCGACGGCCGCGCCGGTGGCGGCGGGCAGAAACGTGGCCAACCAGTAGCCCAGCACGGCCGAGACGATACTCAGACCGCACACGGCCAGCCAGAGGCGCGTGATGCGCGCGCGCTCCCAGCCGCCGCTGAGCATACCCGCCGTGCCACCGAGTCCCTGCGGGATATTGCCAATGGCTACGGCGAAGACGAAGGCGAGGGAAACAGTCGGCGCGTGCACGAGCGAGAGGCCCAGCACGAGTGATTCGGGCACGCCATCCAGCAGGGAACCGAGCAGGATGCCCGTGCCGGACCCCGCCGCCTGCCCACCATCGAAATCACCGCGATCGCTGCCGCCCATGTGGTCGACCCACTTGTCGGCGAAGTAATAGGTGAGGGCGCCGGCAAACAGCCCCGCGCCGGCGATGAAGAAATGGCCGTTGACCTCCAATAAAGGGCCAAGTGTGAGCTGGTAGGTGGCGGCGACAATGATGGCGCCGACGCCAAAGGCCATGATCAGGCCGGTCCAACGCAGGTTGACCAGATTGCGGTAGGCAAGCGCCATCCCAATTAGCAGTGAACCGGTAGCCAGGGCGCTCCAAAAAATCGCATTAAGCATTTGTTTCTCCTTGCCGCTTGAATCTACTTGGCCTTTTCACTGGGCCGGGCGTGGCTGGCTCCAAGTTTCCGGGAAAAAAGCAGACTGGCAAATGATCACCATGAGCCGGCTTAGCCCGCACCGCGGGCATCACTGCCAACTTCGAGGGCCATGATGCACCGCGAACAGCGAACCATGTCCCCGCTTTTCCGGGACCGCGCCAACGGGAAGTTGGGCTCACTGCCGGGGCTGTATTCTGTTATACTGTTGGTTCAGGCGCTCGGCAGCCGGCTAATGCGTACCGCCCCGGTGCTGCCCGCGGTGGATGCCCGGCGCGAGCAGTCTCAGTGACTCTGGGACCCGGTGTTACCGCGTCACGTGCCGCCCGCACGGGCGAACAGGCAGACTGCGGCGCGCTTAAACACCATAACACAAAGGAGAGTGCATCATGTTGGAGAAGCTCAGCAGTAGTTCGGGACCGGTGGTAGGGTACAAAGTCGTGGGCAAGGTAACGGCCGATGATTATAAGCAGCTCGTACCCGACGTACAGGCCCTGACGGATAAATACGATCAGGTAGGCGTGCTGATCGATTTGCAGGAATTCGCTGGTGAGGATGTCGGGGCCTGGCTGTCCGACCTCAAATTTGGGCACAAATTCCATGACAAAATCGCCAAGATGGCCATCGTCGGCGACAAGGGCTGGGAGAGGTGGCTCGCTGCGCTCGCCGACCCGTTTTATGCCAAGGATGCACAGTATTTCCACAGCGCGGACCTGGAGAAAGCGTGGGCGTGGCTGGTCGCAGACGATTAAGCCGCGCGTGTCGCTTGGATTGGGGCGGGCCATCGAATCACTATCCAAAGGTGTTGTTTTGTAGAGCATCAAGAGTTGAGGACAGAAGATGAGCAAAGGCAGACATATAGGTATTCTCGTACTATTTCTGGCTCTCGTGCCGGGACTGCTGCTGGCCGCCTGCAGCAGCCCGTCTACGCCGGCCACGGAGCAGCCGGCGGAACAGCCCGCTACGTCCACGGATGGAACTGCGCAGGCCGACGTGTTTCTGAACCCTTACCGCAATGAGTGTACGGTCGCTGGCGAGCTCCGCCTTTGCTACGTGGCCAGTCTTGGGGATACCGGAAATTTCGCGGCCTATGAGGGCGAGATCGAAAATTTCACCTATGAGTGGGGCAACGCCTACCAGCTCCGTGGCAGTGGTGATGAGAATAGTTTTCGCGTTGAAGAAGTCATTATGCAGACGGCCGAACCGGGCGGCGTTCACTTCCCGCTGGTCTTGACCGGCGGCGGCGACCGCATCGTGCGTCTCGCGGACGGCCAATATGAGTTTTATGCCGAGAAACAGTTCACGTGCAGCGATCTCGAGAGCTGCCGTACCCTGGACGCCGCGATCACGCGCGAGCAGCCGATTTCGTTTGAGTTCCAGACCCCGGACGACCCGGCCGATCCACTCATCTTGCTTGACTGGTCGTCCGATACGGCCGTTGCCCAGGTGGGCGAGGAGCCCGGCCTCCTGCGCGGTGAGTGGATCCTGCAGTCGATTACCGTGGAGAAAGATGTGACCGAGCCCATACTGGCCGGCACCGCTCCCACGGCCATTTTCGCCCTGGACGACAGCCTCTCCACGGGCAACGTGAGCGGCAACGGCGGCTGCAATGATTACTCAGGCACCGTGGCGCTGTCCGGTAACGAAATAGACATAAGCGAGATCGTACGCGCCGAGCAGCAGTGCACCAACCCGCCCGGCGTTATGGACCAGGAACAGCGCTTTGTATCGGCGCTTTCCGTCGCCGAAAGCTACAGCGTGGCCGAAGACCGGCTGCAGATTGTCTATAACAACGGCAACAGTGTGCTGCACCTGGTGCGGCAAGGTCAGTAGGCAGTGGGCAGTAATCGGTAAGCAGTAGACAGTCAATGGACTTTTAGAAACCGGGCTTTTGCCAGAAGCTCGGTTTCTTAAAGCGATCTTTGTCAGCTAAACTTCGTGATTCCGGACGGCCTCGTGCTTGGTGATGGCGAGGAAGCACTGAGACCTGCGCTCGCGGCAGCGTCCCGAGGAATAATTTGGCACCAGGGATCCTTCAGGCTGCGCCTTCAGGATG
>JBJYWX010000532.1:0-4949 GCA_046259695.1 Promineifilaceae bacterium (SeqCode) | reverse complement strand
GCACTGACAACTGCCGCACTGCCAACTGGCTCCCTGGCTTCTAGGCCGCTTCGTCGGCCGTTCGTTCAACCGCTTCGTCCAGGATGCGGTTGACAAGATCATTGTACGCCCAGCCTTCAGCCTGCGCCTCTATCGCCAGGTCGGAATACTCCGGATTAAGGCCCGGCAGCGGGTTAATTTCCAGAATGTAAGGCTTGTCGTTGTCATTGGCATCCAGCCGGAAATCGACCCGGGCGACATCGCGGCAGCCGGTCACACGAAAGGTAGCCGCGGTGAGCCAGTTAAGCTCTTCGAGCATGTCTGCGTCCAGTGGCGCGGGGCAGAGATAGTGAAAATCATGCACCAGTGTGGTCTTTATCTTGCTCGTATATATCCCGCGTTCTTCCTCCGGGTAGCGGCTCATGTCGATTTCCAGCGGCGGGAAGAAATGCAGGCCGCCTGAAACGCGCGGCGCCTCTTCATCTTCCGGCAGACGCCAGGCGACGGGACTGTTCAGATTGCCGACCACGCCCACGGTCACTTCGCGCCCTTCGATAAAGCGCTCGGCCAGCACGGGCTGGTCGTACAGGTCAAAAAGCCGCCGCAGTTGGCGCCGCAGCCCGGCCTCATCGGTGACGATAGATTCCGCGCTGATACCCATCCCAGTCCCTTCGCGGCTTGGCTTAAGGAAGAGCGGGAATTTGAGGTCGGAATCCAGCGGTTCCGTCGTGCGCTCAAATGTCTGGAATGGGGGCGTGGGCAACCCGTGATAGGCCAGGACGCGCTTGGTCATCGGCTTGTCCAGCGTGAGGGCCAGGGTCAGCACGCCGGAGCCCGTGTATGGCAAACGCAGCATGTCCATGATCGCCGGCGCCAGGGATTCACGTGAATCGCCGAAGTGGCCCTCGGAAATGTTGAAACAGAACTCGGGGCGGGTGTCGCGTAGTCTATCATAGAGCGTCTGCCCCGCTTCCATAAAAGTGACGCTGTGCCCGCCGGCCTCCAGGGCGCCGGTTATGGCAGCAATCGTCTCTTCAGAATCGAGATCGTCCCATTGGTCCGGCAGCATGCCGGGCCAGGTGGGGGCATTTTTTTTCAGATTTGCCAGTAAGGCAACGTGCATCGACTTTGCTCCTTGTGTTCTATGGTGGTGGCCAATGCTAGAGTAATTGTCGACCGCAGGCACGCATTTGGCAACGGACGCAGTGAATCCTTAACGAGCGGCAGCCAGGAAGTGTAAACACGGCCGGCCGCCCGTTCAAGCGACATTTGACGTATCCACCTACATCAATCTTCCGAACCACCCACTGACCTACGCCCTCTTCGCGCTGCCTACTGCTCTCTGCCTTCTGCCAGCTGCCCTCTGCGCATCGCGCACTGCCCACTGTCCTCTATCTCCCCGTAGGTCACCCGGCGTTTAAACGTCATCTTGCCACCTTCGCCAGGGCACCGGGCTTGGGATAATATACCAGTGGTGCCAAAGTAGCGCCGTAACCGTCGCATGGCTGAACTGCAAGAGTTCATCGAAAACGTTTATTATCGCATTGAGGGTCTGGACCGGCTCGACGCGCTTGACCTGCTGCTGGTGACGATTGCCATCTACCTGCTGCTGCTGCTCATCCGCCGCAGCCAGGCGGCATTCGTGCTGCGCGCGGTCCTGGTTCTGGCCGGGCTGCTGCTGCTGGGCAACCTGGTGCTGCCTCTACCTACTTTCGGGTTTATCATGACCTTCGCCGCACTGGCGATGGTCGTTACCCTGCCGATCGTCTTGCAGCCGGAGCTGCGCCGCTGGCTGGAGCAGTTCGGCCGTCGCATCGGCTTCTCTCTCGGCGGCCGCGAAGGCCTTGCCGGCAGCGTCGTGCCGGAGATCACGCGCGCGGTGGATAACTTGTCGCATGCCAAGACCGGCGCGCTGATTGTCTTGGAAGGGGGCATGCCCCTGACTGAAATTATTAGCAGCGGTGTGACGGTGGACGCCGCGGTCTCGGCCGAACTGCTGCAGACGATTTTTTTCAACAAGACACCCCTTCATGACGGGGCGGTGGTCATCCGCGGCGACGAGCTGGTAGCCGCGGGCTGCGTGCTGCCCCTTTCGGATAAGGAGCTGCGCGGCTGGCGGCGTCTCGGTACGCGCCATCGTGCGGCGCTGGGCCAGAGCGAGGTAAGCGACTCCCTTACCGTGGTGGTCAGCGAAGAGACGGGCGCGATATCGGTCGCGCAGAACGGCCGTTTGCGCCATGACCTGGAGCGTACTGAGCTGTACCACGCGCTGGATGATTTTTACACGTCGGACGCCTCCATCGGCGAGGGTTTCAACTGGCGCATCTGGGATGGCTGGCATTTCCCCTCCCTGCGTAATTTTCTCATTGACCTCTTTTACCTTTTCCTGGCCCTGATGTTGGCGATGCTGGCCACAACGGCCGTGCGCGCCTCCAATGATCCGACAGTCACCGGCCGCGAAGAAGGTGTGACGCTAAACCAGGTCGGCCTGGCCGAAGATGTGACGCTGACCTCAACCGTGCCGCGCACGGTGATTGTGGAATATGAAACGCGCGATTCGGAGCTGCCCAGCATCGGCACTTCCACCTTTGACGCCTCTATTTCGCTAAACGACGTCAGCAGCGGCACGGTGCGCGTGCCGGTCGTTGTCACCACCACCTCGGAGAGCGTGCGCGTCCTGCGCGCCATTCCGGCCGAAATCGACATCACCGCCGCGGCGATTGTCACGGCCACAAAACCGATCTCGGTGAGCGTGCTGGACGTGGACCTGCTTTCCACGGCTTATGAAATCGTGGGCGATCCCCTGGTCGAGCCGGCCAACAGCGTGGTAACGGGCCCGGAGCCGGACGTGTCCCGTGTGGCGACGCTCGGCGCGACCATCTCCGTGGCCAATGCGACAACGAGCGTGTCTCAGAGCCGGCCGTTGGTTGCCCTGGACGCCCAGGGCGGCACGGTGAGCGCCGTGACCGTTGACCCGGCGACAGCGGATGTGACCGTCGCTATCCGCCGGCGGATTAACGCCCGCGACGTCGGCGTGCGCGCGGTGACCACCGGTTCCCCGCCGGAGGGGTACTGGCTGAGCGGGCTGACGGTGGAGCCGGCGGGCGTGACTATTCAGGGTAACCCCAGCACCATCGCCGAGATGGGCAGTTTTGTGGACACCACGGCGGTCGATTTGAGCGAGGCGGTGGGTGAGCTGGTAGTCGATGTGCCGCTGGACCTGCCGGGCGACGTGCAGGCGGTTGGCAGCGCGGGCGAAGCGATCAGCCAGGTGACGGTGACTGCCCAGGTCGCCTCACGCAGCGGCGACCTGCTGGTCACGCGGGCCGTGGAGCTGGTCAATAATCGCAGCAATCTGACCGCTGCCCTCGATCCGCAGGAAGTGGAGCTGCTGCTGAGCGGGCCGCTGCCGACGCTGAACGAGATAAATGGCGACCCGTCCCTGGTGCGCGTGCTGATTGACGCCGCGGGATTGAACCCGGGAGATAGCGAGGAGATAACACCGCAGGTGATCGCGCCGGACGGTATCTTGGCGCAGCTCGTGGAAACCTCGGTGCTGGTGACCGTTGAACCCGAACCCGAACCCGAAGCGCCATGAGCCGGCGGCCGTTCGCTGGTGGGCAGCCGCAGGCCTTGTTCGCTCGCCTTTTTTACTCCTGCTTCTTGCCGGCTGCTTGTCCCTGCTCGTGAGCGGCTGCAGCAGTTCGCCGGCCGGCCCCACGCCCGCCGCCGCGCAGGATGAGGGTACCTTGCCTGCCGTGCAGCCGCCGCCGGAAACAACGGCAGCACCCACGCAGCTTCCCCAGGAGACGGCCGTGCCGCTGTCCACCGTGAGCGCCACGCCTACACCAAGCGCGACGGCCACCGCGGCCCCGACACGCACCCCAACGCCCGCGCCCAGCCCCACGGCCGATCCGTACGCGGCGTACCGCATTGAAGCGCTGGCCGCACGGCCGTATGGCGGCGGCCAGCTGCAGTTAATCGAACGTATGGAGAGCAACGACGTTTTTGCCCGCTACTTGATCGAATACCCCAGCGACGGGCTGGCTATCCAGGGTTTTATGAACGTGCCGCACGAAGGCAGCAAGTTCCCGGTAGCCATCGTCCTGCATGGCTATATCGATCCTGATGTTTACGAGACGCTGGATTACACCACGCGCTACGCCGATGTTCTGGCCGAGGCCGGCTACCTGGTGATCCACCCTAACATGCGCGGCTTCCCGCCTTCGGATGAGGGGGATGACGCTTTCCGCAGCGGGCTGGCCATCGATATCCTGAACTTGATCGCCATTGTGCGTGAGCAGAGCCTGGACCCGGAAGGACCGCTGCGCCGCGCGGACCGTGACGCCATATATCTCTGGGGACACAGCATGGGCGGTGGCGCCGCGCTGCGCGTGGCCACGGTGCTCAACGAGCCGTACCTGCGCGCGGCCGTGCTTTACGGGGCGATGAGCGGCGACGAGGCGCTAAATTACGGAAAAATCCGGGAGTGGAGCGGCGGCCGTTCCGGCGATTTTGAACTGGCCGCGCCGCCGGAAACGCTGCAGGCGATTTCGCCTATCGACCACCTGGAGCGCATCACGGCTCCGCTCAGCATCCACCACGGTGAGGCGGACGAGACTGTGCCCCCGGCCTGGTCGGACGAACTTTGCGCCCGCCTGGAGGCCCTGGGTAAGGCGCACGAATGCTTTACCTACCACGCCGCGCCGCATACCTTCTACGGCGATTGGGAAGCGTTATTCAACAGGCGGGTGATCGAGTTTTTCAGTCGCAACTGAGAGGAAGCGGCAAGTGGCAAGTAACAGGCTGCAACCTGGAGGGAGCCTGCCGGCCCAACAAAGTGGGCACGTGCGAGCGACGCGGCGTCGCTAAGAATTGCAGGGCAGGTGGCCAGATCAATGACGGGACGCGCAGAGACGCAGATCCACGCCGAACTTGCTGGCTGCCCGAGCGCGTTCCCTCTGCGCCTG
>JBJYWX010000531.1:0-8355 GCA_046259695.1 Promineifilaceae bacterium (SeqCode) | reverse complement strand
ATCCAAAATTCAACCCAGGCTGGCACCCAATTGTACTCCCTGTTCGACCGCACGGGAGGAACCGCCGATGAAGCCCACCTGACCGTGGGCGACTCCGGCGGCGCCGCCTACATCTACGACCCTCTGGACGCCCGTTGGGAACTGGCAGGCATACATTACGCAGTGGACGCCTTTTACAACTACAACGACTCCGGGAGTGGGGAGTTTCGTGCCACAATCTTCGACGGGGGCGGGCTCTACCTGGGTAACGATACCGATGTCGGGTCAAAGGTGCCTTTTCTGAGCTTGAGGAAGAAGGAGGTTTTTTTGCCGGCATAGACACGATAAACGGCCGTGTTTATGTCGCTGCCAAGCGGGAGAAAGGCGAGGCGGCTGGCGCTTATGCCGTATTCGGCCAGCAAACATTCGGCAATTCTGTTCTCTTCAATATCAGGTTTCTCAAGCATGGGACGTGATGGGTATTATAGGGGAGATGGGAGGAAGTGGCAGGTGGGGAGGAGGGGCGGAGGGGCGGAGGCGCGGGGGATATGGTGACGCAGCGGTCTTGAGGAGAAGTTAAGGAGTTTTTGGCAACTGGTTGAGAAAACGGCCGTTTTATAGGCAAAAAAAGAGCCGGTCTCGCGTTGGCGTCCGGCTCCTATTCTATTGGTTCGAGAAGCGTCCGCTTACGGCCGGCCGCCACCCCCGCTGCTGCCCAGCAGGGTGACGTTGCCGGTGACGGTAAAGCTGCCCATCTCCGTGCCGCCGCTGTAGGTGGCGCCGGTGTAGAGGCCGTTTTGCTCCGTGCCGCCGGCCGCGGTGCCGCCATAGTACACGGTATAGGTCTCACCCACGGCCAGTTCCGGCGAGGAAAAGGCGATGGACTGGAAGGGCTTGGAGGGGGCGAAGGTCAGGATGCCGCTGCCGCTGCTGCCGGCGATGTGGATGATGGTGCCGGCGTCGGCCGTGCCTTTGAAGTTCATCAGCAGCACGTTTTGGCTGGAGGACATGTCGGCCGTCTGAGCCATGCCGGCGCTGCCGGCGGCGACCAAAAAGCCGCCTGATAGGGTAAAGCCCCCGTCGTAATCAATGGCGCCGTTCATCCGCTCCGTGGGGCCGTTGACGATAACCTGGCCGCCCGTCATCTCGATAGCGCCGTTGACGTCAAGCCCATCGCCGCCGGCGTAAACGGCTATGGAACCGCCGTTGATATACAGGTAGTAGTCGCCCGTATACTCGGCAAAGGTATCCTGTCCGGGACGGCCGCCGGGGCCACCGCCCGGACCACCACCGGGGCCGCCGCCCACGGCATCGTTGCCGCCGGCGACATTAATGCCGTCGTCGCTGGAGACGATGGTGAAATCGCCGGCGTTAATGGTGATCACGGCGCTTTCGAGACCCTCGTAGGAGGCGGTAATGTTCACCACGCCGCCATTAAACTCAAGCGTGGCGTCGGCGTGGAAAGCGTCGTCGCCGCTGGCGATGTCGAAGGCGCCGCCGTTGACCAGGATCGCGGTGTTGGCATGCACAGCGTCATCGGCCGAATTGATGGCGAAGGCGCCGCCGGCAATGGTCACGCCCACGCCGGCCTTGAGCCCCTTGGCTGACAGCTCCTCGTCGATGAAGGCGCTGCTCCCGGCGGCAGCGGTGCTGCCGAAGGCGGTTTCGATGGTAAAGGTACCGCCCGTTATTAGGAGGTTGGTCTCGGCCTGCACGGCGTCGCCGCCGCTGCTGATGTGCAAGCTGCCGGCCTCGATGGTGATGGTGCCCCGTTCGGGGTCTTCATCTTCGTCAGATTTCAGGCCGTCGCCGCCGGCGGTGATGGTCAGATCGCCGCCGCTAATGGCCAGGGATTCCTTGCCGCGCACGCCGTCATCGACGGCGTCGACGACGATCGTGCCGCCGCCGATGACCAGGGCATCCTTGGAGGCGATGCCGTCGTAAGAGTTGGCCTGCACGGTCAGGGCGCCGGCGCCGTAGATCAGCAGGTCATCTTTGCTGAAGAGCGCGGCGTTAGGCTCATCTTCCTTGGGGTTGTCATAGACGTATTCCGAGCCGTCGGTGATCGTGTTCTGGCTGTTCTCGGCCAGCACCAGGTGCATCTCGTCCGCGCCGGCGACGAAGATCGGCGCGCTGGTGGTACTGCTGATGTTCACGCCATCCAGGATCAGGTAAACGGGGCCGTTTTCCTCGGCATCGACGATGATCTGGCCGTCGGTCAAGGAACCAGCGGCACGGTAGGTTCCGGCGGCGGTGATGGTGACGGTGCTTCCGTCCACGGTCGCGCCGTCGCCCTCTTCCGTAACGGCATCACCGGCCAGGACGATCTCGGTAACGGCGCTGCTGCTGGCGAGAATTTCGCTCGCGCTGGGCCAGACGGTGGCCGCGGCGGCGGGCTGGGTGGTCTCGCTGGCGGCGAAAACGGCCGTGGCCGGCTGCTCGACGGCCGTGGGTGCGGCTTCCGCGACGACCTGGGACGTTACGGCCCCGGTGGCGGCGGGCGCGCTGGTCTCTAAGGTGGCGGCGGGCGCGTTTGTCTCTGCGACAACGGCCGTTTGCTGCTGGGCTTCATTCACGCTGCCTCTCTTCGTCTGGCCGCTGCAGGCCGTGGCCGCCAGCAGCAGCAACAGGCCGGCGGCAAGCATAGAAAGTGTCCTATTCAACATGTTTTTCTCCCTCGGCAGGATAGTTTTCGGGCGCGGGCTGAAGGGCTTGGTGATGTAGTCGTCGGCGCCCAGCTCCAGCCCCAGCACTTTTTCATTTTCTTCGACGCGGGCCGTGAGCAAGATGACCGGCGTTTCCGCTTCCCTGCCGTAGAGGCGCAGGAATTCATAGCCGCCCGGTTCAGGGATCATGATATCGAGCAGGATGAGGTCGGGTTTTTCATCGCGGGCGACAAAGATACCGTCACGGCCGTTGGGCAGTGACGACGCGAAAGCCCTCCTGCGAGAGGTAGGTGGTGACCATCTCCTGCAAATCCGGGGAGTCATCAATAACGAGAATTGTCTGGGCCGTCGCTCACCTTTTTGCTCGCCGGCGGCGGGAGCACTTTGATCCAGAGCCCTATTGTACGGTGCGAGCATCTGGCGGGCATCTCCAGTCATGGCCGCGTTATCTTTGGCCCGCGCATGCTATAATTTGGGCGGGCTTTTGATGGACAACATGCGGGACCAGGGCCCGCGTCATGGGAGATAAGACGATGTACGCAGTTCGCATTCACGAGTTTGGCGGGCCGGAGAAGATGAAGTACGAGGCGATCGAGCGGCCGGCGCCGGGCGCGGGTGAGGCGCTGGTCAGAATAGAGACGGCGGGCGTTAATTTTGTCGACACTTATCAGCGCGCCGGCATTTATTCCGTTCCTCTGCCTTATACACTGGGCGTGGAAGGGGGCGGCGTGGTGGAAGCGGTGGGCGTCGATGTTTCGGCCGTTTCTCCCGGCGAGCGCGTGGCTTTCGCGATGGACCATGGCTCCTATGCCGAGTACGCGGCCATACCGGCCTGGAAGTTGGTGCCGGTGCCCGATGACGTGACGATGGAGACGGCCGTGGCCGCCCAGGTACAGGGCATGACCGCCCACTATCTCACGCACAGCACCTACCCGATCCAGCAGGGCGACACGGTGCTGGTCCATGCCGCCGCGGGCGGCACGGGGCAGCTCGTGGTGCAGATGGCCAAGCGCCGCGGGGCGACGGTGGTCGGCACGGTGTCCACGGAAGAGAAAGCGGCGCTGGCGCGCAGCCTGGGCGCGGATGAGGTCATCCTGTACACGGAGGAAGATTTTGAGGCAGCGATCAAGGAGCTCACGGACGGACGGGGGGTGGACGCGGTCTACGATTCCGTGGGCCAGGCGACTTTTGAGAAGAGCCTCAACTGTCTACGACCGCGCGGCATTTTGGTGCTGTTCGGCGCCTCCAGCGGGCCTGTCCCGCCCTTTGACCCGCAGGTCCTCAACCGCAAGGGCTCGCTGTATCTCACACGGCCCGGCCTGGGCAGCTATATGGCGACGCCGGAGGAGATCCGCTGGCGCACGGGCGACCTGTTTGACTGGCTGGCCGCCGGCGAACTGCAGATTCGCATCGACGCTGCCTTCCCGTTGGCGGAAGCGGCCGAGGCGCACCGTTATCTTGAAGGGCGGCAGACAAAAGGCAAGATAGTGTTGATACCGGGTTAGGATACTGCTATGAAGCGCTTCAAACCTGCACAGGTGATCGTGATGGGCGGCCTTGTTTTGGCCGTCCTGGCCGCCGCCGGTCTCGCTCTCCGGGCCGATTCCATCGCCGCGCTGCTTTCGCCGGGCGGCTTTTTACCGGTCATCGTGAGCCAGCCACCGGCTGACCCTCCCCTGCCTGACCTGAAGATCAACTACGTGAGCATTACGTACGAAGATCCCACGTGCTGGCACGGCGACGAGTCGATGGGGCTGCGGGTGTGGATCAGCAACCGCGGCCTGGCCAGCGCAGGCCCGTTCGTGGTGCAAATCGAAGGCCAGGGCGTGAACGTGGACAGCCTCGGCGCAGGGGAGCAGACCTCGGTCTGGATTTCCGGCTATTCCATGCAGCCGCTGGTTATCGTGGATGTCTTGGACCAGGTGGCGGAGAGCGATGAGACGAACAACGTCTTCAATGAGCCGGTGCCGATCCCGACGCGGCCTGTTCCCTGCGCGGCGCTGACCGCGATACCGTAAGGCGGGGCGGAGGCGCGCCCGGTTTAGTCCGGCAGCCAGGCAGGGCGGCAGGCTGCCGCTTTACTCAAATGACCGTAGATGCTTATCTCATCTGCGGCAGCGGCGGCTGGAACAGGCGGCGCAGGAGCAGCAGGCCATAGACGGCGGTAGCGGCCACGGCGAGGATGTAGAGCGCCAGCAGGCCGAGGGTGAGCGCCCACTGCCAGCCCCCCACCTCGGTCGCGCCGGAAGCGAGGCCGGTGATCTCGGCCGTCACTTGGACCGCGACCAGGGCCAGGGCGGCAACAAGCAGGCCAATAGCGACCTGTCCGAAATAGGCGTGCGCCCGCCGCGCCGCCCACACCAGCAGGGCTCCGCCGGCCAGGACCAGGGCAAATAACTCCGCGGGCATCAGGTAATCCAAGCGATAGATGCCGTCCTGGGCCAGTGAATAGAGGCCGAGCAGCAGCGGCGCGAGCAGCGGCAGCCACAAGAGCACCGTGCCGACAATAGCAAGGGCCTTGGTGAACTTATCCTGGTTGGTCATGATCTTCGCTCCCTGGCGTTCCCCGCGCGCCGGCGGGGCAGCGCCGCAATGATCCCGGCAGCAAGCGCCGTTCTCTTGCTTACATTATACACGACGGTGGGGCGAGGGGGCGGAGAGGCGGGGATGGGACGCGGATTGACGCTGAGGGGCGCGGGTTAACGCGGAAATAGATGGCCGTTTCAGCGTGTTTCAGCGCTCGTCCGCGTTCGATTGAACGGAGGGGCGAGGGAGCGATGGGGCGGAGGGACGGGGATGGGACGCGGATTGACGCTGAGGGGCGCGGGTTAACGCGGAAATAAATAGCCGTCTCAGCGTATTTCAGCGCTTTTCCGCGCTTGTCCGCCTTCGATTGAGCGGTGGGGCGATGGGGCGGAAGGGTGGGCGACCTAGACGAGGAGAGGGCGGAGCTGGGCGGCGTAAGCGGCGCTGGCGGCATCGCCGGTGATGAGGTTGATGCGCTGCGGCGTGTCGATGCCCAGGCCTAACTCGACGGCGCGGGCGATCTGCGCCAAGTCGAATATCTTGCCCTCGCTGACCTCGGGCGTGGTGCCGAAAAGGCGCAAGATGGCCACGCCGACGGCATCCACAGCGATCGGGTCGCTGCCGGCCAGCACCACATTCGGGGCGGCCAGGGTGCCCTGGGCGGGGCCGCCGTCCAAAAAGGCTTCCACGCCGTCGACGACGATGAGCCCCGGGCTGTAGGCGGTGTTGATCTCGGCGATCATCTGCCGCTGGTAGGCGGCGTTGTGCAGCTCGGTCATGTAGTTGTAACCGCCGCTGGACACCCGCTTGGCAGCAAAGCCGACAGAATTCTTCAGCGACATCGTAAAATGCCCGCCGTAGCGGTGCGTCTTCAGGTTGCAGGTCTGGATCACGCAGTCGCTGTCCAGCAGCAGGCGCGGTACGGCGTATCCGGCCTGCCAATGATAATCGGCATCCTGCCGGACCACCCAATCAGGCTCATCGAGCTCGTCGAAGACAACGGTGTCAAAGCCCATTTCCTCACCCAGGCTGAATACGCCGGTTTGGGTCAAAACAACCCGCGTATCGCCCATGCCGCTGCGCTCGCCAACGGTAATGGTTCGCGCGCCCATACCCTGGATTTCCTCGACCAGGGCCCGCAGCACGGCCGGATGGGTTGACGCGGGCGCGAGATCGGCGCTGTTGTAATTGGGTTTGAGCAGGACGCGGCTGCCGCGGGCGGGGTTGTGGTCGAGCAGGCGCAGCGCCTCGCGCACGCCCCAGGCACGGTCGGTGGTATTGACCAGGGCGACGGTCGCGGCCGGCAGGGCGGTTGTGGGCGATGGTTGGGGAGAAGCGGTGGGATCCGGCGGCTGCGCCGTGGCGGTTGGGTCAAGCGCCTCCATCGCCGCCGGCGGCACGGTCGGGGCCGGGAAGGGCGTGCGGGTGCTGGCCGGCCGGGCGGTCGGTGGCAGAGGCGTGTGGCCGGCCGGTGTGGGATTGGCCTCCGGCGCGCATCCTTTAACCAGGGGCGCGAGGACCACGGCGCCGCCGACGATCATGAGCTGCCGGCAAAACTCGCGTCGTTTCATAGGGCGGCACTGCGGAATCGGCGGTTACGAGGTATTTCCATGGTGCCAGGATAAAGGGAAGCGTGCCTTTGCGCCAGTGTCTTTCGTCATGTTTTAAGCCGGGAGCGGGTCTCTGGGCACCCGTGTTTGCGATTTTTTGCAAGCGCTTGCGAAAATGATTGACAGGGCGGGCTAAATAAGGTACTCTGTTTCTGCAAGCGCTTGCAGGATCGGAGCCAAGAGAGAGAGAATGGGGCGCAAGAAGAGTTCTACAGACATAACTATTTTTGATGTCGCCGCCGAAGCCGGCGTCTCCTACTCTACTGTATCCCGCGTCGTCAACAACAAAGCATATGTCAAACCTTCCACCCGGGAAAAGGTGATGAAAGCGATGGATCGCCTCGGCTACCGGGCCAACGTGCAGGCGCGCAGCCTCGCCGGCGGGCGCTCATCCGTGATTGGGCTCCTGGTCGTGGACCTGACCACGGAATACGTGGGCGAGCTGGTGCGCGGCATTGATGAAGTATTGGCCGCCAACAAGTACGAGCTGATGCTCTACACGACCCACCGCCGGATCACGAAAGAGGCGGACTACGTCAACATGATGGCCCGCGGCTTCGCCGACGGCCTGCTTATCGTGCTGCCGCGCGAACCGGAAGCGTATGTGATGGGCCTGCGCGAGCGGCAGTTCCCATATGTATTGATCGATCAGTTCGGCACGGACGATTTGGATTTGTCGGTGATCGCCGAAAACCATCGCGGCGCCTATGAGGCCACGCAGCACCTGATCGAACTGGGACACAGGCGGATTGGCATTATTACGGGGTGGATGGACATGGCCAGCGCGCGCCAGCGCCTGGACGGGTACCAGGCCGCCCTATCCGCTTTTGGCATACCTATCGAGCAGGAGCTTATTTACGAGGGCAATTTCAGCCAGCAGTGCGGCCGTTTGGGGGCTGAATTTTTCCTAGAGCTGCCGCAGCCGCCGACGGCCGTTTTTGCCTCCAATGATGACTCGGCGGTAGGCGTTATGGAGGCCGCACGCGCGCGGGGCCTGGCCATCCCCGATGATTTATCCGTGGTCGGCTTTGACGACATTCCCATGGCCAAGGTATTGAGCCCGCGGCTGACAACGGTGAAGCAGCCGCTGACAGAAATGGGCAGCACCGCCGCGCAGCTGCTGCTCGATCAAATTCACAATCCTATGGGAGAGCATCAAAGCATTATCCTGCCCATTGAGCTGATAGTAAGAGAATCAACCGCCGGGCTCGCGCGCGGCCAAGAGACATGAACCGCCGTTGCTATTAAGCATAGGGGCCTGTTTTGGCCCTCACCGCACACGACGCCCTATTGGAGAGCAAGGAGGTGCATCTGCGAAAAACTACTGGACTTGCCGTCAGATACCCACTAACTTATGAGGAGAACCAATGAAAAAGTACATTATTCCCTTAACTTTGATGGTTGCGCTGCTGCTTCTCGCGGCCTGCACAGCAGCCCCAACGACCATTGAAGTCACGCGCGTCGTTACTGAAGAAAAGGAAGTAGAGGTCACACGCGTTGTTACTGAGACTGTCGTGGAAGAAGGCGCGGAAGTTGAAGTTACGCGCGTCGTTACAGAGACAGTCGTCGAAGAG
>JBJYWX010000530.1:0-18490 GCA_046259695.1 Promineifilaceae bacterium (SeqCode) | reverse complement strand
CGGCAACAGTTGTGGCATGGCGATGTGAGGAATGAGCATTACGCCTTTCGTTCCCAGGAGTATCGAGCCCTGTCCCGGTATCTTTTGTTCGCCGAGCAAAGCCTGCACTTCCTGAGGCGGTCGTGCGTCGCCGTCGTACCAGGTCTTTGCGAGGTAGTCCTGCCGGAGCTGGTCGCACAAACCTGGCCGGATTAAACGGTCGGCCGTCAGGCCCCACTAAAAGGCAAGAAGGTGAAGTCGGTAGGTTCGAACTTGTCTGGCTGACGGCAGTTGTCGCACACCAGGGCGAAGTCCTGATCCGTTAGATCATTATTACCCGGCACACCATCGCCGCCGATTAAAGACGCACGCACGGTTATTTCCACGGTTCCGGTCCCTTGCGGCGGTAGGAAAACCGCCTCCATGTTGTTCGCCGCGTCGGCCGTGCCGCCCGTCACGCTCCACTGTCCGCTCATCACGTTACCGCTGTAGACCTTGCCGCCTACCCTAACTTCCAGATCAAGGTTGTTGATATGCGCATCGCCGGTCGGAAGGAAGCCTGGCTGGTCGGTAAAGGCCAGCACAACACGCAGTGGCAGCGAGGCGTCATCCCAGGCGACAGTCTGGGTCCAAATCTGCCCCGATTCATTAAACTGCGGCGGCTGCGCCTGTTCGACCACGATGCGCGCCCTATCGCTGAACATGGCCTCCATATCCGGCATGCCGAAACCCTGGCTGTTGCTGGGCAAGTTATCGTTGGCGCCGCTGCCAATGAGGTAGTTGGTATTGGCTGCCAGGAACGCTTTTAGCAAAGCGGGGCTGGGTGCGACAATTTGATGAACGTTTTCCAGCCAATAAGTGGCGAGGGAAGCAATGCCGGCCACAGCGGGAACGCTGTGGCTGGTGCCGGTCGAGGCCGCATAGGTCTGCTGGCCAAGCGGAAAGTAAGGACTGCAAATAGCGCTGCCATCGTAGAATAGATGGGTGCTGGCGGTGCCCGTGATGTGCGTGCCCGGCGCGATAAAATCCGGCTTGATCCGCCCTCCGTCCACCGGCCCGCGGCTGGAATAAAAGGCGATTTCCTGCAAATTATCCGCATCCAGCGAACCGAAGCCGCAGCCGTCGACCCATCCCGGCCGCACGTTTTCGCTGGCCCCGACGGCGATACCGTTCTTGGTATTGGCCGGAGAGCCGACGGTTCCCAGGGGCGAATCCGCTGATGGGGCCCCGGCGTTGCCGGCAGAAAAGAGGATCAGCAGTTCTTGATTGCCGGGTGTGCTTGGGTCTGCATCACGCACGGCCGCATCATAGTCCTGTGCGGCACGGTCGTAACCGCACCCACTACAGCCCCATGAGTTGGTCACGATGCGCGCGCCCGCATCATAGCTCTGGCGCACTAGCTCAACATAGGAGAGATCACAGCTGCTGAAATCAAACAGACCGGGGCCATCGTTGTTGAAGACCCGCGTTCCGGCCAGGCGGCCAAAAGGATTTATACCCAGCCCCCTCTGGTAGCCGGCTTCGTCTTCGTGGGGCGCGCCGCTGCGCTGGCTCATGCCCCCGACGATATTGGCGTTCAGGTGCCCATGACCGTCCGGCCCTCCGGGATCACCTTCTTTCGTGCAGTCATGCAAATAGGCAAGGCGGCTTGCCCCATTGATATTGCCGTCCACGCGAAAGGTTTGGTCACCGGCCGCCGCCGCTGCGTCCCCATTACCGATACCGTCGTCGGTGATGTCGACTATGGGATAATCTAGCGGATTCTCGCTGAAGCCCTTCTCGCGCAGCCACTGGACGTAGCCCGGCCCGGCCGGGCCCGTCTGCTGCGTGTTCCAATGAGCGGCCAGGATCTGAGCCTGGCGCTCGTCAAAGCGCTGCGGTTCTGACTGCGGTTCAATCCAGATGACGTCCGGCAGTGCTGCTACCTGCGCCAGCGCCTGCCGCGGCAGCGAGACCTGCAGGTTCTGGTAGTGAAGCACGTTTTCCCACGGTCCTTCTTCGTCCAGCGCCAGCGCCTCGATGATGCGCTTGGAAGGTTCATCCCCTGGGTGGCGCAGCATCTGCACCGTAACCTCAACGACCCCCGCCTCGGCGCTTGACGCAGCCTCCATTTCTGCGGCCATCTTCAGACTGGCACTATAAGGAGCGCCGTAGCCTAGGATGTCGCCCTGGGCCACCATTGTCCTTAGCCTGGCGCGCGCTGCTTCGTCCGCCCAAACCACATAACCGTTTTGCGCTACGTAATGCAGGGGCAGTGCGCCGGTCGCGCGCACGGCCGCCAGCCATTCATCCCGCAGCACGCCATTGAACTGGATCAAATACAACGCTTCACTCGCTGCGGTCGTCGATAGGGCCCTGTTCGCAGGGGGCCGTGTTGTGTCGATGGCGCCTGCCTTAAAAAGCAGTGGCGGCCGTTCTACCGCGGCGGGACGCGCTTGAACGCCCACAACTAGCGCCAGAAGAACAGCGGCAGCGGTCAAAAGAGCTGCGAGTAGAGGGAAAGTTAATCGCGATCTGGTGCCTTGGTGCATCATTGTCAGGAGCCGGCCGGAGCCGCCAAGCATTTATTCTAGCATGCTTCCGCTGATGTGGGAGACGCTACCCGGTTTCTCATTTCCGCCTCTCGCGGCTATGGTCTTTGTACTTGCTGCCTGCCTCCCTTGGTCGTATGATCAAGCGTTGCAAAACGAAGTTTCAGAAGAGGAAGCCATGAACGAGAGAATAGAAGAGCCGGCCATTAGCCCCGACCTGCTGGAACTGCTGCGCTGCCCCGTTGCGGTGCGTGATAAATCCTTGGGCGACGATCCGGGCCGCCTGGAGTTGGTCCACAATTGCTGGTTGGTTTGTGAAGACTCGGGTCTCAAGTACCCGATCCGCGATGGTATCCCGGTCATGTTGATCGAAGAGGGGCAGAAGTGGAAAGACACGGCCGTGGAGGATCTCCCCGTTCCTCCGCCCGCCTGATGCCCACTTCACTGATGCCTCCGGATGTCCTTGCGGCGTCCGCACGCCTGCGAGGCGTTGTGCACCGAACGCCCGTTGTTACCTCGCGCATCCTGGACGAGCGCACCGGCGCGCACATCTATCTAAAATGCGAGAACTTCCAGCGCGTCGGGGCTTTCAAATTTCGCGGCGCCTATCACGCGCTCAGCCGCCTTTCCCCCGACGAGCGCGCCGCTGGCGTCATCACCCATTCCAGTGGCAACCATGCCCAAGGGGTTGCCCTGGCAGCCCGGCTCCTGGGTATCCCAGCCACGGTCGTCATGCCCGACAATGCCCCGCCGGGCAAGCGGGCGGCGACCGCAGCCTATGGCGCTACTATCGTGCCCTGCGAGGCGATTGAGCGAGAGGAAGTGACCGCGAAGCTGGTCGCCGAACAGGGTTACACGCTCATACATCCCTACGATAATGACGACATTATCTGTGGGCAGGGCACAGCGGCCCTCGAGTTGTTCGAGGACGTAGGTGCGATGGACCTGCTGTTTGTGCCGGTTGGCGGTGGCGGGCTCATCAGCGGTTCTGCCCTTGCTGCGGCGCTCAAGTCTCCTGGCTGCCGGGTCATTGGTGTGGAACCGGAAATCGCGGCGGATGCCAACCGATCCTGGCGCGAAAAGCGCATTGTCGAGCTCGATCATGTCCCGCAGACTATTGCCGATGGCCTGCGCACGCGCACCATCGGCGAGCGAAACCTGGCCGTCATGGAGCGCTACGTGGCCGATATGGTGACCGTGAGCGAAGACGATATTTTGGCTTCGCTGTCCTTCATCTGGAATTTCTTGAAGATTATCGTCGAGCCCAGCTCGGCTGTTGCCCTGGCGCCTCTCTTGAGCGGCAGTTACCATGCCCAAGGCGCGCGGGTTGGGGTCCTATTGAGCGGCGGCAATATTCATCTGCCAGCCGCGGAAATTCTGTCCGGCAGATCGGGCGCGGTAGCGGTGACGCCAGGCACTGAATTGCCGGCCATAAAACCTGTTTCGCCGCCGGAACTGCCCCGTGTGCTCATACTCGACAGCCAGTTTGACCTGGCCGCCACGCGCGAGTTGGAGCGGGTGGCCGAGGTTGACTTCCGGGACGGACTCGATAAAGAAGAGTTGATTGGCATTATCGAGCAGTACCAGGCCGTCATTGCCGGGCCAGACCAGTGGCTTGGCGCCCAGGTCATCGAATACGGATACCATCTGCAGGCAATTGGCTGTGCCGCGGCGAAGCTAAGTTGCCTGGATGTAAGCGCAGCCAAGAGCCTGGGCATCGCGGTATGCTACGCGCCAGGCAGCAATGTGATGGCTATTGCCGAAGATACGATCGCCAGATTGATCCAGTTGGAAAATCGCTTCGGCGCCGGCAGCCTGGCAGGCAAGACATTGGGAGTTGTTGGCTATGGCCCTGTCGGAAGGCAGGTCGCCAAGCGTGCCGCCTCTTTCGATATGCGTATACTCGTTAATCAGCCACGCCTCACGCCCGAGCTGGCTGTCGCTACCGGCGTCGAGCCCGCGGACCTAGATGATCTCTTGCGACGCGCGGATTTCGTTACCCTTCATGTGCCGCATAACGCGGAAACGGATATGTTGATCGGCGTGGAAGCGCTGGCCCTGATGAAACCCACCGCTCTCATTGCCAACCCTGCCCATACCGACCTGATTGATGAAGCGGCTTTGCTCGCCGCGCTGGAAGCCGGGCGAATTAGCGGCGCGTCCCTTCCTATGCTGCCGGACGGCGTCTTGCGTGCTCAGGATAGCGCTGACTTGCTGCGTGCGCACGCCAGGGTCATTGTTTCGCCGCACGTAACTGCGATCATCGAGCAGCAGCGCCCCGCCGTTTGCGCTTCCGTGGCGGCCGAGATTGCCGAAATCCTGCAGCGCGAACGCTCCCCCAAAACCTTGCCATTGGAGCTGGTGCCCGTAGACCGGGTGCTGCCGCATGAGGAGACGGATGACAAGCGTGTCGAGCGCCTGATGGCGCGCCTTACGAGCGAAGGGCAGCTCGTCAACCCACCCATCACGATGCGTTGGAAAGAGCGTTACATTGTACTTGACGGCGCCACGCGCGTTGCTGCGCTGCGGCGGTTGGGGTGCCGCCACCTTATAGTGCAGGTAGTCGATTCCGAGAAGCCTGATATTGAAATGCATACCTGGTACCACGCCATCGCCAACTCTGTGCAGGGCGAGGATACCCTGCTGCAGCGCCTGGCCGGGATTCAAGGTATGCGACTGCTGGGCCTACCAGGAAAGAATATTCGCCAGGCGCTCGATGACCCGCGCACTATTTGCTACTTTCTGGACAGCGAGGGCCGAGCGACCCTTGCGCAGAATGAGGACGGCGCGGAACGCCTGGCGATCATGCGCGAACTGGTGCACGCCTACTCTGCCTGGGGCCACGTGGAGCGCACCCTGACGACAGACTTGGCGCGATTGAAGGAGCAGTTTCCGCACTTACGGGTCCTGGCCGTGTTTCCTCAATTTTCGCCGGCGGAGGTGTTTGACGCGGCGAGCGCGGGTGAACTCCTGCCTGCCGGTCTGACGCGGTTTATCATACCAGGTCGAATCCTGCGGCTGAATGCCGATCTTGACCGGCTGCTTCGCGACGAGCCGCTGGTCGAGAAGCGCGCCTGGTTTAGCGAACTGCTTGCTGAAAAGCTGCGGCGCAGCCGCTTCCGCTACTACCAGGAGCCGGTTATTCTGCTGGACGAATAGCCGGCCCAAAATCAGTGTCAGATTAATATTAGAAGCGCGGCCCGGGCTTGCATAGAATAGCGCGGTGACTATAATTAAGCGGCTTGGCACTTTCTGCCCAGCCTCCCCGTAATTACAGGGAAAAATTAACATCTTACACACGTCTGGACTGGCTGAGTTGTGCTCGCTTTGCTGCCCGGCATGGTTCATCTCTTGAACTGTGTCGCGTGGCAACGGCCATGCGAGTGCTCGGTTAGGGTGAAGGGCGTGGAAGCTCAAAACAAAAAGGAGAATAATCCCCATGGCCGTCGTTTCAATGAAATCATTATTGGAAACCGGTGTCCATTTCGGACATCGCACCCGTCGTTGGAATCCGAAGATGAAACCGTATATCTTCACGGAGCGCAACGGCATTCATATCCTCGATCTGCAGCAAACGATTGTATTGATCGAAGAAGCCTACGACTTGGTTCGCGATACTGTTGCCGAGGGTGGCGAGGTACTCTTTGTAGGCACTAAACGCCAGGCGCAGGACACGATTGCGCGCGAGGCGTCTCGCTCCGGCCAGCCCTATGTAAACGTTCGCTGGCTGGGCGGTACCTTGACCAACTGGCAAACCATTCGCCAGCGTATCGATCACCTGGACAAGCTTGAGGAACGTCGCGACGCGGGTCATTTCGACCTATTAAAGAAGACAGAGCGCCTGCGTATCGAACGAGAAATCGAGAAGCTGAACTCCAGGCTCGGTGGTATTCGCAAGATGCGCACGCTGCCTGATCTGCTGTTCGTGGTCGATGTAAATAACGAAGATACGGCCGTGCACGAGGCCAATATCCTTGGCATCCCGATTATCGGCGTCGTGGACACTAATTCTGATCCTGACAATATCGATTACATCATTCCTTCCAACGACGACGCCATTCGCGCTATCAAGCTCATCGCAGGCAAGATGGCCGATGCAGCCCTGGAGGGTATGGCCATGCGCGAGTCCGGCCAAGACGTTGAGATTACCGATTTCGACGCCTATGAATATGCCGAATTCGACGGCATGGGCAATGTCGAGGACGAGGTTTTGCTCGGCGAGTCGACACTGGCCAAGCTGCGCGAGCGGGTTGAAGTTGAAGACGATGAGCCGGAAGAAGGCGAAGCCGTCGCAGCTGAACTCGAAGAAATGGTTGAAGATAGCGAAGAGGAAGCTGAACTCGAGGAAGAGATCGAAGAAGCGGTAGAGGCGGTTGAGGAAGTCGTTGAGGAACTCATCGAGGAAGCGGAAGAAGCAGTCGGCATCGATGAAGAAAACGAGTAGGAGCACAGAGCAAGAACATGAAAATCACGACTGAAATGGTAAAAGAACTGCGTTCCGTAACGGGCGCGGGCGTACTTGAAGCTAAAAAGACACTCGAAGCCGCCAACGGTGATTTCGAGGAAGCGGTCGTTATCCTGCGCAAAAAGGGTGCTGCCCGCGCAGCGAAACGCGCCGACCGCGATGTTAACGAAGGCGTTATTGAGGTTTACAGCCATCCCGGCTCTCGGATTGGGGTTATGCTTGAGCTGAACTGTGAGACCGATTTCGTGGCGCGTAATGAACAGTTTGTTGACCTGGCCCACAATCTGGCCCTGCAGATTGCGGCGATGAGCCCCAAATACGTAAGTATTGAAGATGTGGATACCGAAGAGCTGGAGGCAGAACTGGACGTGCTGCGCGCCCAGGCCGCTGCGGAAGGCAAGCCGCCGGAGATCATCGAGAAAATCGTAACCGGTCGTATTGGCAAGTATTACGAGGAAGTTTGCCTGTTAGAGCAGCCTTATATTCGTGATGAGTCGATCAAAATCGGCGAAATGCTCACCGAGGCAATCCGCACGACCGGAGAGAATATCAAGGTACGGCGCTTCGCGCGCTATGAATTGGGAGAGGCCATCTAGGTTCTCGCCTGTCGCGAATAGTGCTAAGGGCGTTCGATAGAACGCCCTTAATTATAATCCCGCCTTTCGCCCCGCTGTAACTGGTGACCGGCAGGGAATCAGCCTTCAGGACAGAACAACATGAAAGGAGATAACCGCTACAACCGCATCTTACTGAAGATGGGCGGCGAAGCGCTCGCCGGCCCGCAGGGCTTTGGTATAGATCCCACGCGCGCTGCGGAGGTTGCAGAGATTGTTAAGGACGTCTATGATTTAGGGGTCGAGGTTGCGATCGTCATTGGGGCGGGCAATCTTTGGCGCGGTTCTGTTGGCACCAGCCAGGGCATGTCGCGATCAACCGCGGATCACATGGGCATGATTGCCACGGTTATGAATGCACTGGCTCTCCAGGATGCTCTCGAACGTTCAGGTGTTGTTACCCGTGTGCAAACAGCGAATGAGATGCGCACCGTTGCAGAACCGTATATTCGTCTGCGCGCCATCCGCCACCTCGAGAAGGGAAGGGTCGTGATTATCGCCGGCGGAACTGGTAATCCCTATTTCACAACTGATTCGGCCGGTGCGCTGCGAGCCATGGAGCTTGGCGCGGAAGTCATGATCAAGGCGACCAAGGTTGACGCGATTTATGACGATGATCCGGTGAAAAATCCGGACGCGCAGCCTTTCGATGAATTGACCTACATCGATTTCCTGAATATGCGTTTGCGAGTGATGGATACAACGGCTGTGTCCCTCTGTATGGAAAACAATATGCCCATTGTCGTGCTCGATTTCTGGCAGAAGGACAGCGTCAAACGACTAGTTCAAGGGGAGACGGTCGGCACAACGATCCATGCCTGATTAGTTGTTGAGTGCTGGAGGTAGCGATGGTCCGTGACTTATTAAAAGAAACACGTGTGCGCATGGAAGGTGCAGTAGCCTCCCTTACCGGCGATCTGGCGGCGTTCCGTACCGGTCGTGCCAGCCCGCACCTGGTAGATCGTATCGTCGTCGAGTACTATGGTACGGACGTGCCCCTGAATCAAATGTCGGTGGTCTCCGTGCCCGAAGCTCAGCAGATCGCCATCCGGCCGTACGATGCCGGCGCTATCTCAGCTATTGAAAAGGCCATCTTGAAATCCGACTTGGGCATTATGCCCAACAACGACGGCAAGATCATTCGCCTCAACATTCCGCGTCTTACCGAGGAACGCCGCCGCGATCTAAGCCGCCTGATCAGCAGGCGCGTCGAGGAGGCCAAAGTGGCGGTTCGTAACGTCCGCCGCGATGCTCTCAACGATTTGCGGGACTTCGAAAAAGAGAAAATGATTACGGAAGATGATTTGCATCGCGGTATTGATAGTCTCAACGATCTCACCGACGAGTTCATTCAACAGATTGATGAAATAGGTGAGCAGAAAGAAGCGGAAATCCTGGAAGTGTAGGTGGGCACATGTTCAGCCCCCGTGAAGAACTATTTGATCTCACATCATTAACGGTCCCGACCCATATCGCCATTATCATGGATGGTAATGGACGTTGGGCCAGGCAGCGCGGTCTGCCGCGCCAGGCCGGACACCGCGCCGGAGCCGAAAACCTGCGGCGGATCGTGCGCGCCTGCGTCGAATTCAATGTGAAGATCCTCACCATCTATGCCTTCTCAACCGAGAACTGGGGGCGACCCGAGACGGAAGTGCGGGGCCTGATGCGGATTTTTTCTCGCGTCCTGGACCAGGAACTGGGCGAGCTGCACCGCCAGGGTGTCTGTCTGCATCATCTTGGTGACCTGTCAGGCATTGATCCCACGCTTCAGCAGAAAGTACAGAATGCGCTGGAGCTCACCAAGAACAACGATCGCCTCATTTTGAATGTGGCGTTCAACTATGGGGGCCGGGCCGAAATCTTACATGCCGTGCGCCAGATGCTGGCTGATGGTATCAAGCCGGACGAATTGACGGAAGAGCTTTTTAGTTCGTACCTCTTTACGGCCGGCCTGCCCGATCCGGATCTTGTCATTCGCACCAGTGGTGAGGTGCGTATTAGCAACTTTTTGATCTGGCAGGCTGCCTATGCTGAGTATTATCCAACGCCTGCCTATTGGCCAGATTTCGGACGCGAAGAGCTGTACGAAGCGATTGTGGCTTTTAACCAGCGCGACAGGCGTTTCGGCCTGGTCGACGAGAACCCTTAATTTCTGTTCCTAGGCCGCGGGGTAAATGAGCAACCTTCTGCAGCGCGCCGCAATTGCCCTAACCTTGGGGCCGTTGGCGCTTTATCTGATCTATCGGGGCGGACTATTCTACTTCGTTCCCTTGGCGTTGATTTTGCTTCTGGCAACTGCCGAATATGTCCATTTGATCCGACGTTTGGATTGGTTGCCTTCGATGGCGATTATGGTCGGATCTTCCCTGCTTTTTTATCTATCGGCAGAGTGGGGCACGACGTCCACGACTTCGGTCCTGATGGTCGCCGCGCTCTTGATCGCCATGGCCTACGCACTGTGGCTCTATGAGTCACGAGAGGACGGCATCGCTTTGCCGAGCTGGTTAGCCATGGTTGCCGGCATTGTGCTCTTGGGCTGGCTGGCCAGTCATTTCTTTTACTTGCGCGGCATCGAAACTATGGCCTGGCAGTGGACGGTGCTTGTGATTGTTAGCACCTGGCTGGCCGATTCCGCGGCCTATGTCGTGGGAAAATTCCTGGCCGGACGTGTGCTGGGCAAACACCAGCTGTCACCGCGGCTGAGCCCAAATAAGACCGTTGAAGGGTACTTTGGAGGTGTCCTCTTAGGAACGACGTTTACTGTTCTCGCAGCTTATCTGCTGCAGCTTCCGCTGTTGGTTGCGGCAATCCTTGGGCTGCTGATCTCGGTCCTCGGCCCCATAGGTGATCTCGGCATTTCGTTGCTGAAACGAGAAGCTGGCCAGAAGGATTCAGGACGGACTTTTGGCAGTCATGGCGGCGCCCTCGATCGCGTGGATACGCTGATCTGGACAGTGTCAATTGGATTCTATTTGATCAGTTACTATTACGCCTATTTCTCATGATCCCTGTTTCACCAGCGTTACTTTGAGGAGCAAGAGCCATGCCGGAAAAAGTTCTGACGATTGAGCGATTTATCGTAGACCATCAGCCCGATTACGCGCGCGGCGAATTCACCAATCTGCTTTATGATATTGCCCTGGCGGCCAAAATCATTGCTATCAAAACTAACCGCGCTGGATTGGTCGACATTTTGGGTTCGGCCGGGGCAGACAATGTTCAGGGCGAGCGCCAGCAGAAACTGGATGTATTCGCCGATGAAGTGCTTTTTCGCATGTGCGACCATACGGGCCGGCTTTGCGCGCTGGTCTCCGAGGAACGAGAGGAAATCATTACCATCCCGGAACGTTACCATAAGGGCTCCTATGTCCTTGTCTACGATCCCTTGGATGGATCATCAAACATTGATGTTAATGTAAGCATAGGAACTATTTTCGGCATTTTCCGTACGGTTGATTGGGATTTGAGGGGCAGACTCGAAGATGTTTTGCAGGCGGGCCACAATTTGGTTGCTGCAGGGTATGTTCTTTACGGGGCCAGCACGATGCTGGTCTACAGCTCCGGTCAGGGCGTTCATGGTTTCACTCTCAATCCCGAGCTTGGCGAGTTTCTATTATCGCATCCCGACCTGCGCCTGCCTGAACCACCAGCGTATTACAGCGTCAATAGCGCCTATTTCCCGCGCTGGTCGCCCGGAGTGCAGGAATACTTGCAGTGGCTGCAGGGGCAGTCTGGCGATGACCCGCAGTTGTCATCACGTTACATTGGGTCGTTGGTGGCCGATTTTCATCGAAACCTCCTGCGCGGCGGCGTCTATTTCTATCCTGGTGAAACGAAGAAGCCGAACGGCAAACTTCGGTTGCTGTATGAAGCTGCGCCGCTCGCGTACCTGATGGAGCAGGCGGGCGGATACGCCTCCAACGGGTACCGGCCCATCCTGGACATTGTGCCGGAGGAGATTCACCAGCGCACGCCGCTGTTCATCGGTAATCGTTCGCTGGTGGAAAAAGTAGAATATTATCTGACGCAAGAGAGCAAAGCGCTGGTGGATTGACGCCGGTGCAGCCACATGGTATACTCCTTGCGCCCAACCATTGGAGTCTTTGGATAATTCCTCGATTTTACACAGACAATTAGCGGATAACCCTGCCGGCGCTTGAACCTTGCTGGCAACGCGCATAATTGATCAATGCCGGGCAGTGAAAACTGCGTGGCCAGTTCCCAAATTTGAATGAATCAGACGGCGGTATTGTAGCTAGGGGCCGAGACTCTTGCGGAGAAGAATTATATGGACATTGGTGTACTCGAAGAAAAAAAATTAAGCGAACTTCGTGACATGGCCCGGGAGATGGAAATCCCAGGCTTACGCGCGATGAAGAAGCAGGACATGATTTTCGAAATCCTTGCTGCCAACGCAAAGGCTAAAGGGTTAAATTTCCAGGGCGGCGTGCTGGAAATCATCGAAGATGATAAACAGACGATGGGTTTCTTGCGCTCGGGCAATTTGCTGCCTGGCCGCAAAGATATCTATGTCTCAAACTCACAAATCCGCCGCCTTGGCCTGCGCACCGGCGATATGATCCTGGGCCAGGTTCGCGTTCCAAAGGATAACGAGAAGTACTACAGCTTGCTTCGCGTGGAATCGGTCAACGGGATGAGCCCGGAAGAGGCTCGCAAACGGCCGCGTTTTGCCTCCTTAACACCGATATTCCCTGACCAGAAGCTCAGACTGGAAACTGAACCGCATATTCTTTCGACACGCTTGCTTGACCTGGTTGCTCCTATCGGCCGTGGCCAGCGTGGCCTGATTGTTTCACCCCCTAAAGCGGGTAAGACAACAGTATTGAAGGATATTGCTAACGGTATCTCCACCAACTATCCTGAACTGCATTTGATGGTCGTGCTTATTGGCGAACGGCCGGAAGAGGTGACTGACATGGACCGCTCCATCGAAGGAGAGGTCGTCAGCTCGACTTTTGACGAACCGGTACGCCAGCACTGCCGCGTCGCGGAAATGGCCCTCGAGCGCGCAAAACGTCTGGTAGAAGGTGGTAGAGATGTGGTTATTCTGTTGGACTCCATCACCCGCCTGGCGCGCGCTTACAACCTGACCGTGCCACCGAGCGGCCGTACATTGTCCGGTGGCCTCGATCCGGGCGCCCTTTACCCGCCTAAGCGATTCTTTGGTTCGGCGCGTAATGTCGAGGAAGGCGGCAGCCTGACCATTATCGGCACTACCCTGGTAGACACTGGCAGCCGCATGGACGACGTGATCTATGAGGAGTTCAAGGGCACGGGCAACATGGAGCTGCTGCTCAGCCGCCGCCTGCAAGAGCGCCGCATTTTCCCAGCCTTCGATATCGAGCGCTCAAGCACACGCCGCGAAGACTTGCTTCTGTCAGGCGACGAGTTGGCGCGCGTGTACGTCATGCGCCAGATGCTCGGTCACCTGATGGACACGCCCGGTTATGACATCTCCAGCGCGACGCAGGCTGTCTTGCAGCGCCTTCGCGGCACCAAGACAAATTACGAGTTCCTGGAGACGCTGACCAAAGATATGATCTAACCGCCACCGTTTGGCGGCCCTTTATAAGGGCAACTTGAGAAACGGCGGGCTGCTAAGGCAGCCCGCTTTTTGATCGCTGATTGATTGTGATAGCATAGCGCCCTGGTATGAAGGAAAAGGAAAGGCGGCTGCCGCCGCTGGCGGCGCTGGTCGTCTTACTGCTGTTAGTTCTGATGTTGATACTCGGCTTGCGTCTTGGCGTGCAAGCGGAGGAAGTTAGCAAGACCCGCACTCCGGCGATGGCGACGCCCAGCGGTACGGTTGTTCCCTCGGCCGATACAGGTGCGGTACCCCTTAATCTCAACGGCGAGCCAGTGCCTGTTCTCAGCGACAATGCCATCTCCCCCAATCCCGTTCCTGAGACATACCAGGGTAAAGTACCACACCACGAATTCCAGAAATACGTCGTCGAGCGCGGCGACACGCCCTCCGAAATTGCCTACCGCTACAATATCAAGACCGAGACACTGCTCGGCGGTAACCCATTCCTCAGCCAGGAATCTAGCCTGATGCAGCCGGGCATGGAATTGACCATCCTGCCTATTGACGGTGTTTTGCATGATGTTCAGGCGGGGGACACATTGGAGAGCATCTCCGAACAATACGGCATTGCGGTTGACGACATTATTGCTTACGAGCCGAACAACCTGGAGTTTCCTTACCGGCTCTATCCGGATACACAAATTCTGGTCCCAGGCGCCATTGCCGAAGTATTCATCTGGACGCCGCCGACGCTGACCTCTGTGAGCGGCGGTTCGAGCACAAGCAGCGGCATTGCGCCGGCCGTGGTCGGCACGGGCACCTTCGTCTACCCGGTCAGCTCACGCAATTTCACCCAGTACTTCTGGTATGGCCATCCTGGCATTGATATTGCGCTCGCTGAGGGATCAGGCGTTTTTGCTTCGGACACCGGCACAGTCACCTTCGCCGGCTGGAATATTTATGGTTACGGCAACCTGATTGTCGTCAACCATGGCAACGGCTTTGAGACCTTCTACGGGCATTTAAGCGGCATCAATGTTTATCCCGGCCAGGTAGTCAACCAGGGACAGGTTATTGGCGCTGTCGGCAATACCGGCAATTCGTCCGGGCCGCATGTTCATTTTGAGATTCGCACCGGCGGTAATCAGGACGATCCCTGCTGGTACATCGGCTGCTAGCCGGACTGGCGGCCCGCTCCCTTCTCCCCCAACTAGGCGCCGCTGAGGTGCCGGTCACGCAGCTGCCCGCATCCGGCCTGGATATCAATTCCACGCCGCACGCGCACGGAACTAGAAACGCCGTAGCCGGCGAGCACTTCCTGGAATGCGTCTACACGCTCGCGCGCCGACGGTCCGCCGCCATAGCCCTGCGTTGGGTTAAGGGGAATAAGATTGACATGGCAGAGTTTGCCCTGCAGCAGCGCGCCAAGCGCCCTGGCCTGTTCAGGTGTGTCGTTTTCCTGTTGGATCAGGGCCCATTCAAACGTCAACTGGCGCCCGGTGCGTGCGATGTAGTAGTCGCAAGCATCCATTAATTCGACCAGCGGCCAGCGCCTTGCCACCGGGATGAGCCGTCCTCTTTCTTCATCGGTTGCCGCGTGGAGAGAAACGGCCAGGCCGACCTGCCGCCGTTCATCGGCGAAGCGCTTGATGGCCGGCACCAGGCCGACGGTCGAAATCGTAATCTTGCGCGCGCCTAGATTAAAACCAGCACTGTCGATCAAACGATCAACCGCGGCTAGTGTCTCATCGTAATTGTGCAGCGGCTCGCCCATGCCCATCAGTACAATATTGGTAACGTGCTCGCCTTCTTGGGCCAGGCGGCGGGCGAAGTACAGCACCTGGGCGACGATCTCACCGCGGCTCAGGTGACGAAAGAAGCCCATCTGGCCCGTCGCACAAAAAACACAGCCCATCGCACAGCCCGCCTGTGAACTGATGCAGAGTGTGCGCCGCTTATCATATTTCATCAAAACCGTCTCCACGAGCTGGCCGTCACTCAAGCCAAACAAAAGCTTGCTCGTCTGCCCATCGGTGGAGTGCAGCTCATCGACTGGCCTCAGGATATTGAGCGCATAGCGAGCAGAAAGGGCAGTGCGCAAATCGCGAGGCACGTTCAGCATCTGGTCGAAACTGTCCACGTAATGGACGTAAAGCCATTCCCAGATCTGGCGCGCTCGATAGGCAGGTTGGCCGAGCGCCTGCACGGCCAGGCTCAGGTCTGCAAGAGAGAGGTCGTAAACATTCAACCGATCCGGCCCGCGCGATTCCAGGTTTTCCATGAGTTATCCGCCCGCCGCCCGTTCCAGCGCTTGCCCTAACTCGGCAATATCGGCGTACACAAAATCGGGCTGGTAGGCGCTGCCGGCGATATCCTCGCGGGTAGCAATGCCTGAGAGGACGAGGATGGCCCAAAGCCCGGCTGCTTTCGCACCGGCGATATCCGTTGTCAGCCGGTCGCCAACCATTGCCGTATTTTCTTTCTGTGCGTTCAAGCGCTGTAGGGCGTATTCGAAGATTAATGGGCCGGGCTTACCCACGGTGATAGGTTCTACCCCGGTGGAAGTACTGATCACGGCCAGCAGCGCGCCGGCGCCGGGCAGCGGACCCAGTTCCGTGGGAATCGAGGGATCGGGATTGGTGCCCACGAAAGTGGCGCCCTCGTTGACCAGCAGGGCGGCCATGGCAAGTTCCTTATAGCAGACATGTGGCGCGAAGCCAAGGACCACCAGCGACGGCCGTGCACCTTCTTCTACCTCTTCCGCCGTCACTGCTGTAAATCCCTGGTCTTTCATTGCCGCGTGCAGACCTTTCGCACCAACGATATAGGCCGGCGTGTCCAGAGCATACTGCCCGGCGAGCATCACGGCCGTGGTTTCAGCCGAGTTGAGAATGAGTTCTGGTGGGATATCCAGGCCGAAGCGAGCGATCTTCTGCGTATATTGTTCGGCCGTGCGTGTGGCGTTGTTTGTCGCCAGGACATAGCTGATCTCCAGCCGGTCAAGCGTGGTAAAAAACGGGAGAAGACCGGGCATCGCCGTCTCACCATGCCAGAGGACCCCATCCATATCGAGTACAAGGTTTTTGATTTGAGATAGCATAGCTCGATTATATCGTGAACGTTGGTTAACGGTAGACTGGTAGGGAGCTGCCAGGTTTTCAGCCTACCTTGCCAATGCTATAATCCGCGGCGTGAAATTATCTGTAATAATGCCCGTATTCAATGAACGCGAGACGTTGGTTCCCGCCGTGAAGGCGGTCCTGGCCATTGATACGGTAAACGAACTGGTTATCGTGGATGATGGTTCCACGGACGGTACGCGTGCGCTTTATGACGAAGTGACTGCTTTGGATGAACGTGTAGTCGTCCATCTACAGAAGAAGAATCAAGGCAAAGGATCGGCCGTACGCACCGGGTTTGAGATTGCCGGCGGCGATATTCTGCTAATTCAGGATGCCGATCTGGAATATGATCCGCGCGACTATCCCGCCCTGGTGCAGCCGATTGAAGAAGGCCGCGCAGCTGTTGTTTATGGGTCCCGTTTCCGTGGCGGGCCGACCAAGACGATGTTCTTCTGGCACATGGTCGGCAACAAGTTCCTTACCCTGGTAACCAATGTCTTGTACAACACGATACTTTCTGACATGGAGACATGTTACAAAGTGTTTCGCGCGGACGTCATCCGGGATATTCCATTGCGCGCCAAGGGATTTGAATTTGAGCCTGAAATAACCTCAAAGGTACTCAAGCGCGGCCACCGCATCTATGAAGTGCCGATTTCGTACAACGGCCGTGAATTTGAAGAAGGTAAGAAGCTCAATCCATGGCGCGAAGGGCCAAAAGCATTTTATTACCTGATCAAGTACCGCTTCGTTGATTAGGTATTGTATCGAAGGATGCCTCGCTCCGGCCGCGTCCTGCTCCTCCTGCTGATCCTGCTTGCGGCTGCCTTGCGCTTTCCCGCCCTGTTCAGCAATCATTTCCATGCGGATGAGGCGCTGTTTGCTGCCTGGGCGCGCCTCATCGCCATCTGGCGTGATCCCTTGCTGTTAGCGCAGAACGTGGACAAACCGCCCCTCTTGTTCTATCTCCAGGCGCTGGCCTATCCGCTGTTCGGGCCGGTGGAGTGGGCGGCACGGCTGCCTAACCTGGCGGCCTCACTCCTCACCATTCCCCTAACTGCCGTTCTGGCCTGGCGCTTCTACCATCACACCTTCACTTCACTTATGGCGGCCCTCATCGTGGTTTCGTCGCCGCTGGCGATCCAGTTCAGCGCCACAGCATTCACCGATCCGCTGCTCACTGCCTGGCTGATGGCGGCCCTGCTGTGGCTTGCCCTTCCCGCGCGCCCGTTATGGGCAGGTCTTTTCTTTGGCCTCGCCGTGCTGACCAAGTATCAGGCCTGGATCTTTCTGCCCTTGGCACTGGCCCTGGCGTGGTTATATGACTGGCAAAAATGGCAGTGGCGCCGGGCGCTGCTTGGTTTTGTGCCGCCTCTGGCCTTGTTCTTACTCTGGCAGTTCCTGCGCAGTGGCCGGCTGGACTTGTGGGGCGAGCAGCTCACCAATTTTGGCGGCCTGCGCCTGACCTGGTCCTTCGAACTCCTGCCCCGTCTGGCCTCCTGGTCAACGCTGTGGTCTCTGTCGCTTGGCTCAGCGCTCCTTCCCGTGCTGTTCTTAGTCGCGACGCTCGCACTCTGGTGGCAGAGCCGGGGCGATCCTGACCGTCACAGCCTGGTGGATAGGCTGCTGATCCTGTTTGTGCTGTCCTATTTCGGGCTGCATTGGCTGCTGGCGGTCCCCGTTTGGGATCGTTACCTGCTGCCACTCCTGCCGCTGGTCGCGCTAGTCATTGCTCGCGGCGCCGCCTTGCTCATGGAGCGCTTGCCCGTTTCCGGGCGATGGGCTCTACTGCCGGCCGCGCTCTTGCTGATCCTCATGCTGCTTGTACAGGCGCCGACGGCGCTGGAGGCGCGCGCCGCCGGCCTGCCGCTTGGCGGCAGCCCCGATGCGGACCAAGGCGCCTGGCAGGTAGCCGAGTACTTGGACCAGGCGCCATACGGCACCGTCCTTTATGATCATTGGTACAGCTGGCATTGGAGGTATTCTTTTATCGATAAAGGCGTCTATATAAGCTGGTTTCCCCACCCGCAGGCGCTCATTAAGGATCTGGCCGTATTTGGACGCGACCCAGGAGAGCGTTTCCTGGTCCTCCCCGCAGGTGATCAGGCGCGCCCCGTGCTGCGCGCCGTGGCCGGCGCCGGCTTTAGCGCCACGCCCGTCCTGCATACTACGGCGAGCCCTGGTATGATTCTGTACCGGCTGCGGCTGGCTAAAGGTGAGTGAAGGCA
>JBJYWX010000529.1:0-3173 GCA_046259695.1 Promineifilaceae bacterium (SeqCode) | reverse complement strand
AAAGGCTGGAGCAGGCAGCTAACTAGTTCCCCATTCCCCGCTACCGCCATTCCAAATACGTCGATGGCCTGCTCAGCGGGCTATTCTAACCCCATCAGGTGCTGGGCACTTAACAAGGTTATTCCTTGAGAAAGATGTAAAAAAGTGCCCGGCACTTTCTGGCACCTTCTTCAGAATTGCCTGAAGAAGGAAAAATAAGAGAGGTCAAGCCCTTCATTTCTTGACGGTAGAGGAGCAGGCGAATAATCACCAACCGGACGTTGGAGTTGCGTCTGGGAGAAAAACCGTCGCCGCTTTAAAATAGTATGATGCTTGAAAAGCAATCAGACCGACTGGGCGATGATTTAATGACCATAGCCGGTAGGCCCTGGCTTGTGACTGCCATACTTATGCTGGTTGTCCTTATATACGCTCTCTTTGCCGCCTGGCTGACCTGGCCGGCATTGGGCAGTCTGGGCACAGCGATCCCGGGAAACGATGGCGACGCTTTTGTGCATCTTTGGACCTACAACTGGGTCAAGGATGCGCTGCTCAGCGGGAACAGCCCCTTTGTCACCCACCGCCTTTTCTATCCACAAGGTGTCGAACTTTACACGCATAATTTCGCCTGGCTGAATATCGCCATGTGGCTGCCATTGCAGGTACTCGTTGGCGGACCTGCCGCGTACACACTGGTTTACCTGATGGTCCTTGTGCTCAACGGCACGTCAACCTACTTATTGCTGCGCCACCTCACGGGTAGTGAGCCTGCCTCCTTTCTGGCCGGTTTCATCGTCACCGGTTGGCCGTATATCATCACCCGTTTCAGCCAGCCCAATCTGATCTTCATCGCCTTTGTGCCGCTATCGCTGCTGGCTATGCATCGCCTGATACAAAGCCGGCGCTGGATCGATGTCTGTTTGCTTGGCCTGGCCTTGGCCGGCATTGGCCTCAGCCGCTACCAGATGTTAATTATGAGCGCGCCATTGCTAGGACTTGCCGCCTTCTATTGGCTCTGGAAAGAAGTTGATGAATCTCGCGGTCCAATCATACTGCAGCTATTGGTATCTGGTGGGCTAGCACTCTTGCTGTTGGCGCCTTTTGCCGGACCATTGATCCTTTTTCAGGCGACTCGTGAATTTCCGTTGGATATTTTGCCTGATGAGGGGGATTGGGGCGATGCCGATCTGCTGGGTTACTTCATACCGGGCAGAGGTGCACCGTTTTTCGGTACGCTGGCCAAGCAGCGTTTTCCCAACCTGATCACGCGTACGCCGATCGGCCTGATCACGCTGAGCCTGTCTATACTCGGCCTCTTTGCAAAACGGCGCGATAAGTGGCTGTGGCTGGGTATGGCCTTGCTTCTGCTGCTCCTGGCTTTGGGTCGTGTTTTGACGATCAACGGCCAGACTTATTTCGCCCTGCCCTACGCCTGGCTGGAAGAGAAACTTTTACTGGTGCAGTTGATTCGTTACCCGTCGCGCTTCTCGGCGCTTCTGGCCGTGCCTGTGTCCATCTTAGCCGGATATGGGTTAATGGTCCTACTGTCCGCCCGTTTCTCAGCTCCCATTTCCTGGGGCATTACCGCCGTCCTGGCCGTTCTCATTGCTCTGGGCTATCGCGTACCCAAATACCCGCTGTTTGGTCTGGGGACGCCGGCCTGGTACGAATCGCTGGCCGCTGAGAACGGGACATTTGGCCTGGTTACAATTCCCCTGACGCGCAACTTCGACGAGGTTGCTATGATTTACCAGCTCGTGCACAAAAAGCCACTGGTTGAAGGGCATGTCTCCCGGCCGCCGCGCGAGGCTTATGACTTCATTAATGCCACGCCCTTCCTGGCCGACCTACGCGAGCGCGACCCGGTGCCGCCGGAAACGGCCGATATCAGTGCGCAGCTGAAGCCGCTGGCGGAAGCCAATCTACCCTACCTTGTTATTCACAAACGCTTCTTATCCCCAGACCAGGCCAGCAAGTGGCGGCGCTGGATGGGCGTCGCTCCACTGCACGAGGATGACGACCTGTTGGTTTATGCAACAGGGCTGGTTCAAGGGCTGGATTTTCACGCGCAGGCTACGGAAACGCCCGGTCTGTCTTCTGTGGCCGGTCAGATCTATGAGAGGAGCGAAGGCAGCGAGCAGCAAGCGACGGCCTACACGCACTGGTCCCTTGAACCATCGACAGCCCGCGGCTGGACCGCCTGTGTCGAACTCACAAACGATCAGGGCGAAAAAGCGGCCGAAACCTGCCACCAGCTCGATTTTCCCCCGGAAACAACCGGCGACATTGAGCTCGTGCGTGCGCAGCAGGATCTTCCTCTAGAGCTGGTCGCGAAGGATGGGCGATACAAGGTCAGCGTGGCCCTGTTTGGGAAGGATGGTCAGGAAAGCGGCAGCTTCGACGTAGGCACGCTCTTTGTGAACGGCGAAGGCCGCCAGTTCTCGCCTCCATCGCCCGATACGCCGCTGGCCGTTGATCTTGGTTCGACCCTGGCCCTGGTTGGCTTTAACGGCCCAATCCTGAGCGGCCAGAGCCTGGACCTGAGACTTTTCTGGCAGGCTGTGCAGGAGATGGATATCTCGTATAAGTTCTTCGTTCATGTTTATGATATGGACAGTGGCGAGCTTTTGGCGCAGCTTGATACGGTTCCGCGTGACTGGGCTTACCCCACCAATTTGTGGCACGCGGGCGAATATGTCAACGACCACCTCTCTATACCCCTGTCCAACATCCCGCCCGGCACGTATCGCGTGGAAATTGGCGTTTACCATCCCGATACCGGCGAGCGCCTGATTGCTGTTGACGAACTGGGGAATCCCTATACCAATAATAGTATCCCGCTGGGTCAGGTCATTATCGAGTGAAGTCTCGTTCGCGGTGAGCCATATACCCCCATTCAGATAGACGAGGAAACACCATTCAGACGTGGGAGTTGCGTATGGGAGCAAAACCGCTGCCGCTTTACAATAGTATAATGCCTGAAAAGAATCCGGCCCGATTGGGCAATGATTTAATGACCAAAGCCGGCTGGCTCTGGCTTGCGACTGCCGTACTTCTGCTGGCTGCCGTGCTGCGCCTGATCTTTCTCAGTGACGTTCCTCCCGGCCTGGCGCAGGATGAAGTACTTAACGCCGATGTTGTGACCTTCATTCGCCAGGGGGCGCACAGCCTCTTTTTCCGCGAAGGATATGGCC
>JBJYWX010000528.1:0-23882 GCA_046259695.1 Promineifilaceae bacterium (SeqCode) | reverse complement strand
TTTGAGTTGATCATTGATCGGTTTCGTAATCTTCTTGTAATCCTCAACACATCTATTTTCAATATATGGCCGCTATACTGCGGCGCGAATGGCCGGTAGCTATTTCTTGCTGGCCGCAAACGCGTACCATAGAAAAGGAGCGAATAATGCGTAAGAAGATGTTACTTCCCCTGTTGTTGATTTTGATCCTGGTTCTGGCCGCGTGCAGCGGAGCAGATGCCCGCGGGAGTGAAGCAGCGCTAGAGCCGAGCAGCGCCGATATGGCCGCCACGGACGACGATATGGCCATGGACAGTGCTGACCATGAGGACGCTGTGACGGACGACGAGGCCATGGACAGCGAGTCGATGGACGACGATATGGCCATGGATGCTGACGACCATGATGAGACCATGATGGATGATGGCGACGCTATGAGCGACGACGCAATAGATGAGGGCACGGCCATGGAAGCCGCCGATCATGATGGGGCCATGATGGAAGAGGCAGCTGCGGACGGTGAAGCCATGGAGGACGGAATGGCGCCGGCCAGCGGCGAGACGCCCGCCTGGCAGACGCTCGCCCTGACCAACGCCGCCACCGGCGAAACCTTCACCCTCGCCGACTTCGCCGGCAAGACCGTTTTTGTGGAGCCCATGGCGACCTGGTGCAGCAATTGTAAACAGCAGCAGGGCCAGGTAATCCAGGCGAAGACGCAGTTCGGCGATGAGGTGGTGTTCGTCGGCCTCAGCCTGGAAACGACGCTGCCATCCGAAGATCTGGCCGCCTATGCCACTAGCAACGGCTTCGACTGGACCTACGCCGTCATGTCGGATGAAATACTGGCGGCGCTGGCGGATCAATTCGGCCGGGCAATTACCAGTGCACCCTCAACTCCGCATTTCCTCATTCGTCCGGACGGCACGTTCACTGATCTGTCCACCGGCATCAACAGCGCCGCTGAGCTTGTAGCCCTGATCCAGGACGCGCAGAGTTAGCTTATTCAAAGAGGAGCCGGCCTTCTTGGGTGGGAGCAGCCGGCTCCTTCTCCATACTTAAGAAAAGATCGCATGTCCGAATATCTTCAGGCTTTTTTACTTGGCAACGCCGCTATCCTAACCAACGTCTGCATCCTACCGCTCTATCCGGGGCTGCTGGCCTATATGGCGGCCAACGCCCAGCATGAGGGCGCCCAGCGGGCAATGAAATGGATGGGGCTGCTGGTGCTTGCCGGCGTGCTGACGATGATGGTTTTAGTGGGCGGCCTGCTGTTCCTTTTCCAGCAGTCCTTCGGCGCCGTTCTGCCCTACGTTCTGCCCGCTATTTATGGCATCGTCATTCTTTTGGGACTGTTGATGCTCAGCGGCCGTAATCCGTTCCACCGCCTGCAAACCGTACAGACACCGGTACTGAAGAATCCCTACATCGGCGCTTATGTTTATGGCCTGCTCTTGGGCCCGATGACGCTTCCATGCGCCGGTCCGGTCATCCTGAGTGCCTTCCTGTTGGGCAGCAACAGTGCCGCGGACCTGGCTGACGGCCTGCTCTATTTCTTCTTCTTCGGCCTTGGTTTCGGCTGGCCCCTGGTACTGCTGCCTTTCCTGGCATCCTCCTTCCAGCGCCGCCTGATTGGCTGGACAACCAGGAACTATACCCTGCTCACCCGCGTCTCCGGCGTGCTGCTCATCCTGATTGGGTTCGTGGGGATCTATTTCGAGCTGCTGCCGCAGATAGTCTAAAGCGGCACGTGGCAAGTGGCAGAGTCGCAGCAGAAAACAGAAATCTGGGAACTTTGAACTGCCCACTGTCTGCCGCTTACCGGCGGCTCACGTCAAACAGCTTTTTACCTTAATAACGGCGTGCCAAACGGCCGTCTTGTCCTATAATCCATTGGTTTGTTCAGGACTAGGGTGTTTGTGCCCTATGCCGCAGCGCCGGGCTCGTGCCCGGAAAATGAACTTTTGCTTGTATGGACATGATCGACACACCGGTGGCCGGGCACGCCCTTGTTGAAGGGCAGACGGCGGTCGCAACAACTGCGCCGCTGATCGCACTGCGCGGCGTCAACAAGATATACGACACGGCTGCTGGCGGCTTCCAGGCACTCACCAATATAAACCTGGATGTCTTCCCCGGAGACTTCCTGGGCATCGTCGGCAAGTCAGGCGCGGGCAAGACAACGCTGTTGAATATGATGTCCGGCGTGAGCAGCGTCAGCAGCGGGCAGGTCATTTTCACGGCCACGGCGGCTGCTAACGGTGCGGACGGACAGCCGTTGTCGATCAACGCCATGGCCGAAGACCAGCTCGCCCTCTGGCGCGGCAACAATGTAGGCATCGTTTACCAATCGTTCGAGCTGCTGCCGATGCTTGACCTGGTAGATAACGTGATGATTCCCCAGGACTTCACCGGCCAGTATGCGCCCTCTATCAGCCGTGAGCGCGCGCTGGAGCTGCTAGACCTGGTGGAATTGAGCGACCACGCCTATAAAATACCGGCCCACATCTCCGGCGGCCAGAAACAGCGGGTAGCCATAGCCCGCGCGCTGGTTAATGACCCACCCTTGATTCTGGCTGATGAACCCACGGGCAATCTCGATTCGGTCACCGCAGAAACGATCTTCCGCATCTTTGAGCGATTGGTGGCCGGCGGGCAGACCATCGTCATGGTCACACACGACCGCGGGCTCGCGCGCCGGTTTTCGCGCCGCGTGCAGATTGTCGACGGCGTCCTGGCGCCCGAAGAGACGGCTGGAGAAGATGAGCCGGCGGCGCCTATCGTGGTAACCAGCGGCGCCCACCAGGAGTTAGCCGTGCCGGCGGTCATTGCCAGCAGGGAGAAGGGCGTCTATGACGGGTTGGGTGTGACCGAGGCCCAGCATGGCCTGCCGGCCATCGTTCTCCATGATGTGGTCAAGACTTATGTCACGCCCGCGGGGGATTTCACCGCCCTCAAGCATGTAGATCTGCAGCTCAACTACGGCCAGTTTGTTTCCATCGTAGGCAAGTCGGGCAGTGGCAAATCGACGCTGCTGAATATGATCACCGGCATCGACCATCCAACCAGCGGCCAGGTCCTTGTCGGCAACCAGGACATCTACCGTCTCTCGGAGAGCAAACGCGCCCTGTGGCGCGGCCGTGAAGTGGGCATTGTTTTTCAGTTCTTCCAACTGCTGCCGATGCTGACTCTGCTGGAGAACACCATGCTGCCCATGGATTACACGGGTGCCGTGCCGGCGGTACAGCGTGAAAAGCGAGCCATGCAACTCTTGCGCATGGTCGGCCTGGAAAAACAGGCCAGCAAGCTGCCGACCGCGGTCTCCAGCGGCCAGCAGCAGAGTGCGGCCATCGCCCGCGCTCTGGCGACCGATCCGCCCATCGTGGTCGCCGATGAGCCGACGGGTAATCTTGATTCTCGTTCGGCCGATATCATCGTCAATCTATTTGGCGAGCTCGCGCAGCGCGGCAAGACTATTGCCCTCGTCACCCATGATCCCTCGCTCACGAAGCGCACCGACCAGACGGTCATCATCGCCGATGGGGAGATCATCGATAAGACTGTGGCCGCAGCGCTGCCCATGTTCGACCACCCTCAGCTGCTGCAGGCGACGAAGGAATCGGGGCGGCGCATCGTCCAGCCAGGCCAGACGATTCTGCGCCAGGGAGAGCCGGTGCAGAATTTCTACATGGTCGTCGAGGGCCAGGTTGATATTCTACTTACCAGCCCCAGAGGCCGGGAAACGAGCCTGGCACGCCTTGGCCCGGGCCAGTACTTTGGCGAGGTAGAACTGCTGCGCGGCGGTGAGTCGATTGCCAGCGTTCGCGCTGCCGGTGATCAACCGGTGGAGCTGGCCGTTTTGCCGCGCTCGCTGTTTGAGGACCTGCTGGCCTCGTCACCCGCGGCGCGAGGGGCGCTGGGTGAGGTAGTCGAGGAACGGGTTGCGGAAAACCAGGCCGGGCGCAAGGATGGCGCCGCGAAATGAGCGATGGACCGAAATTACTGCGGCCGCGCTGGCGCAAGGTGCTGGCCGATTTGTGGGATAGCAAGCTGCGCACTTTTCTGGTTGTTGCCTCGATCGCCGTCGGCGTCTTTGCCGTGGGTACGATCGCCAATTCCTATATAGTCTTCTCTGAAGACATCAACATCAGTTACTCCTCGATCAATCCGGCCAATATTGACATCGTGACCGATCCCTTTGACCAGGGCCTGGTCGACACCATCAAGGAGGTGCCCGACGTAAAAGACGCTCTGGGACAGCATTTTGTCGCCGTGCGCCTGAGCAAGAACGGCGAGGAGTGGCTCAGCCATAATGCCGTGGCTCAGGAGGATCCGGCGCTGGCGGCAATCAGCCAGCGCCTGCCGTATGAAGGCGAGCCTTATCCAGGACGGCGCACTTTCGTCATAGAGCACAATAACGCCTACGTGAATGACTTTGCCATTGGCGACATGATCCTGGTCGAGCTGCCTGATGGCACGGTGCGCGAAATGGAGCTGATCGGTAGTGTGCGCGACCAGGCCGGCGTCGGCCGCGATTTCGCCGCGCTGCCTAAAATATATGTTTCCATGGAAGACTTGAGCTGGTTGGGCGAACCGTACAACTTCAATCGCCTTCTGGTGACGGTCGACGGCGACAACGATGATGAAGCGCACATTGAAGCGGTGGCGGCGGCTGTCACCGATAAACTAGAGCGCGGCGGGCGCACGGCCTACCAGACAGTCACGGGCAAAACGAATGAACACCCCTTTGCCTCCATCTCCTCGGCGCTGCTGGCCGTGATGGGTGCGCTGGGTGTCCTGGTGATGATTCTCAGCGGATCATTGATTGCCAATACGCTCAATGCCCTATTGAGCCAGCACTTGCGCCAGATTGGGGTCATGAAGCTCGTTGGCGCGCGCAGCGTGCAGATCCAGACCATGTATCTTGTATTGATTCTCTCTTTTGGCCTTCTGGCTCTCCTCATCTCGCTGCCGCTGGCGGTGGCCGCCAGTTACGGCCTGGTCAACCTTCTGGCCGACCAGCTCAATATTATCTTGCAGCCCTATCGCTTTTCGCCCTGGGTGATCCTGATTATGGCTCTGGGTGCGCTGAGCATACCGCTTATTTCCGGGTTCTTCCCCGTGCGGCAGGGCTCGCAGACCACGGTGCGGCGGGCCATCAGCGACGACAGTATGGGCGAAGTGGGGGAAGAGCCGGGCCTGGTGGCGCGGCTCACCGAACGCCTGCGTTTTATTTCGCGGCCGGTCATGATTTCAATTCGCAATACTTTCCGGCGTAAGGGTCGCCTGGCGCTGACGTTGTTCACCTTGATAATGGCCGGCGCCGTCTTTATCGCCGTTTTTAACGTGCGCGCCTCGATGTTTGGTTATTTGAACCAGCTCGCCGAACACTTCGCGGCTGACATTACCCTATCGCTGGAACGGCCGTATCGTATTCAGCGCGTCCAACAGGTGCTTTATCAGATCGATGGCGTGCTCGAAGTCGAGGGCTGGGGCGGGGGCAGCGCGGAAATTCTAGACGCAGGCGATAATGTCGTGGCTGACCTGATCCTTGTAGGCCCGCCGGGCGACAGCCAACAGATTGATCCGGAGATGGCAGCCGGACGTTGGCTAGAGCCGGGCGATGACCATGTGGTTGTTGTATCAGACTCGATCTACAAATCTTATCCGAACATCCAGCCCGGCGATACGCTTCGCCTGAGCATCAACGACGGCCGGGCCGAAGACTGGACTGTAGGCGGAATCTTCCGCTTCACAGACCAGATTGAGGGCGTCTTCGGCTATGCGACTTTCGAGACCTTGTCTCGCATCGCCAATACTCCGGACCAGGCAGCCTCTTATCGCATCATGACCGCCGATGAAACGCGCCAGGGGGAAGAAGCAACTATGCGGGCCATTGATGAGCAGCTTCGCCAGCACGGCTTTCTGGTCAGCCAGGTCCTGTCCGGCCGGGCGACGCTCGACCAGGCGTCCATTGGCATCAATGTCCTGATTATCTTTCTGCTGCTGATGGCGCTGCTGACGGCGCTGGTGGGCAGCATCGGCCTGATGGGCACGATGGGCATGAACGTGCTGGAGCGCACGCGCGAGATCGGCGTGATGCGTGCCATCGGCGCGGTGGACATGGCGATCATGGCCTCGGTCATCATGGAAGGAGCGACGATCGGCTTTATTAGCTGGGTGCTGGGTTCGCTGCTTGCTTTCCCCTTCAGCATCGTTCTGTTGGAATTGATTGGCGTTGCTTTCAGCGCGCCCGTGGACCCTGTCTTTTCGGTACAGGGCTATGTCATCTGGCTGGTTGTAGTGCTCATTCTGAGTGTGATCGCCAGCGTGCTTCCGGCGCGCAACGCGGCAAGGTTGACGATCCGCGAAGTGCTGGCGTATGAGTAGGTGACAGCCAACAACTCATTGTCATACGTAAACTGGAAGCGAGGCGACCGCTCGTGCAGCAGCCAACCGGCGGAAACGAATCGCGGAGACGACGGCTATTCTCCGCGAATAGCCACCTTCTCCGCGTTCGTCTGCGTCCAACAGATTTAATAGGCTGTCTAAACGCCCTTGCCAGCTGCTACTCGCCCACGATTCAGTTCGAGCGGACGATGGGCAACATCGTCCTACCTTTCGTCACGGTGACCATGCCCTTGCCGACGTTGTCGCCGTTGCCCGCTGGGTTTTCCGCAATTTCATCTTTGCTGTCAAGTACGGCCCAAAACGGATTGTCTCCCAGCGTGAGCTCGGACCATTCCACGGTCGCCGTGTGTACACTAGTTGTACAGCCGCGCACGAGCTCCGCGAATCTGGCGGAGCCAATGGGCCTGGTTAGGCCGCTGTCGGCGTAGAAAGTAACCTCGAAAGGCCGCCGGATATCGCTGTTGCCGTTATTGCGAAAGGAGACGCTGATTGGGCTGGTGGCCGTACCGCCGCTGACTTCACCGATAACGATATTGGGAACATCTTCTATGACCAGGTTGTGATAAGGCGCTTCAGCCGCGACGCGGTCACGAAAGCTTGTCCCTACCAGGCTTAAGTTCTGGCGGTCGTCCAGGATCAAGTTGCTCGAACTGCCCGTTGTGTTCGGATAGCGGTATATGGAGAACCACCACCAGCTCTGGATCATGCGATAATCATCCAAGGGATAGCCGAGTTCCTGGCTCTTCGCATTCTTAAGATAGCTGAATGTGTTGTTCAAGAAAGCGTTTACCCGCGCCGGGTCAAAGCAGCGACCGAACTCGTCCTTTCGCCAACACTGGTTATTGGCCGGGTAATAGGCAGGTAGGATAGAAAACTCAGACAGCAGCAGCGGCTTATTTTGCTCGCCGTGATCCTTCATCCACTGCCGCATGCGAAGTACCTGATCGGCGAAGACCTGCATATTGTCGTATTCCGCTTCACAGGCAATGTTGTCGTATGGATCCTGGCAGTCGGACGGCGAACCGTTACTCTTGCGATTGCCAAGCTCAGGGTCGGTGCCCAAAGCAAGGCCGCCATAGCTGCCGACGAGTTCGCCATTCTCGACGACGACTTCCGGCAGAGGATAGAGGTGCATGTTCCAAATATCTACCGGCATCGTGGAACCATACTGTTTGAGATAGGCGTCCCACACCAGGTCAAGATACTGCATGCGCATTGGCGTCACCTGCACGAGACCCGAATTGGCGATCTGAGCGGTGGGATCAATGCTCTTAATGAAAGTATAGAATTTGTGATAAGCCTCGGCGTACATCTCCGGCAGCATCTGGCCCTGGCCATAGCGATCGACTTCATTACCTACCTGGTAGATTTCGCCTGGATTAGCCTTTATAAAAGAAGCGAAAGCGTCGTTCAGCTTGGGATGTGACGTCCATGTCGGGAGCCATTCGCCGTTTTCACGATTCTGGTACATCCATATAAGGCGGCCGAAGCTGGCGCCGTTGGATGGTGTGGTGCTGTACTCATAGGGCTGGGAGTTCATGTACCAGCCGGCACCGACGCGGCTCACGACTGTTACGTCCTGGGGCTCTTTGGCATAGACGCCATAGCGGCAGTTAGCCGTTTCCGCCACGGCTTCATGTTCACCGAGCGCGGCCACGTCAATGCTGTCTTCGCCGCGCTGTGACCTGAACGCGTCGCCGGCAAAGATGATGGTCATAAGCAAAGGGAAGGCGAGTATGAAATATTTGAGCTGACGTTTTGGCATAAATTTTTGCACCTGTAAAGTATCGACGGGCTATTAAGTCACCAGCAGGGCAAAATCTCCCTGACAACCCGGCCGGTGCGGCACCAACCGGCGCCGCTATGATTGAGCTTGGTAATTGTGGAAATATTAGTTACAGCGAACGGCTGAGATATTCTTTCCCAGGCTAAGTCTAGCGCAAAAATGCCAGCCTTCAAGGTTAGCTGAGCCATAATGAGTCCATTCTAAGAGGGCCGGCTGCCACGCGGAAGGGCGCCTAAGCAGCAGCGCTACGGCCGTCGTCCCGCACGTGGTAGAATCGGGGCGATGAGAGCTGTGGTTCACATCGGCACCGAAAAGACAGGGACGACGACTATCCAGAACTTCCTGCACTTGAATCGGGAGGCACTGCAGAAACAAGGTGTCGCCTATTTGCGCTCCCCTGGGCCGGTAAAGAACCGTGATCTCGCGACCTTCTGCATGGATGAGGACAGCGTGGATGAGCATGTCTTCACCCTGGGCATTGTTTCCGCTAAGAAGAGAAGAAAATGGAAAGCAGCGTTCAAGAGGGCGTTTGAGCGGGAAATCCGCGCAGTGGGGCCGGATATACACACTGTCATTTTCTCCGCCGAATTCTTCCAATCAAGACTGCGAACCGAGAACGAGGTCCGTACTCTACAGCGCCTGCTGTCCCCCTATTTTGAGACAATCACCATCCTTGTCTACCTGCGGCGCCAGGATCAATTCGCCGTCAGTTTCTACAGCACGCTTTGCCGCTCGGGTTCAACGCAGCCGGATGTGCTGAAAGCGATTAACGGGCCGGATGAAGCCTACGCGCACCAATTTGAGCGGGAGTACTACAGCTTGAACTATTACGGCCTGGTCGAAAAGTGGGCGCGCGTCTTCGGCCGAGAGAATATCGTCGTTCGCATCTTTGAAAGAGGCCGGCTGCGCAATGGGGACGTGTTGGATGATTTCCGCGAAGTGAGTGGTATAGTGGACACCCCGGCGTTCGTCTACCCGCAGCGCCTCAATGAGAGCCTTTCGGCCGAGATGCAGAACGCGCTGCTTCTTTTCAACCGCTGCTTCCCGACCTACCTGGATCCGGACACGCGCGTATCGCGCCATATCGCGCTGCGCGACTATCTTATAAGCCGGCTTGAAGGGAAATATGCCGGTCCTGAAAGGAAGCCGTCGCGAGCCGAAGCGCTGGCCTTCTACGACATGTTTGCCGCGAGTAACCAGCGGCTGGCCAGGGAATACTTGGGGAGCGTCGAGTTATTCACGCAGGACTTCTCGGACTATGGCGAACGCCCGACCGGCAAGGAACCCATTTCCGAAGCGCTTTTCGCGGACATGCTTCTGGCCATCGGCGAGTTCATGGAGCAGGAGCAGGCACCTGCAAGCCCCGCTGCATTTCTGAGGAGAAGCGCACTGCGGCTCGAGCAGCGTATCGAGACCGTGCCTGCCGGCATTGAGCAGCGCGCCTACCGTTTTCTTTTGTGGCTGCTCACCAGCTCCGGCCTGGCTCGCGGCTAGGGGTAGAATTCCGGGCGGCGCCTGGTGGTCACTTAAGAAGCATGCGCTGCAGAATACGAGTGTCGATGATGAGCGAGCGGCCGTCGTCTACCTCCGGCGTCAATTCCCACCTGTAGACAACCGGCACGTCAGACCGTTTCCCTTTCGCCCGCAAAATGCCGGTGTAGAAAGTCTGCCAAAATTCACTCTGATAGGCGCCGATAGACATGCGCCGGCCAAACAACCCGTGGCACGGCTCAGAAGGACAGAGTTCAGCGGCGGTCACCACCACGATGCGCTCGTAAGGGACGTCGTCCTGGGCGTTTATCTGGCTCTCCACAAAGCTCAGGAAGCGCGCGCTGGGCGCGACCATCCCCTGGCTGATCCCGCGCTCCCCGCCGAGTAAAAGGACGGTCACCAGCAAAATGGCGGCGAGCGGCGGCAGCCAGGCGGGCAGGGAAACGGTTGAACTAAGCTCTCGCCACAGAACTGCCAGAGAGTAGAAAAAAATCAAGACGATCGCGGGCGAAACGGCGATATACACGTGCTGGCGCAGTGAAAAATTGTCCGCCGCGAGCGGCAGGAAGGTAAGTGCAAGCGCCGCCAGGGCCAGGAGGTACTTGCCGCGTACATAACGGGCAGCCGCCTTCCTTTGTTCCAGGAAGTACGCGGCACATACCGTGACGCAGAAGAGAACGGCCGACACGGCAATCGCCGCCAGGTACACACGTCTCCTTAACATTGGCAGATCGAGGGCATAATTCCACCATTCGAACGGGCCGAGATAGCGCAAGGGGTTGAGCAAGCTCACCAGCGATTCATTGCCTCCGGTCCCTAATAGGCTGAACGCGCGTTCCGTCAGCGGGTACTGCGCGATGCCAGTCCAATCCAATAGAGCGTAGTAGCCGGCAATGAAAATCACGGCCGCAGCCAGCGTTGCTGCCAGAAACGTGAGCAGGCGTCGCTGTTCCGCGGCGGCCCTTTGCGCTTGCTCGTTGAGCCCGTAGAAGCTTACCAGTCCCAACGCGGCGAAAGGCGATGCCGGGAAGAACAGCCAGGCGACAAGCAGCAACATAACGACGGCGATAAACTGGATGACTGCCAGGCCTCTGCTGTGCGCCTGCTTCCAGAAGGAAAAATAAAAGGCGGCCAGAGCGGCGGCTACGCCCATCAAATAGGGGGTGAGCATGGCATAGGCGTGGTAAACCTGGAGGGCCGGCTGGCTCCAGATGGCGAGCACGAGCAGCAGCGACCAGAAAGGAATCACGCGCCGCTTGCGCAGCAGTGCATAAACCAGCATGGCCACGCCGAGCGAGACAAGGTACTGCAGCAGGCGCAAGAGCTGCAGGCCGGCAGGTCCCGTTGAGGCCAGTTTGCCAAAGAGGCCAAACAGTATGAAGGAGAACGGCCGTCCCACGGAGAGCCCCTGCCAGAAGAAGCTCTCGAACAGATCAGACCAGGGCAAATCAGAAAAGAGGAAAACGACTTCATCGCCGAAGTAGTAAGTCGTTTGCAGCGGGGCGTGATAGACCAGCAGGAGAACAACGGAGAGGATCGCCAGGGCCAGCGGGTCCGTCAGTGTGTCGATGAAACGGGTCGCGCGCGGGCCTCGCGCGTCTTCCGCAGCGAAGCCGGCGCCTATTTTCTCAGGCATCCTGCGCCTCCAGCAGGTACTCCAGGAGGACGAGGTGCGGAACCACAATCGGCCCGCCTCTGCTGCGGGCCGGATCGGCGGCCAGCGCCTCGGCCAGAGGCGCGGCGAAGTCCCGCAGCAAGATAGGAGCCAGGTGAGCGCCACGAAGCGGTTCGGCACCAGCGACAGGCGAGATTTCGCCGATATACTGCGTGTTATAAAACAGCCGGACGGCCAGGGGCCGGCTGTCGTCGAGCTGGCGGACAGCGGCATCCAGGCACGGCCACAAGTCGACGCTCACTGCGGCGACATCTCCCCGTTCACTTGTCGCCATGGTGCCGGCAGCCATGGCCCTTGGCGCGTCTGCGCCCAGCGTTTCGCATACACCGCGCCAGTACCAGTAAGCGCGCAGGGCGCCGTAAGTGGCGGCCCAGGCGCCGCGCATCCGCAGCATTTCCGCAACTGGTAGGGTGTGGCTAGAAAGGGCAGCCAAGGAGTCAAGGATGGCCGAGAGAGGTGAAGACGCCGCGCGCCGGATGATCCGCGCCACGAACGGCCGCCGCTCTTCATCGCCGCCTGCCTCTTCTAAAGAAGCACGCAGTTCTGGGTACTTCAGCGCGATCAGAGCGTCCGCCTGGCCCTCGTGGCGCGCACGTCTTAAGGAACTTCCTACCGTCGTGGTTTCGTGCTCGAAATGATCGGCGTGAGCGTCTGGGACAAAGGCGATGGCCGTCTCAGCGCGGATGGCCCGCAGGCCAAATTCCAGATCCTCATGCGCGAAACGAAAGTCGGTGTCGAATCCCCCCAGTGCCAGAAACAACTGCCGCTCCAGGGACATGTTCCCGCCGAGCACATCGCTGTAGTGGAAGCGATGGCCCGGCGCCTGGAGTCCAGCAAACTTATCCGCCCACCAATGGCGCGTTAAGATATGCAAAAGATCGGGCGCACCGTCCAGAGCCGGTGGATAAGGGCCGAGAACAATTTGACCGGGCTGCCGGCGATGGGCGCTTACATGCGCGGTGACCAGGTCTGGCGCAGGCACGATATCGTCGTCCAGGAACAAGAGCAGCTCACCGCCGGCCAAAGCAGCGCCCTGGTTGCGCGCCGCGCCTGGGCCGACGCCCGGCGTTTCGACAAACTGCAGCCCAAATGGCAGCTCGCTGCCTTCTAGCAGCCGGACGGTCTCGTCACTGCAGGCATCGGCGACTACGACCAGCTCCAGGCTGCCGGCCGCGTAATCTTGCCGCGCAAGGGCTTCGAGAGTTCTGTTAAGAGATGTAGCTCGATTATGCGTGGGTATAACAATGCTGACAGCAGGTTCCGACGCGTTCATGGCCCGGTCAACCCTCGCTAAGGCGGCGGCGCGAGGTGAGGTAGGCGAAGGGGCCATTAGCGCAGCCCAGGAGTTCGGCCAGCAGTAGATCGAGGGGGTAGCTGCCCTCGCGGCGGAACAACGAGCGTACCAGGTTTGGAAGCTGCGTCTGAAGGAGCCAGCTCGGAGGAAGGCGCAGAATGCCGGCTTCGCGCTGCATGAACAGGGTATGCATCCACTGCGCATAAACGCCCGTTCCATAGCCGAAGAGCGCCGATCGCAGTTCTGGCCAGCTGCGGCGGTGGCGATGCCAGCTGACAGCCGCGGGATCGTAAACGATACGATACCCGGCGCAAAGAATACGCGAGTAGATTTCGGCATCCTCTCCAGAGTATGTTGGTGTTCCGGGCGAGAGCGCCTCCTCAAAACCGCCGATAATGTCCAGGGTGCTCTTGCGCAGTGCCATACTGGCGGAAACGCCGGCCGCCGCGACCGCGAGAGGGTCGTGGTCGACCGCATCAAAAACGACCCGCAAAAAACCACGGCCGTGCGGGCAGTACCTTTCAAACCAATATTGGGCGTCGGTTTCCAGCTCATATGGCAGAACCAGCCCCGTGGCGCACAGCACAAGCGGATCCTCAAAGTGGCGCAGCAGCGCGCGCTGCCAGCCCGGTTCCGGAAAAGCATCGTCATCGGTAAAAAGCACGATGTCGCCTTTTGCGGCGGCAAGGGCGCTGTTGCGGGCCGTGCTGGCGCCGCGGCGCTCCACGCGCAAATAGCGAATGCGCTCGCCATAGCTTGCTGCTAGCCGCTGAGTGCGGTTGGTCTCGGGCGCGCTGTCGACCACCAAAATCTCCTGCCCGTCATCGGGTTGGGCAAGAAGCGCCTCAAGGCAGCGCCGCAAATCATCCGGCCGTTCACGGGTAATGACGGCGACAGTAACAGCCGCTGCTGGGGGAGACTTTTCCTGTTGTGAGCGGGAGGCGATCTCCTCGGCGATGATCTGCTGCCAGACGTCCGGTGTTATGTTTTCCTCGGCAAGGTTCTGGATCAGTGTGCCAGGGACCCGCCCTTCCTCGACGGGCAGCCACAGCCTGGCGGCGGGCCGCAGCCCAGCGCGCAGCAAGACAAAAGCCTGATCGTAGCCTTCAAGCCCGTCAAGCATTTCCGGCAGATCGCAAATGTTTACATCCAGCACTGCGGCGGGCATGATGTTAGACGGGCTCTTTGAAAATTGCCTGGCTTTCCTTTCTGATCATTTCGTTGCTCTCTCTTGCCAGCGCTTCCTTCACGCCCTGCTTTACAACCCAGGACTGGCTGAGAGCGGCCACCAGCCCCGTGGCTATGAGCAGATAATCCGACGGGACAGCGTGGAAGGCACTCGCTGCGGCGCCGGCAAGGAGCAGCAGCATCACTACGGCCTGTGCCGCGATCATCAGTGGATTTGGTCCTCTATCTGCCACGGCTTTTGGCGTGGGACGGAAGCTCGTGGGCACGCGCAAGAGAGCCAGCAGCCAGGAAAGACTGTAGATAGGCCAGGTGCCGGCGACAAGCAGCAGCGGCTTTAGCTGCAGGTAGATGGGTGTTGCCAGGCTCTGTTTAACGGTTTCAGCGGCATGGCTGCGCAGGGCCGTACTACGAATCGCCAGGGTGGCCAGCAGCAAGGGGGCGAGGTGCAACACGTATTGGTTGAAGCCGGCCACCGCCTCAGGGGTTCCGAGGAACAAGACGGTCAAAGGAATGAAGAGGTGGGCCATCGTGACCAAACCAATCCAGTAGTAGGTCATGCGCACCGCGTAAACGAGGCGCTGACCCGCTGTCAGGTCCGGCCAGTACGAGGCGTATTTACTTACCAGCAGTTCGAAGACGCCCCGAGACCATTTGAACTGCTGATCAAACCAGGCGCGCAAATCAGGCGGTGCCATTCCGGGCGCCAGCGGCTCGTTGACATAGTTTGAGCGCCAGCCCGCCGCGTGCAGAGCGATCGAGGTCGCCAGGTCTTCCGCCAGGCCAGGCTGGTAACCGCCGATCGATTTAAGCGCTTCGCGTCTGAGAAGGGCGTTGCTGCCAATTAGGGTAGCCGAGCCCAGGGCGTCGGCACCCAGTGACGCAGGATTGTAGAAATCGAGACTGCTTTCTGAAGCCGCTCTGCCGGTTGAACTGCTGCGCGCGTAGGCGAAGGTGAGCATGACCTGCACAAAGCCAACTCCTTCATCGTTAAAGTAGCCCAAGGTGCGCGTCAGAAAGTTTGGAACAGGCGCATGGTCAACATCGAAGATGACCACGATATCGCCCTCCGTGCGCGCCAGGGCGGCGTTGATGTTGCCCGCCTTGTGATCCTGATTCCCTTCGCGGGTCAGGTAGTCGACTCCAAGCTGCGCTGCCAGGGCTTCCAATTCTGGCCGTCCGGCATCGTCCAGCAAGTAGATGCGCGGTTTTCCCTCCATCCTGGTTGCTGCTACCAGGCAGCGGCTTATGAGCGAGACCTCTTCGTCAAAGGTAGTCACGAACACGTCGACCGATAGATCCCGCGGCACTGTTTGAGGCGCCGGCATCTTTGGCCGGTTTGCTGCCAGATAAATGACCCAATTGCCCGCCAACTGGATCGCTCCATAAAGCAGCGCTGATATCAGGCCCAGGAAGAGTAGGGGTGATGTCAGGCGGGTAGGGGTAAACCACCAACTATAGTAGAACAGCAGCGAGGCGAAGCCCAGCCAAATCATGATGTAAAGGGTAATCCGCCCTCTACTTAGTCCACGTCTGTTTTTCATGTGTATCTTTGTTCGCTTCCAGCCCATTCAGGCATGAAGCGCACGCCCATTATCACCGGCAACAGGAGCCGCAGCTGAAAGATGAACCTTGCGGAACATCCGTCAGCACGATGCAACCTACCAACTGTCGCATACAAGCTGTAAAATCAAGAATGAGTGACTGGCCGCGTGCTTTGGGTTTCCACCACCCGCCCCCGCTCCGGCGCGTTCGGCGGCGGAAGCTGGGGCAATTCTACTCCGCGACCTCGTACATAGACAACTCCGTTCCATATTCGCTGCCGTGGCCGATCAGGCGGACAGTTCCCATGTTTTCGATCATTCCAAGAAGTCTCTGCCGCAGCTCAGGATCCGTATCAGGAAAGGGTCCGCTGCGGGAGAGTGTAATAAATACGCCGCCATCCTCGACCAGGCGCGGCAACCAATCTTCCTGCTCTTCCAGAAGCGTTTCCTGCGTGGCGGCGAAGACGGAGCTCTGGGGCTGCAGATAGGTGAAGGATTCCGGGCGCTTGATGCTGTCAATCACAATCACATCATAATTGGCCAGCGCCTGCATATCGAGGCTGCCGGCACTCTTCACGGCGCGTCCGGTTCTGACGGTGGAAATCAAGAGCAGCATGATTAGCAGGCCGGCCGTGGCCACGGCCGTGTTGCGCGGCAGCGGCCGGGGCAGAATTTCCAGCCAGGCCGTCGTGCAAAGAGCTACGAAGGGAGTCAGGAACAGCAAATGATGAGCCATCCGCGCATGCGGCGCGAAAATGCCAGCCATATAGGACAAAGCATAAAGCGTCCAGGGCACCAGCAGCATAACCAGGCTAAACCCAAATACCCGGCGAGTTTCGTTGTTCCCAACCAGCGCGAGACGCTGCTGCTGCCTCCTGGCCTGCCAGACGGCGACAGCCGTGGCAGCCACCGGAAGCGCTAAGGGTAAGGACAGCAGCAGTGAGCTGCGCAAAAATAGGGGCAGGCGCTGAGCTGAAAAGCCGGCCGTGCTGAGCTGGCGGGATAGGAATATCGGCACCGCAAAAGGCTGCCTGTGACCCGCCAGGAGCAGCGCGAGCGGCAGCAGCGCAAGAACTATTAGGAATATATAGCGCAGCAGCGGAGAACGGCGGCCAAAAAGCAGCAGCGCGATTACTCCGGCGCCGGCAATGAAGACGAATGTGTATTGAGTCAGCAAGCCCAGACAGCCCACAAGAGCCAGGGCCAGGAATTGCGCCGCGGTGCGGCGCGGCGTCAGGTGCGTAAACAGGACCTGGGCTACCAGTAAAGTAAAGAGGACGGAGAAGCAGGTCAGCAGACTATACTGGCGTACCCAGGCGCTGCCTTCGACAGCCAGAGGGCTAACCAACCAGATCAGGCCGGCAAACCAACCGGCCCACCTGCCCTCAAACAGCGTGCGGCCGCAGAGGACAATCAAGCCCGCCGTTGCCAGATCAAGAAACCAGCTCAGCAATCGGCTGGATAGGTAGCTGTTTCCAGCAGCCTCGAGCCAGCCCCGCAGAAGCAAGAAATACAATGGGGGGTGAATGTCATATGTCAATAAGTCTTGGACTACGGTCTGCGGGTCAGACGCTGTACCTACCGCTAAGAATTGCTGCCAGGCCGCGGCGGGAACCCACTCTCCGGCCGGGGGCGCCCCGCTGCTGTAGATCTGCACATATTCAGCGAAGTGACCGGTGGCCATGAGATAAGAGGTGAGTTCGTCAAAGCGCAGCGTCTGCTCAAACAGCGGCTCGAGGCGCACAAAGGCCAGGAGACAGAGCGCAACAGCCAGTAAGAGAAACAGCGATCCGCGCCAGAGAAGCGTAGATTGATCGCCGCCAGGAATTACCCGGAAGATAAATTGTTTTTCGGCCGTGTTGGAACCCGCCTGTTTACGTGACAACATGCTGACCACCAGTATGCGGCAACTGCCTTTCGTACTGGCTTAAGCAAATGTCCTGCAAATGACGCCGGCAGCCAGGCAAGCACTTCTGCCTGATTAGCGGTTGTGTCTGGCCCGCAAACTCGATGGAAAGACGGTGCAGCCGCCGCGCCGCGCGCGGCGGCGGCGGGCCGGGTGGATGTGGGTGTTTGACCGTCTTAAACGTAAATAAAAAAATATTGGTGGTGCATCCTTTCTTTGACATAAGCCAGCAAGTTATACGGCTTTGGTTCGGTGGCCAGCTCGTCGTCGTAGGCGATTTTGGCCACGGCAGCGGCGATGTAGGCCGAAACGTCGCGGATGCGGGTCAACGACGGATAGATACGCCCGAGCGCCAAATCCTCGGCGGTCACCTGCTCAGCAAGCGCTTTGGCTGCGGCCAGGAACATCTTGTCTGTGACGCGCTTCGCGCCGACCGTAGTGATGCCCAGGCCGACGCCGGGGAAGATGTAGCTGTTGTTGCCCTGGCCGGGCACGAAGCGACGGCCGTCTTTTAGTGTCACCGGATCGAATGGGCTGCCGCTGGCAAAGATGGCCCGGCCGTCGGTCCAGGTATACGCTTCTTCGGCCGTGCACTCGGCCTTGGAGGTAGGGTTGGAGAGGGCGAAGATCAATGGCTGTTCATTGAGGCGCGCCATCTCCTCGACAATCTCCTTGGTGAATGTTTTCGGCTGGCCCGACACCCCGATCAGCGCAGTTGGCTGCAGTGCCTGAACCGCTTCCAGAAGCGAAGCGGTCATCTCATGTTCGTGCGCGAAGGGCAGTTTGTGTTCCGCGAGGTCCTCGCGTGCGGCGCAGACCAGCCCCCGCGAATCGACGAACCAGCAGGACTGCATCGCTTTCTTGTGGCTGATGCCTTCTTCTTTCATCGCGGCGACAAGCAGCTCGGCGATGCCTATACCCGCTTCGCCGGCGCCGAGGAAGAGAAATTTATGGTCCTTCAGTCTGCTGCCTGTTAGCCGCAGGGCAGCCAGAATGCCGGCAACGGTCACGCTGGCCGTGCCCTGAATATCGTCGTTGAAAGTGCAAACGCTGTTGCGATATCTTTTCAGCAGGCGGAAGGCGTTGTGGTTGGCGAAATCCTCGAACTGGATGACCGCACGCGGGTAACGCTTGCTGACCGCCATGATAAATTCGTCGACAAAGGCGTCATATTCTTCAACCGGCACACGTTTCTGGGGCAGACCCAGGTAGAGCGGATCGTTAAGCAGCTTCTCGTTGTTGGTGCCGACGTCAAGCAAGATTGGCAGCGTGGTGCTGGGATGAATCCCGGCGCAGGCGGTATAAAGGGATAACTTGCCCACCGGAATGCCCATGCCGCTGGCGCCCAGGTCGCCCAGGCCCAAAATACGTTCACCGTCAGTGACGACAATGACGCGCACGTCCTCGTACGGCCAATTGGCCAGCAGTTCGTCAATATCTCCCCTGTCCTCCACAGAGATATAAAGGCCCCGCGGGCGGCGGAAGATGTGGCCGTACTCCTGGCACGCCTGCCCCACAGTAGGCGTATAAATAATCGGCATCATTATTTCGATATTGTCTATAACTACACGGTAAAAGAGATTCTCGTTGCGGTCCTGCAGCGAGTTCATCAACACATACCGCTCCAGGTCGTTGGGCTTCTTGTGGAAGTTCTCCAACATGCGCGCCTCTTGATCTTCTTGGGTCAAGATCCGCGGCGGCAGCAATCCGCGCAGGCCCAGCATTTCGCGTTCTTCAGCCGTGAAGGCCGTGCCCTGATTGAGCATGGGATCATGAAGCAGGTGTACGCCGGTCGGCATCTTGCTGTCAATCGAGGGTCTTAAGGGCATATCAATCATGGGTTTCTCCCCTTTCCGATCGAGATTTCTCGTCTCCGGATCACATAAGTAGGCAAGCCAACTCCTTATAGTATAGCAGGCCGGGAGTCTGAACGAATGACGAAGGGCACCTGTTTCAAGTGACGTTTGTCAGGTTTGGCCTGGGGCAAACATGGCCAATACCTGCGGCGCGTTCCTCGCCAGGCCAACGGCAAGATAGGCCTGAGTAATCATGCCAAGGAGCCTGGAGCGTTCGGCCATACTGACTTCTCGCCAAATAAGGCCCAGGCCGGCGCGTATAAGGTGATTGGCCTGGCCGATGAGTCCTAAATTCAGGTACTGCATAGCCACGACGATGGCGACCCTGCCGACCGTGCGCCGGCTGCCCATCTGCAGAGCCAGCTCTTCCAGGGCTTGGCGGCTGGCCGAACCGAGTATCCCGCCTGCGGCCAACACGGTCAATTCATTGGTGGCAGAAACAACCGCCGGATAGACGTCAATCTCAAGCCCTTGGCGCAGGGCCAGGCGGTACTGCGCTTCAGCAGCGTCCAGACGGCCGGCGTACTTCAAGGCTAACCCCAAAAAGCAGCGAATGATCGGAACTACATAAGCGCCTTCACCACAGAAGGTCAGGGCATCTTCAAACACGCGAGCTGCCGTCGCGTATTCTTGATGATTGAAGGCGATGACGCCATCGAGCAAGGACAGCATTACTTCGGTTAAGGTCGCCAGGTAGTTGGCCGTTGCCTCACGCAGTGCCCTGATGTTCGCTTCTGAAAAGGCGGCCTGGTTGAGGGCAAAGTCGGCCGTGAGCAGGACCAGCCGAGCGTACTGGCCGACCGTGGCTGTTTCCGTGTCAACGCCTAGTTCATCATAGGCTGCCAGCGCCCGCCGCGCGAGTTTGACGCCCCGTGTCAGCTCGAACAGGCGCGTGGCCAAAATGGATTCCGCTTCGTCGAGGAGGGCTTGCATGCGCTTTTCTTCGAGCGGGATTCGGCGCCGCGTTTCGGCAAAGAAGGCTTCCCCTTCACCCCAATTCCCGCGCGCCTCGAAGTAAAAGATGATGTCCCAGCACATCTCCAGCAGATCATAGCGCCGCGCTCCGACTGCTATCCACCAGGCGCGCTCAATGTGCTGCCACTCCGCGCGCATATTCAGATAGTGGCGTACCTGGAAAGTCTCTCGCAGGCGGCTGCTCTCCGTGGCCGACCAGCTCAGCATCACATCTGCAAACAACGCCTCCAACGCTTCCTGCTTCAGGCCGGACTCTTCGGCCTTTGTCGCTAGAAACTGGCGCACCAGGCGGTGCGTAAGCAGCCGGCCGTCTCCAGTTCGGGTGACGAGTGAAGCTTTAACGAGTCGCCGCAGCGTGGCCGGCTCACAGTCCGCGATGGCCAGCGCCGTTTCACTGCTGAAAGAACCATGCAAGATGCTCAAGCGCACCGCCGCCTCTTGCTCATCGGCGGACAGCAGCTGCCAGGAGTAGTCGAAGAGATTCCAGAGGTTGCTCTGCCGCTCGGGACGGTCGACCGCACTGTGGGCCACGCCACGTAGATCCTCACGCAGCTGGTCAAGTAACTGCTCGGGTCGCCACACGTCGCGCCAGGTTGCGGCCAGCTCCAGTGCCAGCGGCAGCCCTTCAACCGCTTTGCACAAGGTGATAATCTCATCTTCCTCGTCTGGGCCTGGCTTGTAGCCTGGCATGTGCCGGCGTGCAGTTTCGACATAGAGGTTGAAGGCGGGAGAACCTGGGCCGTCATGGAGGGAAAGGCCGCCAATGGGATAGAGCTGCTCCACGCTTAAATCGAGCGCGAAGCGGCTGGTGACAAGCAGGGACAAGTGTCTGGTGCCGCTCAGGAGGCTCCGGAGTTCAGTCGCGAGCGGGAGTACGTGTTCAAAGTTGTCCAGCAGCAGCAAGCTGTGCTTCGCTCTCAGGTAGTCCAAGGCCAGGGTTTGTGCATCGCTGGACCCGTCTCCTGGGATGCGCAGCGCGGTATTAATCGCCGTCCAAAAACCCGTCTTTTCCGTGACATTGTCCAGAGGGACAAAGTAAACGCCGTGGTCGAACCAGGTTACAAGATCGCGTGCGGCTTCCAGGGCCAGACGCGTCTTGCCAGAGCCGCCCAGGCCTGTCACCGTGACCAGGCGCGTGTCAGGCCGGCGCAACAAAGCAGTAAGATCCTCCCGGCTGCCTGCACGACCAAAGAACGGGGTCGCCGGCCCAGGCAGAAGTCCCCCTTCTAGAACAGCCGTGTTGCGCTGGCCGAGCAGGCGGTTGGGGGCAAGCCGCCAATCTTTCAGCAATCCGGACTCGACTGCCACGTCACCGGCCAGCAGACTCGCCAAAGGGGGTTGTCCGGCTGCTTGCAGCAGGCGATCGGTTTCGGCCGCGGGTAAGTTCAGCGCGCTTGCCACGCGCAATACAGGTTCTACGCTGCGTGGCTGGATCGTCTGCCCGTACAACCAGTTTTCCAACGTGCGCCTGGAAACGCCGGATAAACGTGCCAGTCGCCGCACACTGGTGTCTGTCTCCTGCAGGAGGCGGCCCAATTCATCGGCTAATGTTGTTAAGTCTCGACTGTCGTGCATACCGCGTGGCTGGGCATAGTTGAAAAACACTGCTGATTCGCAATTCTACCAGCGATTGGTGGCAAAATGCCACCGATCAAGCGGCCCAGGTTCTGGTACGATGAAAGGCATAAGGAAAACGCGTTCCAGTCGCGTCGTCCGGCGGTCAGGGTTGTTCCAGTCGCATGGTAGTCTGACCCACGATTCATTGAGACACGTCTGAATAGCTAGATTGACCGAACCAGCGCCGCTGTCAGGCGCTAGAAGGCATAGGCCGTTCCCGTTGTGCCCATTGCGGGTCAAGCCCAGGCATTATGCCAGTTGGGATGGTTCAAGGTATGAAGCATCTTGCCCCCTGCTATTCAGTTGGTCTCGGCGACAATTGCCTTCGGGGAAATTCTGGCTAAGGCACTTGACTCGGCGCGTGTACTGAGAAGCCGTTGTGAGAGTTCTTTTACGATTCTTCAGGAGGTAATCATGAAACGTGCAGCTAGATTCCAGTCGCTGGTGTCACATTCCGAAGACGTGATCGCAGTACTATATGTTTCAGCCGCTATCCTCGCGCTAATCTTTCTTACCCTGGTGATTGCCTGGCAGGCCGGCGTGATTGACTTGCCATTGGATATATCCGCCCTAACCAAAGGTGTTACCCTGTTAGGCGCAGAGACGCATCCGGCCGGCTAGGCACTGCTTGGCTGCACAGTAATCAAATGTCCTGTCGCGTGACCCCAAACTCCGCTCCCAAGTCTTGAAGGCGCTGATGTAGCCAGCTATTTTTCATGAAGGCGGCCAAGCGCTCGGATTCCTGCCAGGAAAGGCGAGCTGAATCTAGATCACCGCGCTGGCCCAGCAGCCAACCCTGGAACATGAGCAGCAGAGCTTTGCCCAGCGTATAGTCAATCAGCTCACAAATAGCAAGTCCTTGATCGCAGTAACCCAGACCGGTGGCGAACTGCCGCCGCTCGGGATCAGCCTTGTTCCAATAGGCTTCGACTCCGGCGAGAAGATTGAATGTGTTGGCCGTTGACTTTAAATCGTGCATGTCTTGGAATTTCGCCAGCGCCTTTAGCCCACGCTCAAGGGCATCTTCAAAATGGCCGCGCAGGCGGCTTAAATTGGCCGCGGCATAATCAAAAACGGCGCATTCGACAGGATCGTCAATCTCCGGCAAGAGCGCTTCGGCCATGCGGCAGTAACCGGCTGCTTTTTCGAGGTCCCCCATCTGGACACAAATCGTGATTCCGAGCATCGCCGATGAAAACCATTCTTTCTTATCGCCTGCTTCTTGCTGGGTTTTGATGGCGTCATTCACCAACTCCAGGGCGCGAGCGTTCTGGCCGCGGTCAAATTGGATATGCGCCAGACGGTGCAGTGCACGGCCCATGCCGCGCACATCTTCAGCTTTTTGATAGGCCTGCCAGGCGCTCTGCACGGTTTCCTGGGCGCGCTGAAAATCATCGCGGGCCAGGGCGTTGCGCGCCAGGAAGAAATAGGCGTCACCGGCGCGGCGGTCTGCTTCGACGGACTCAAAAAGCTCCAGGGCACCGACCAGATGGGTTTCGGCTTCGGCATGACGCGACTGCTCCAAGCTGGCGACGCCCCAATGATAGAGAATTTCGGCCTCGGCCTCCTTCTCCCCGTTGGCCCGTGCCGCCTCAAAGGCCATAGCAGCGCACTCGCGGGCCAGCGTATAGTGTCCCAGAGCGCGCCAGACGGGCTGCAGCCATTCGTTGAATATCAACACCCGGCGCCAGTCGGCCAGGGCGTGTGCGGCGCGCATAGCCGCTGCATAGTCCCACATCTCTTGGCGAACCAGAGCAGTTCGGTTCTCTCCTGAGTCGAGCAGGTTGTAATAGTAGTCAACAAAGCGAGGCCAGGCAGGCGCGCTGGCGGGCAGCTTCTCGAGGGCAAAAGCAGTCAGAAGAGGATGCAGCGCGAAGCGACCGGCCTGTACCTGGTTCAGCAAGGAGCGTTCACGTAAGCGCGCCAGAAGCAGCCGGCCCTCTACGAGCTGCACGCCGGCCACCGCGGCGAAGGCATGAATACCAAACGGCCGGCCTTCGAATACGGCCGTGGCCGAAAAGGCGTCCTGCGTTTCGTCATCCAGAAGCGCCCAGCTCTGTTCGAACGCCATGCGCACCAGCGGCCTGTCATCCTGGCGCAGGCGGTGCAGGCGGCTGGAAAGATCGTCCAGTACGGTCACCATATCGGCCAGCGAAAGACCGGTAC
>JBJYWX010000527.1:7786-17078 GCA_046259695.1 Promineifilaceae bacterium (SeqCode) | reverse complement strand
TACGGACTTTCTTCGAATCGCAGCCAGATGGATAGAGGAAGGCAAGCACCATCCAGAGCCAGGTCTGGCGCCAACGTCGCAGCGCACCGATTGCGCTGAGAAATACGGTAATGTAGCCTAAAAAAGGCGTATAGAACTGGTTGACTACGAAATTCTCGTAGTATTTGGCGACGGCGTCTTGCCAGATACCGCTCTGTATGCTGGGAACGAAATAGGCGAGCAGGTCGGTTCTGCCCCACAGCGCTTCGTCGAGCAAGATATCTCCAGGGAATTGACGCGTGAACTGATCGCGAACCAACGGCGCCAGCAAAGGCGCCATCATCAAGAAGGCAAGTGCGAGCAGGAATGCCAATCTGTAAGCTGTCTGGCGCCGTCGCAGCACGGGATATTGCCACAGCAAGTAAAGGGTGTAACCAACGAGAATCGGGCTGCTCATCAGCAATAGCTGCCAGCGCGTAATGCCAATCATGGCCAGCGAGAAGCCAGCAGCGACAACCAGTCCCCAGGGCACGTCACCCCTCTCCGATTCAGGTGAGGCTCCTCGCAGCAACGATCTGCGCACCAGCAGCAGCGTGACGGGAACCCAGAAAACAACCATCATGTTAGCATGGTCGTAGTGCGACAGCGTATAGGGCCAGAAGCCAACAATAATGCCGGAGACCAGTGCTGCCCCAAAGGAACGGATTTCCTCCCAGGCAAACAGATATTGGCAAAAGCCGTTGAGAATGATTACGAGCAGGAAGACGATATTGTAGGCGGCTATGTGGCCGAAAAGCTGCTGGAGCGGCAGCCACAAAGCGATGTTGAACCAGGCAATATTGTGCGAGGTAAGTGACGCACCGACCGGCGCGTATAGAAACGGAGTGAAAAAGGGCGTGCTGCCGCTGCTAAGCGCCTGGCGAACCCACCAGAAGGTCCACTGGTGTACCCACAGGTCGTCGCGCCCGCCTGCCAGGTATGTCCCAAGCCGCGCGGCGACGGGCCAAGTTACCAACAATGTCAGGACCGCGAACAGGCCCAGCGCGAACAGATGAAGACGGCGTGACTTCATTTCCAGCATCGTTGCCGGTTCATGCGCCAGTGACCGCGCCACGGGTCAGTCGCGCGCCGGACGAAGAAAGATACGCCAACAGCCTGCAGCAGTCAAAATGAAAGTGCGCGTGTTAACCGGTACGAACCTGAGCCTTAAGTTGCTCAAATACGCGCTGCGGGGTCAACGGAATACGGCGCAGACGGACGCCGGTTGCGTCAAATACCGCATTGGCCAGGGCAGGCGCCACGCCATCCTTTGGAATCTCGGCGATCGCCTTGGCGCCGAAGGGGCCGGTAGGTTCATTGGTCTGTACCAGAATGGCTTTCAGCCAAGGCATTTCATCCGCGCGGTAGAGGTGGTATGGTCCAAGCGCGCCGTTCAGGAGCGTCCCGCCCGCGTCATAAGCCATTTCTTCCACGTGCCCATAGCCAAGTGCCTGGGTCATGCCGCCTTCCACCTGGCCGCTGGCTGTTATCGGGTTAATCGGGACGCCCGCGTCTACGGCCATCACAAGTTTCTTGACAGTTACCTGGCCGGTCTCAACGTCTACTTCGACCTCGGCGAACTGCGCGGCGAATGGGGGAGGCGAGTCCATGCTGACAAAGGAAGCCGTGGCCATGATTTGCCGCTGTTCGTCCTGGTGCAAGCTGTGCAGGGCGATGTCACCTATGCTGACCGAGCGGCCGTCTGGCGCAAAGGCGTGGCGATCGCGCAGCTCAACGCCGCGCCAGCTATCAAGGCCCAATATGAGCGCCGCTCTTTCGCGAACCTGATCCGCGACTTGCTCTGCCGCTTTTTTCACGGCCGTGCCTGATATGTAAGTCGTGCTGCTGGCATATGCCCCGGTATCAAAGGGCGTGAAATCAGTATCGCTTGAATACATGATGATGTCTTCCAATTTAACCCCAAGCACTTCGGCGGCAATCTGGGCGAGGATCGTGTCTGAACCGGTGCCTAAGTCCGTGGCGCCAACCAGGACGTTGAATGATCCATCGTCGTTAATCTTGATACTCGCCCCACCCATGTCCAGGCCCGGAATAGCCGTGCCGTGCATGCACATCGCCGCGCCAAGACCGCGCCGCAAATGTGGTTTGCCGGGTACCATGTGGAAATCAGCATCATATTTGCGCTCCCAACCAATCGCCTGCTGCCCCTGCTCGAAACACTCATTCAGGCCGCAAGAGAGGATTACCGGTACCTCGATCACCGTTTCCTTTTCCCCTTCGCCCAATAACGGTGCGATAGGCAGGGGATCACCTGCCTGCACCCAATTCTTCTTCCTGAAGGCAATGGTGTCAAGGCCCATTTCATGCGCTATCTCATCCATGTGAACTTCAAGCGAGAACAGCGCCTGAGGACCACCATAACCGCGGTATGCGCCTGGTACCGGCAGGTTAGTGTAGACAACGTGGCAGTCGAACATGCGATTGGGGCAGTTATAGCTGCTCAAACCGCGCAAGCCAGTGACAGTAAGTACCGTTAGCCCGTGCGTGCCATAGGCGCCCGTGTTGCCGAGGACCGACATTTTCTGGGCATGGAGCGTGCCATCAGACATCACACCTGTTTTCCAGGTAATTGTCTGTGGGTGCCGCGTACGGCTGCTGCGAAATTCTTCGCTGCGGTTAAGTTCCAGGCGCACTGGCCGCCCGGTTGCGATGGTCAAATGGCCAACAATATCCTCGATGAGCATTTCCTGCTTTACACCGAATCCACCGCCTATGCGTGGCTTTATCACACGGATACGTCGCGCGGGTAATCCGAGCAAGGGAGCGACCATGCGGCGCACATGAAAAGGAACCTGAGTGGAGGTGCGGATGACGAGCCGTTCATCACTGTCCCACCAACTAATGGCAATATGCGGCTCAATGGGCGCTGGCTGTACCTGGTGCACATAGTACGAGCGCTCAAACACATGGTCCGACTCAGCAAATCCGCGCTCGACATCGCCCGTCTCCGCTTCAATGTGATGTACAATGTTACGCGAAGCATCGTGAATGTCTTCGGTATCGCTTTCATCATGTATGACCGGTGCACCGGGAAGCATTGCGTCATTCTCATCAAACACGGCCGGCAGGACTTCATAGTCCACCCTAATCAAACGCAAGGCTACCCCAGCTACTTCAAGCGTGTCAGCGGCGACAGCGGCGACACGATCGCCAACGTAGCGCACCTTGTTGTCAAAGCTGACCTGGTCATGCGGCGGTGGATTGGGGTAACTCTGCCCGCCTGAAGCATATTTGACGCGGGCGACGTTCTTGTAATGGATGACCGCATGAACACCGGGCAGAGCAAGCGCCTCGCTGTCGTCAATATCGCGAATGCGTGCGTGCGCGTGCGGGCTGGTGAGCAGTTTGGCGTGCAGCATTCCGCGTAGGTCGACATCATCGACGAAGGCCGGATTGCCTTTGGCAAGTTTGATCGCGTCCACTTTCGTTTCCGGCTTGCCGACGACAGCTGTTTCCGGTATTTGGCTCTGCAGACGAATGTCGGTCTGCGGGCGCACATCCGTCTTGACGCTACCGCCTCCATCTATCGCCGGCGGTTCCGGCGCCGCAGACTCGCTTTGCTCTCCGCTTGGTGGGAAATCGGTCAGATAACTGGCATCAATAATTGAGGGGCCCTCATAAGGCGCTACTTCCTCGCCACGCAGGTATCGGGCGGCGCGCAGCACCGCCTCTACCGGCTTGACATAACCGGTCTCTCGGCACAGTACGCCAGAAAGCGCCTCTCGCACCTCCAATTCAGTGGGACTGGCGTTCTGATCCAACAAGGCTTTTGCGGCAAGGATCATCGCGGGCGTTGAGTAGCCCGACTGGATGGCGCCTGTCTCGATAAAAGCCTGTTGGATCGGGTGAAGCCTACCTATGTGAGAATTGAGCCCTTCGATAGTCTCAATCGCGTGACCTTCCGCCTGGCCTGCCAACATCGTGTCACTGCTGACCAGCTGGCCGTCCAGGAGAATTGCCGCTGCTCCAGTTTGTCCATCGTCGCTGCCGTAGCGCACGCTGAAGTAACCAGCAGAGCGCAGGGCATCACGGAGTGTGGTGGTTTGGGTTGCCGCGATACTCTCTTCCCGGCCGTTGATAAACAATGTGATGCTCATAATTTGCTCCCAATAGGGCCGTTAATAGGACTTGAGAACGCGCATATAATTGGCCCGTTCGAACGCGGCCGCGTTGCCAGCCGAGAAAACGCAGAGGCGACCTCGAATGTCATCTACAGAGTCATAACCATGTTCCGCCAGCCAGGAATCAAGAGCCATCAAGGTGTTACCAATATGATCAAGTCCATGTTTGTAAATTGCTGACGTCATCATAGCTACCTGCGCGCCGGCCATCAGGCTCTTAACCACGCCAGTCGCATCGTGGACGCCGCCCGTGATGGCCAGTTCAGCCTTCAAATGACCAAACAACAGAGCAGTCCAGCGCAATCTAAGCCTTAGTTCCTGCGGAGTGCTGAGGTCTATCGAAGGTGTGACCGTCTCATTTTCCACGTCAAAATCAGGCTGGTAGAAACGATTAAACAGCACCAACGCGTGCGCTCCGGCGGCGTCAAGCTCATGCGCCATATGAGTCATGGCCGTGAAATAGGGGCTAAGCTTTACGGCCACCGGGATATCCACTGCCGAAACCACATCGCTAACCAGGCGCAGATACATTTGTTCAACCTCGGCGCTGGTCGTAAGGCGGTCATTGGCCAGATAATAGGTATTCAGTTCAATCGCGTCAGCCCCGGCCGCTTCCAGGAGACGCGCGTATCGCGTCCAGCCACCACTGTAATAACCATTGAGACTGGCGATAACTGGCATCGAGACAGCTTGTTTGACTTGATAGAGGTGGGCGAGATAGGCGCTGGCTCCAACCTTGAATTCGTTCATGCGTGCCACATCCCGCAGTTCCTCGGGCAGGGAGTCGATATGTGTAGCATAGTAATCCGCATGGCCCATTTCCTCAAGCTCGATCTGTTCCTCAAAAAGCGAAAAAAGAACAACTGCGCCCGCGCCCTGCCTTTCCATCTCGCGAATATTCTCGATTTCTTCAGACAGAGTGGAGGCGGACACTACGAGCGGGCTTTGTAGGCTAAGGCCGAGATAGGTAGTATGCAGGTCAGGCATGAACATGCTCCAAAGGCTGATTGCCGAAAGTCAATCAGCAGAATAACAATTGATTTAGTGAACACCCATTGTAACAAAAAAGCAGTCGCTGTGTTGCTTATGAGCGGGTTTTGTGGGCCAAATTGGTATTGGTATACTATTGGCGTTTTGGAGCTTGCCTGGCAAGGTATGAAAGAAGAATCGCAATCGCCGAGCAGTCAAGAAGATACACCAAGACAAACTCGCTGTCCCACCTGTGATTCAGTCGTGCCTGAAGGGGCGTCACGCTGCTTGATGTGCGGCAAGATTCTTGCTGCGCCCCCATCAGGCGAAGAGCTGGCAAGTGAAGAGCGGCCGGCGGAAGAGTCGGGGGAAGTTGAGGCTACAGCACAGCAGCCGACAGCCGAGCAGGCAAAGACAACTTGGCCCGCGTCTCAGGGACGCCCTACCCAAACGATAGCCGCGAAACAACCAACTAGTGCAAGGGCGCGGCCGTCTGCAGGGTCGATTAAGGGCAAGCGTGCCATCATTGGCATACTCATCGGCCTGACGGCATGTTTTACCGCGCTCTTCAGCCTGTTCATGCTCCGCGGGCAGGACTCGCAGCTACTTTTGGCTCTGCAGCCAACGTTCACGCCTTTGCCCCCACCACCTTCTCTCACCCCTACTTGGACACCGGAGGCGACTGAAACGCCGCCGGCCACGGAAACACCTATACCCTCGCGCACACCAGTACCAACCGACACGCCTCGCCCACCGCGCTTCCACCCCGTGGCCAGCGGAGAGACGATTTTTGGTCTTTCGCTGTTCTATCGAATCTCGGCCGCAAGTATTGCGGAGGCTAACAATGTACCGCTGGATACACCCATCCAGGTTGGCCAGGAGCTAAACATACCCTGGCCGACGGCCACACCGCCGCTGGAATCAATGGTGCTGCAGGTTGGTGAGGAAACATTTGTGGCCGACGTGACAGATTGCAGCATTATCACTATTGAGGAAGGCGACTCCATCTATGGCCTCTCCTCCCGGTACAACGTGCCCGCGGAGGCTATTGTCGCAGTTAATCGTTTGACTGAAGAAGCTATCCAGCTCCTGCATCCAGGTGACGCGCTCTGCATTCCACGCACGACTCCGGGCGATACGCTTCCAGCCACTCCTGGCCCGCAGCCAACGGTTACGCGTACTGCATTCCCGGCAGGCACGACACTGCTCTATCCGGTCAACCGGGCTGAAATTGACCCTGCGGATGGTTTACTTCGCCTGCAGTGGGTTTCGGTGAAAGATCTTGCAGACGAAGAGCTCTATATGGTCGAAATGACTGATCTGAATGAGGCTGACGCGCTGCCTTATCGGGCCTTTACCCGCGACAGCTCTCTTGAGGTTCCCTCCGCCTGGCGCCCTGATGTCCCAGAAACGCACGATTTTCGCTGGCGAGTGAGTATTGTGAGGGAAATTGGCCAGCGTCCGGATGGCGAGATAATGTACGAATATGGTGGGCAAAGCAGCGAGGACAGCTATTTCAGCTGGTTGGGCGCCTTGCCTACGGCAACGCCGACCATGACACCTTCTCCGACTCCCGAGCTGGCTCCCTAGTCCTATCTATTCCGCGCCGAGAAAGGGGTTTTCCCTTCGTTCTCGGCCAATCGTTGTCGCTGGGCCATGACCCGACAAAACGATAGTCTCGTCCGGCAGGACAAGCAGCTGCTCCCGAATAGAGCGCATAAGGCGTTGATAATCGCCACCGGGCAGATCCGTTCGGCCGATGCCCTGATTAAACAAGACGTCCCCGTCGAACACAACACCTTCCTGCGGAATATAGAAACTGACATGACCTGGAGCGTGTCCTGGCGTAAAGAGTACTTGCAGCTGTAAATCACCGACCTGGATCACATCTCCTTCTGCAAGCAGGGCATCAGGCGCGGGAGGATTGGGGATAGTGATTTGCCACAATTGGGCCGCCAACGAGGCACTTTCCAGCATGGGCACAGCATCGGTATGAATCGCAATCGGAGCGCCGCTCAGTTCCTTCAGTTCAGCCAGGCCGCCGACATGGTCGAAATGGCTATGAGTTATCAAGATGTGAGTCAGATGGTAGCCGTCATTGCGCAAGCGCTCATAGAGCGCGCTCCCATCCCATGCAGGATCTATGATGGCGGCAAAGCGTGTCTGATTGCAGACCAGCACGTAGCAGTTTGTTTGCAGAGGGCCAAGCGGCAGCTGCAAGATCGTTGCCTTGTTTTCACCTGTCATGGGATAGTCTGTCCTTTATCAGACACGTTCAATGATCGTAGCGATTCCCATGCCGCCACCTACGCAGAGTGTGACAAGGGCTGATTCTAGATCGCGACGTTCGAGCTCGTCAAGAGCAGTACCAAGCAGCATCGCCCCGGTCGCACCAAGCGGGTGGCCCATGGCGATTGCGCCGCCATTCACGTTGACTCGCTCAATGTCTTGGAGCCCCATGTCGCGCAAGAAGCGCAGAACAACGGCCGCAAACGCTTCGTTCACCTCGATAAGATCGATGTCCTTTATCTCCATACCCGCCTGTGCAAGTGCTTTGTGCGAGGCAGGTCCAGGACCAATCAGCATGATGGTTGGCTCTGTCCCCACGAGGGCAGCCGAAACAATGCGAGCCCGGGGTTTAAGGTTCAGGGCCTCGCCCATTGATGGCGAGCCCACAAGCACTACCGCTGCGCCATCCACGATTCCTGATGAATTACCAGCGGTATGGACATGCTCGATGCGCGTCACTTGGGGATATACCTTCATCGCGACTTCATCAAAGCCTATACTGCCGATCCCGGCGAAAGCCGGCCGCAGCTGGCCGAGCGTTTCCACGGTGCTCTGCGGCCGTATGTGCTCATCATGTCCAAGGGCGACAGTTCCGTCCTTATTCCGAACCGGCACCAGAGATCGCTTGAAGTAGCCCAATCGCGTAGCCGCGGCCGCGCGCTGCTGTGACTGGGCGGCAAAGGCGTCAAGTTCTTCACGGGAGAACGCCTCGAGCGTGGCAATCAGGTCGGCACCTATGCCCTGCGGCACATAGCTAATTCGCGCGCTGACCGCCGGATCCTCCATCATCGCCCCACCATCGCTGCCCATGGGTACGCGCGACATTGACTCCACACCTCCGGCAACGACAAGTTCTTCCCAACCCGACCGAATCTTCATCGCTGCCAGGTTGATGGCCTCAAGGCCAGATGCACAAAAACGATTGATTTGCATACCAGGTACATCAACATCCCATCCGGCATTAAGGACGGCCGCGCGGGCAATGTCTGCACCTTGTTCTCCAAGCGGAGTTACACAGCCGAGAATTACGTCGTTTACCTGGGATGTATCGAGCGCGCGCCTTTCCTGTAGTTCGCGCAGCAGCCCCGTAATCAACTCAATAGGTGGGATGTGTGCCAACGAACCGTCAGCCTTGCCACGCCCGCGAGGGGTGCGCAGTGCCTCGAAGATAAACGCTTCATTTGTCATCATGTTATCGATTCGCGCCGGTGGATCAAATTGCGGCAGTTCGGCGCAATTAACTTGGAGTGTACAATCATGCCTTCTTTTCGCAAAGAATGAGGCGGTGGGCGATAGGGCCGGGATTGTGCATGAAGCGCCAGCGAAATAGAATCTACGGTCGAATAAAGGGAGGATTCTGTCAGAATGAAAGAAGGCAATATCTACGAGCTGATCACGGGACGACGTGCCATACGCCGTTATCAGAACCGCCCCGTACCGCGTGCAACCGTAGAAGAACTACTATCAGGGGCCTTATGGGCCCCATCGGCACATAACAGGCAACCGTGGCGATTCGCGGTGCTGCTCAACGAGGCACCGAAGCAGCGCCTGGCCAAAGTAATGGGAGAGCGATTGCGCCAAGATCGCCTAAAGGATGGGGACAACCAGGATGCTATAGAACGCGACGTGGCAAGGTCCTATGCACGCATCACTGGCGCGCCGGTTGTAATCGTGTTTTTTCTGACGATGTCTGTAATGGACCATTATCCCGATCCGGGAAGGAACAGCGCCGAAAGATGCATGGCTACACAAAGCGTCGCAATGGCAGTTCAAAATCTATGGCTGCTGGCCACGGCCAAAGGGCTAGGCGCGTGCTGGCTGTGCGCGCCATTATTTGTGCCGGATTTAGTCAATGAGGTGCTCGAGGTGCCGGC
>JBJYWX010000527.1:0-7776 GCA_046259695.1 Promineifilaceae bacterium (SeqCode) | reverse complement strand
GATGCTTCGATGCCGGGCGTGGAAATGCCGCATGAGGTGCCGGCGGATTGGGAGGCGCAGGGTTTACTCACACTTGGATGGCCGGACGAAGAACGAAGCAGCACGAGACGGCCGTGGCAGCAAGTCGCGCGGTTCTATTAAGTTCGGACTAAAAGGCAAGAGGCTGCTGGCGCCCAAAAAGCTGAATCTGTGGGCTCAACAGCTTGTTAGTCTTCCAGGCAAGATACAACACCTCGCAGAAGGCCGCGAGATTGAGGGCGATGGCGGCTGTTGGCAAGCCGGGGCGCTGCATCAAGACGCCCGCCAAGAGCAGTAAGCCTGTCACGACCAGGTTAATAGCCATGCCCAGGTTAACCTGGCTGGTAACGCGCTGCTTGATTAATAGACCGCGAAGCCAACTGATAAAGACAGTCAGGGCGGGGAAAAGCAGGAAGAGGGCAAGATTGCTGCGAGCTAACTCACCGGTCAGCGGCGTCATGTCCTGGACGACGAATATATAGAAGGCCGACAGGGGCGTCAGGACAAACAAGGCCATAGCGCCGGTCAGCGTGGCCCCCATGCCAAACGTGAAGCGCCTGAGGGGCGAAAATGTGGCCGGGCCGCTGGTTAGAGCGATTACTACTTCGGGCCAAGCAAAGGCTGCAGCGCGCGACATTAATGTAATCTGGAAGACGACGGGCCAGGCCGCCAAGGAGACAGTGGGGTTGGCGAGCCGTGCCAGACTGGAGGTGACGAGCGGTTGAGCCAGCAGGGTGAGTACGGAAGTGCCGGCTAGAGGCAAATGAAACCAGAACAGTTGGCGATAAGTCATTTCAGGATTATTCTCTTCCCCCTTGTTGGGCGAGAGGTGATCGCGCAGTACCGGTCTGACGGCGAGCGTCGCATAAGCGGCCTCGGTGATGACGCCCACCATCAAGGCAGAAGCGCCGATGACTACGCCGGGTAAGCTGCTGCTGAAGCCCAGCATGGCGGCCGTGCCTGCCGATGATACAAGACGAACGGCCGTGCCCCATGCTACCCGGCGCGTATGGCCAAAATGAATCAGTATGCCCTGCAGAAAGCGACGCCAAGCAATAGCAGCGCTCCAGAGAATCATGATCTGTAGCCCGGGTCTGACCCAGCGCGCCACAGGCTCGGGTGTTTGAAGCAGCTGAACCACAACCACATTGAACAAGGGCGTAAAAGCCAGGAAGATGCTTATGACGGTGAGGAAAATTGCCCAATGAATTGTAAACCGACGTACAAGCCGGTAGCTCTGGTTATCGTGTACAAGGGCGGTTGACGTGGCCAGAAGATTGATTATGGGACTTTCAACCAGGACCATAAGGCTGACGACGATGCCCTGGGCCGCAAGCATTACAACTTCATCCGGCAGGCGATTGATGACCGCGCTTACAAACGGGCCTTCGGCCGTCATTAGAAGCCAACTTGCGAATAAAGGCAGCCAGAACCAGAAAATGCGTTTTTGACTGAGTACGGGTGAAGTGAATTCAACCATCCTACTATTTATCCCGAGATCAAAGCGGTGAGTATACCAGCGACCAAGCGATGGGGAAACGTTCATATCACGCAACCCCACAGGCAAACTTTTGCCCCAGTCGTGCTAGAATAGAGGCACTATTTCCTCTAGAATCCACCTTAGCAAGCGAGGAGCGTCATGCGCAAGAGAGTTGTACTGATCACCGGTGCATCTGGCGAGATTGGCCAGGCGCTGATCAACGAATACACGCGGTCCGGTAATGTCGATTTGCTAACCCTCGATCTACATGAATTACCCAGGGCAATGAGCGGTCTATCAACTCATATTGTGGGAGACGTCCTCGACGAGAAGCTTTTTGCCCGGCTGGTGACGGAGTTTGATTTCGATCTCATTTATCATCTCGCTGCCTTGCTGTCGACGCGGAGTGAATACGCTCCCGACCTGGCGCACCAGGTAAACGTCAACGGCACACTCAATCTTCTGAAGCTCGCGGCCGACCAAACGCAGCGCCGAGGAACGCCAGTCAAATTCATTTTTCCCAGCTCAATTGCGGTCTACGGATTGCCTGATTTGGAGACAAAAGCGCGTGACGCAACTGTCCGCGAATGGGACTGGAATCTGCCGACGACGATGTACGGTTGCAACAAGCTGTACTGCGAGTTATTGGGCAGTTACTTCAGCAATCATTACCTGCAACTAGCGAAAAGCCGTCCAGTAATGCTTGATTTCCGCAGCGTTCGTTTCCCTGGCTTGATCAGCGCCTTCACGGTGCCGTCTGGTGGAACAACAGACTACGGTCCTGAAATGCTGCATGCTGCCGCTCAAGGGAAACCCTATGCCTGTTTTGTACGCGAGGACACCGTGCTGCCGTTTATGGCTATGCCAGACGCAGTTACTGCGCTGCTGGAATTGGCGGCCGCGCCGCGAGAAGACCTGCGCCGATCCGTTTACAATGTGACGAGTTTCTCGTCTTCGGCGGGCGAATTCCGGCAGCGTGTTGTGCAAGCATTCCCAGACGCAGAGATTAGTTTTGCACCGGATGAGCGCCGGCAGGGCATTGTGGACAGCTGGCCGTCCGGGCTGAACGATCGCGCGGCGCAGCGCGACTGGAATTGGTCGCCCGCGTATGATGCTGATCGCGCATTTGATGAGTACCTGGTACCTTCTATCCGCAAACGTTATGCCGGCACGCAAATGGCCATGATCTAGTGCCAGCATCCGGAAGATTCAAGTATGCAAGCATGTTGAGCCAGGCGCGGGTTTCGAATACCAGATCGCAGACAAACAGAATTACATCAGGAGTACAGTATGAAGTTCATCGATTTGACAATCCCCCTCGGTATCGGCACGCCTCCGTGGCCGACGTATGAGCCTCTGCAAGTCAAGTATTTCAAACGCCTGGTGCCAAATGGCGCGAACGGGCAGCTTGTAACGCATAGCAATCATGTAGGCACCCATCTGGATGGTGAGATTCATTTCTACACGCCCGGCAAAGACATTGCAGGGCTAGGCTTTGACTATCTAGCGGGCGAAGCAGCTATTGTCGATCTGAGCGACTGCTGCGGCGATTTTGACATCTATACGCCTGAGATGATTGAGAAACGCGTTGAGGTGCGCCAGGGTGATATCCTGATAATTCACACGGGTTATCATCATTTTGGCTGGGATCAACCGTTTGGAAATGAGGTTCGCTACATGGTAATGCATCCAGGGCCGGACGCACGGTTTGCCAACTGGTGCGAGCAAAAACAGATTAAGTGGATTGGCGTTGATTGTGGCAGCGCCGATCATCCGATGAACACAAAAATCCGTGATTGGATGCCCGCACAAGCGGATGATTGTGACGCCTATTTTCGCCAGAAATTCGGCAAGGGCCTTAGGGAGATTTTTACTGAGGACATGTACCAGATGATGCACTTGTGGATGTTCCCAAAAGGCATCATTCATGCTGAGTGTGTGGGCGGTGACATCGATTTACTAGTCAACAGGCGCGTGCAGGTTGGGTGCTTCCCCTGGCGATTTGTTGATGGTGAAGCGAGCATTGCACGAATCGTGGCTATGGTGGAAGATGATGAATATGAACGGCTTATGGCCAGAAAGGAGGACATGCCCAAGACCAGGTTTGGCGATTGTTATGACCCCGAGCACGTGGAACGTCTTGGTGGCCGGGGACGAGCATATTGATGTCTATTAGCCGAGAGACAAAGAGGCAAACAGGAGCACGTGATGTCCAAAAGCAGTGATGTGATTGTGATTGGCGGCGGGATCATGGGCTGCAGCGCAGCCCTGCAGCTGGCGCGGCGGGGCCTAGATGTGACCTTACTAGAGAAGAACACCATCGGCGCCGGGCCAACGGGCGAATCTTCGGCGATCATTCGCCAACATTATTCCAACGAGTTGACAGCGCGCATGGCATTGTACAGCCTTGGTGTCTTCCAGAATTTCGGTGATGAAGTAGGCGGCGAGTGTGGATTCACTCGAACTGGCTTCATTGCATTGGCGCCTTCCGCAGACAGCCAAGGTCTGAAAGCCAACGTCGCAATGCAGCGCCGCGTGGGGATCCATGCGGAACTACTGACTTCCAGTGAATTGAAGGATGTCGCGCCAGGATTAAACACCGATGACATAGTCATTGCTGCTTACGAGCCAGACAGCGGTTATGCGGATCCTTATTTGACGGTCAACTCATATGCGCAGGCAGCGCGCAATGCAGGCGCGACCATTCACCAAGAGACGGCTGTGACCGGCATTACCTTCTCCAGCGGCAGAGTTGCCGGTGTGACCACGGCAAAAGGCGAATTATCCGCGCCGGTTGTTCTTAACTGCACAGGGGCATGGGCTGCACAGGTGGCCCGGATGACCAACCACGAACTACCTATCAATCCCTGCCGCGTTCAGGTTGCATTTTTCAAGAGACCAGCTGGCGAGGAAGCAAGCCATCCGGTGGTGGCAGATTTTATCAATGCCACCTATTTCCGCTCGGAAACCGGCCAGCTGACATTGGTCGGTCTCATCGATCCCTCCGAAGCGGCGGCTGTTGTAAATCCTGACCAATATCGCAAAGCCGTTGATGACGCGTTTGTCTTGGAAGTGGGCAGCGGCCTGGTGCAGCGCTATCCGGCGATGGAAAGGGGCCAGCTTGTCAACGGCTATGCGTCGTTGTATGCAATCACGCCCGACTGGCATCCAATTGTAGATGAGTTACCCGCAGGAAGTGGCTTCTTTGTCTGCTCGGGCTTCAGCGGTCATGGATTTAAGCTTGGGCCGGCAGTTGGGGTTATGGTGGCGGACCGCATCCAAGAAGTGGAACGACCACTCTTCGATTCGTTTCTCTTCCGCTACAGTCGCTTCGCGGAGGAGCAGCCGGTGCGCGGCCAATATGAATACAGCATTGTGGGCTAGATTTTTCAGACTAAGAAGCGCGTAAAGCGCCGCCCGTAAGAAGTTGATATAAGGCCCAGCCAATCACCGCGCCGCTTAGTGTGGCAGCAATTCCTGCCCAGGCGCCCAGGCCGGAGAACCATGCTGTCCCAGGCATTTGCAGCAGCGCGTAAATGTACATTGCCAAACCGCCAACGAGTCCCCATAGCATAGCGGCCGTTCTACGGTTTCCACCACGCCGATCTCGTGTCAGGAACAGGGTGCCGACTACAAACATCAACAACCCACTCAACATCGAAAGCAGCATTTCAAGCTCTGATAGTTCAATCCTGATGCCGGGTTCCAATGGCTCGGGAGGGGGCGCCGGTGTCATGGTTGGCGGGACGGGAGTTAACGTGGCTGTGGGTTCGGGGGTCTGGGTTGGCGTGGGACTGGCCGTTGCAGTTGCTGTTGGGGCGGCCGTTGGTACCACGACAACGACCTCAGCCTCATCTTCAATTGATATGTCCACGGCTTGCGAAATTGTAGCCGCTCCGCTGGCTGCTGTAATGCGGTACTGGCCCGGACCGGTGCTGGCCTCCAAGACATAATCAAGCCTGGAAACACCTCCCACGGTGGGCGATTCGCTAATGATATTCACGGTGCCCTGAATTCTGTCCTGACGAATGAATTGCACCATAGTCCCATCGGGTACCTGGTTGCCGTTACGATCGACGATCACACCTGTTTCAAGCCTAAGCGTGTCACCTATGTCCGCATCGAGCGGCTCCTGGCTCGGCGGCGTGAGCGCATCTTCGTCGCTGGCGATGTATAGCTCAATGATCTGTTCGGGATTTGGCTGGGTGAATGTAAAGAGGTTGTAGCTGATCCCATCGATGGATACGGGAGATTTGCCATCCAAAGGCGCTTCCATAAACAAAGTGCGCACAGCGGTATCAACAAACATATCGACCGGACTGTAAATGCCATAGTAGGCAGTAAGTTTGCTTATGTCCGTTGTATCCAAGTAGTACGGCGCATCGAAACCAAAGACTATGACGCGGCTGCTGCGCACGAGATCTGCCCGCTCTGCCAAAAAGCGGCTAAGCGGCTCCGAACGCGCTTCGCCATCAAGCAGCCCAAATATGATCCAATCCGCCTCACGTAGCGCCTCCTGCACAAGGAAACCGGCCGATGGCGTTGGCGTGTAAAATGGCGTCGCCGGCCCGGTGGCGTCTGGGTCGAATGTTGGCGTTGGTCCGACTGTAGGCAGGACAATTGTGGCGCTGCCGGCATCCAGGAATTCCACCAGGTCGTCAAAAGTGAAGCTGGTTACCTGATTAGCGGAGATTTGATTACTGGCTTCAGGTCCGTATAGCGCCAGCAGGCGATCGGCAATCGCCGATTTCCCTATAGGCGCGTCTTCTGGGCAAGAACTGCACTGCTGTGATTCGCGCACATCGGTGAAGATGACGATTGAATCGCCAAAAGTCGGGGCGGTCGCCATTCTTTCAATGAGTTCACTGGCGCTTGGTGAAATCAGCGTGGTGCTCGCCTGTGCCAGGTCGAAGACTGCCGCGTCACCGTTACCTATCGTTGCGGCCAGGTCGCCTTCTTCGGCCAATACGTTGGCCGCGGACCAGTCACCGCCGTATAGGGCCAGCTTGCGGCGCAGAATGTTCATTACAGCATCATCTACGCGCTGGCGAAAAGATTGGTCTGTTTCGTACTTCTCGCGGAACCAAACAATCGTATCTTTGATGTTTTCAACTTGCTGTCCCGACGCGGAAGGCCCAAGCGTGAAGTCATGTAGATAGAGCAGGTCATTGCCGGCCAATAAAGCATCTTTCGCCACGCGGCGATGCGGAAACTCTTGCTCCGTGTCATCGTAGAAGCGCTCAACACTGCGCGTGCCCAGGGAGTCGGACACCAGCAAGCCCCCATTGGCGCGCCATGCGCTGAACTGCGGCAGCGCCATCAGTGTATTGAGTGCTTGCGGGTCCAGACTTACAGGCGCTGTCGTAGCACGAATATTGCCCTGAAATCCCTGGTAGCGTATGTGGGTGCTGAGTAAGCCGTCAGCTATCGACATTTCATCTGGCGCCTCACCAGTTACGGCAACAAAAGGAGCTAATTCTATCTGCTTCAGTTGCTCCAATGATTTTCTGACTGTGGGGACTTCTTCGTCCGTGAGGCGGTCGCTGCTGCCTTTGCCCGGGAAGTTCCTGGCGATTACAGCCAGACGATCATCACTGCCTTCATGTACGCCACTGATATACGCCTGGCCCATGCGTCCCACCCAATAAGGATCGCCGCCAAAGGTCCGTGTACCAAGATCCGCCGGATTGAGCGGTGCCGGGCTCTCAAGAACATCCAGCGTGGGCCCTAACAGCATATTGATGCCCGCGGCGCTCAACTCCTGGCCCACTATACGGCCTATACGGCGGGCATAAACGGGATCCCAGGTGGCGCCCATGGCCATGTTAGTAGGAACGGCCGTGAACCCGCCGTTGATTGTCTCTCCGTTCTTGGCCTGGCCATCGTGACTCATAGCAATAAACAGAGGCAGCCGCAGACCAACGGGCGCCGGCGACGGGGTAGGTACAGGTGTTACTGGCGTCCCGTCTTGCGGAGGTTCTTCCTCTTCGTCCGCCTCATGTTGAGGGAGTTCGCCCAAGAGCGCCAGGGCCTGCAGCGCATTGGTCAGATCGCGCAGCTGCTGCGGTGTATTTTCAGGTTCGCCATAGCCGGTAAGATTGTCATTCTGCTGCAACAGAATGACGCCGCCTACTTTATACGCAGCGATTAACTCAACGATGTCACTGTCGGGATCAAGACTATCACCCTCAAAGGTGATCAAGAAGAGTTGTCCGATACGTTCATCGACGCTCATCTGCTCGAATAAGCTGGCGGCTTCATCTTCCGGCTCCTGCGCA
>JBJYWX010000526.1:0-10114 GCA_046259695.1 Promineifilaceae bacterium (SeqCode) | reverse complement strand
AGAGCAGCTTGAGCAAGTCTTCCACCTGGCCGAAAGCAGCGGCGAAACATCCGATTTTCGCCAGGCGATTGAAGAAAGCTATGCCGCCCAGCCGGACAATCTGCTGTACGGCGCCTGGGCAGCCCGGCTGCGCTACGCCGCTGCTTATACACAAACGCATGCACGGCAGTGGGCGATCAATTGGGCCTGGGCAGTTCCCCTGGCCCTGCTCAACGGCCTGCTGTTCTGGTGGCTTTCGAACGAGCGCTACATGGTGGAGATCGTCGGGTTCCAGGGCCGCCGCGACGATTTCGTGCCCCTACTCATCCTCCTTGCCGCGCCCATGGCCTCCGTTTTTGTGCTCGCTTACCTTGCCGCGGCGGGCAAGCGCAAATGGAGCGTGGCGGCGCTATGCGCCCTGCTGGCGCTGGCGGCGGCCGGCTATGTTTTGCTTTTCTATCCCCAGTTGGGAACCATGCCTTTCCAACAGCAGTATGTGGGCCTGATGATCGCTCATCTGCCGTTGGTGGCCTGGGCCGCGGTTGGCTTTTACCTGACCGCCGGGCACCGCGACGCAGCAAACCGCTTTGCCTTCCTGATTAGTTCGCTGCAAGTATTTGTGGTCGGCGGTTTGTTTGCTATTGCTGGCGCTATCTTCATGGGTATCACCATCGCCCTCTTCGAGGCCCTGGGCATCCAGATGCCGGAGCCGGTCCTGCTCCTCTTCCTGGCGGGCGGCCTGGGAGTTCTCTCCGTGCTTGTTGTGGCCGTTGTCTATAACCCGTCCGTATCGCCTGCCGAGCAGCCCTTTGACGAGGGGCTGGGAAGGCTGATTTCGCTGCTGCCGCGTATCTTGCTGCCCCTGACTCTGCTAGTCCTGGTAATTTATCTGGTATTCGTGGCTTTCAATTTTCGCGCACCGTTTGACAACCGCGATGTGCTGATTACGTACAACGCCATGCTCTTCGCCGTGGTCGCCCTCCTGGTGGGCGCGACGCCGTTGAACAAGACGGCCGTGACGTATCGCCAGGCTCCCTGGCTGCGGCGCGGCATCATTGCCGTCGCTGCCCTGGCGCTGCTGGTCGGTATCTATGCCCTGGTGGCGATAGCCTTTCGCAGCTATTACGACCGGCTGACGCCAAACCGCCTGACGTTTATTGGCTGGAATGTGGTCAATATCGCCCTGCTGGCCTTTTTGCTCTGGCGGCAGGCGCGCGCTGCGCAAGGGAGCTGGATAGAGGAACTGCATCGCGCTTTCGGCGCTGGCACCGTGGCCTACACCGCCTGGGCGCTGGCTGTCATCCTGGTGATGCCCTGGCTTTTTGGATTTGACCAGGGGGCAGTGGGGCAGCTGCCGCTGACCGTGCAGCGCATCATCTACAACGTGCCTGATCCGGTGCTGCTCAAATGTACAGCCAGCGATCCCATCTATTTGCTCGAGGACGGTGAAAAGCGCTGGATAGAATCTATTGAGACCTTTGAAGAAAGCGGCTACAGGTGGAGTGACGTGCAGTTTGTGTCCTGCGATGATCTACGCACCGTTCCGGACGGTGTACCCATTCCCCCCGGTGCCGGCCCTCCACCGCAGCCCTAGGCGCCCATCGGTGTGGGTCGAAATGCCATCTAGCCGGACAAAATTCCATTTTTGTCCGGCTTTTTTGCCGTTCAATTGAGAAAAATCTGCACGCTGTCCCCTTTGTCGCTGATGTCGATTACCACCGGGTCCTTCAGCTCGGAGGTGTCCAGCTCGGCCAGGGCTTCGGCGGCGGCGTCGATCTTCTCGCGTACCTCCGGATCAGGCGCCTGCTCACGCGCCAATTCGAGCGCCTTGTTCAGCGCCTGGGCGGGGAAGGGCAGGCTGATGGCGAAGGTGGATCCGTCAGCGGAACGGACGCGCACATGCAGCCAGGGGGACTCCTTGCTGAAGTAGGTGACCAGGGCGGCGACGGCCGCGAAAAGGGTCAGGGGCCAAAGTAAAAAGATGTGCAGGAGTCGCATCAGGCCGGTCGCGTGGCGTGTGCGCCAAAGGAGTGTGCTGCCAAAAGTGGCGCCGACCAGGGAAATTGTAAACGGTCGCTGCCACGCCTTGCCGCGCACTGGCATCTCCGGCCAGGCGTAGTCAGGCGACGGGGCATCAAGCGGCTGCGACTCTTCGCCCAATGCGGCCAGCAGCTCCTCCGCGTCCGCATCGGAAATGGTTCCCTCAGCGCGCATTGCTTCTATCTTCCGTTGCTCGTTGCTCATTATCTCTCTCCGCGGGCGGCCGCAGGGCCTCCATCTTGCCAGCAGGTCTGGGCGGTAAAAGTCCGGGTTACGCTGTTTCGCCGGCGCGACGAGCCTTCACCCAAGGCCAGAGCGTCAGCGCCAGGATGGCCAAGGCGATCGCCGCCAGCACGGCCCAGGCCATGCCGTTGACCAATTGTTCTTCCTCGACCTCGTCCGGGTCTGGGACATCGGCTAGACTACCAGGTTCAGTTTCTTGCATGGTTTTCCTTACCTTTGCACTGCCAGTATATCATAGGCAGGGTCCGGATAGCCCAAATACGGCGGCCGCTCACGAAGGCTCAAGGTGGACAGTCTGGTCTATATGCCCAAACAGCTCGCACTCGGTCTGGCGGCCGCCGTTCGTGCGCCGGATAGCGATGTTCTGTTTTTTGCCGCCGAGGACGGCAAAGACCGTCAGCGTGTCTCGCGAGTCACGGTACTTCGCCAGCTGGTCTTCATGCTTGTTCAGCCGCAGGTAGCACGGCCCACTGGATGCAGCAGGGTCTTCATCCAGCAGCCGCAGATCAATAGTCAGGTCGCCATCGTAGCCCATAAAATTGAGTCTGCCCGCGATCAACACCTCGTAGTCCGTAAATGTCTTGACGATTCCCTGGCCAACCTTCAGCCAGACCAATTTTTTCACCTTGACCTCAAGCTTTTGGCCAATTCTGGCGCTGCCGGCGACATAGGGTGGTATCTTTGCCATCTGCGTCTTCCTTTTTCGCGATCGTTTTACTAAGGACCGACGGGTATTGTAGCGGTGGATTGTGGCAAGCCAAATTGGAGGATCAGATTGGCCTCTCGCGCCATCAAAAGGCCGGCGAAATCTGTTATACTGCTGTTGGATTTCCCACCACTGAGCGAGGAGCGACACATGAAAAATAGCAGCGACGTGCTGATTCTAAGCGCCGCGCGTACGCCGGCGGGCAAGCTTCTTGGCGGATTGAGCAGCCTATCGGCGCCGGAACTGGGCGCTATTGCCGTCCGAGCGGCCGTCGAACGGTCGGGCATCGATCCGGCATCGGTCTATGAAGTTATTATGGGCCAGGTCATCTCGGCCGGGGCCGGGCAGGCGCCAGCGCGCCAGGCCGCGCTGAAGGCTGGCTTGCCAGACAGCGTGGGAGCCACGGCCGTTAACAAGGTATGCGGTTCGGGGCTGAAAGCGGTCATCGTGGCGGCCAACGCGATCACCGCCGGCGAAGCGGACGTTTATGTCGCCGGGGGCATGGAAAGCATGTCTAACGCACCCTACTTGCTGCCCAACGCGCGCCAGGGCATGCGTTATGGCGACAACGTGATCAAAGATGCCATTTTGAAAGACGGTCTCTGGTGTTCTTTCCAGGAGTGGGTCATGGGCGAGGCAGCCGAATTCATCGCTCACAAGTTCGAAATCGGCCGTGAAGAGATGGACGCTTATGCCCTGCGCAGCCACAAGCGCGCCGCGGCGGCTACTGCTTCTGGCGCCTTCGACGCCGAAATCGTGCCCATTGCCGTCGAGGGCCACCGGGGAAGAGCCATTCGCGTGGCGAACGACGAAACGATCCGCGCCTTTTTCGAAGAGGACGGCGGCTACTCGCTGCAGACCTCGCTAGCTCAGCTGGCCCAACTGCCACCCGCCTTTAGCGCGGACGGCCGTGTGACCGCCGGTAACGCTCCCGGACTGAATGACGGCGCGGCAGCACTGGTTGTAGCTTCACCCGCCGCAGCCGCGGCGCAGGGCCTCTCGCCGCTGGCGCGCATCGTGGGCTATACGCACGCACCGGTGGACCCGCAGTGGATATTCGCCGCGCCGGCGCGCGCCATCCCACTACTGCTGCAAGAAGTGGGCTGGTCGCTGGCCGACGTTGATCTGATCGAGCTGAACGAAGCATTTGCGGCACAGGTGCTGGCCAATGGCGCTGACCTGCAGCAGCAGGGATATGAGTGGGACTGGGACAAGGTAAATGTGCACGGCGGGGCGATAGCCTTGGGCCACCCGCTGGGCGCCAGCGGGGCGCGCGTCCTGGTCACGCTGCTGCACGCGCTGCGCCAGTGCAATGGGCGCCGGGGCATCGCCGCGCTGTGCCTGGGAGGCGGCGAAGCGGTGGCGATGGCTGTGGAACTGCTCTAAGTTGGTTCCTTCCCGGGCACGTCTAAGGCGTCACGGCCTGCAGTGGCCAGACAAGGGGCAGGACCAGCAGCGTGAGCACCAGCACGAGCAAGGTCAGCGGCAGACCAACCTTGACGAAATCGGCGAAGCGGTAGCCGCCGGGGCCCATCACCAGCACATTAGCCGGATGCCCGACCGGGGTCATGAAGCTGGCCGAGGCGGCCAGAACCACGGCCATCAACAAGGCGTAGGGCGAGAGCGCAAGGTCGGCGGCGGTGGTTATGGCGATGGGCGCCATAAGCACGGTCACCACGGGGCTGGGCATGAACTGCGAGGCGATATTGGTCATCAGGAAAAAGCCGGCCACTACCGCCAGGCCGCCGGATTGGCCCACGAAACGCACCATGCCGTTAGCCAGGAATTCGGCCGTGCCGCTGCTTTCCATCGCCAGGCCAAGAGGCAGCATGCCGGCAATCAGAAAGACGGCGCGCCAGTCGATAGCCTGGTAAGCCTCGTCCATCGAGAGACAGCCGGACAAGACCATCAGGGCGGCAGCGATCACGGCGGCCACGGCCACGTTGAGCCAACCTAGGAGTACCGTCAATACGAAAAGGCCCATGATGAGCAGTGCTACCGGCGCACGATTACGGGCTGGGGCCCGCGGCAGCTCGCTGCTGAGCACGACGAAATCGGGTTCCTGTTCGAGCAGCCTGATCTGTTCGCGCGGCCCATATACGAGCAGAGCATCGCCCGGCCTAATGGGCATATCGCCTAAATCGGAGCGGTAGGCGCGACCATTGCGCCAGATGGCCAACACGCTCAGACCATATTTCTCACGAAAATGAATTTCGCGCAGCGTTCTATCGAACATGCGGGACCGTGGCGCCGGCACCACTTCAGCGAGGCCATAGGCGGCGCTTTCTAGATCGATCTTTTCCATGTCAAGATGGCGGTTTACTTCCAGTTCCTGCAGGCTGCGAATCACGTCCAAGTCCTCTGGACGTCCTTTGAGCCAGACAACGTCATTGGCGGCGAGAACCGTATCGGCGCGGGGAAGGTGCAGGGCCGCGCGCGAGGTTTCAGGCGCATCGCCCAACCCGCGTCCATTCGCGGGGACGATGGCGATTACCGCGAGACCGAAGGTACCCGGCAAATCGTCGTCGGCCAGGGAACGGCCGTCGAGCAGCGAGCCCTGCGGAATGCGTGCCGCCAGCAGCCAGTTTTGCAGCCCATAAGCATCAGCCAGTGCCCCATCCGACGGCTCAGGGAAGAGGTGTCCGGCAAATGTTTCGGACTGCGCTGCTTCGTTCAGCGCGATGTAGTCGCCCTGCACCAGCAGCCTGTCGCCCGCTTCCAGGACCCGATAGGGCAGGTCGCTGTAGAAGTTTCGGCCGCCTCGGTTTATGACCAGTACAAAGAGGCCCTCTCGCTGGCCCAGGTTGATCTCAGCCAGCGTCCTGCCGGCAAAGGGGGACTCCTCGTCCACGACCAGTTCGGCCAGGGTAATATCCGGCGCGACCAAGTGCTCGCTCTCGCTGTCCCAGGTTTCGATTTCCAGGAAAGGAGCCCGGCTTAGCGCTTCCAGACGGTCCAGCCTGCCCAGAGCCAGGAGGCTGTCATTTGCATGTAGTACAGAATCAGCGCGCAGGGCGCGCAATGTGCCATCAGGCTGCTGCGTACCCAAGATGGTCAGGCCCAAGGCCGCGCCGATACGGCTTTCACTCAGGCTCTTGCCTGCCAACCGGCTGTCGGCGGGCAAGGCGATCAGCGCCAGCCTCTCTTCCAGGCCGTACAGGTCTCGCGCCCCCTCGCCGTTTTTCTGCAGGCCCAGCGCTTCCATCGGATTGCGGGACGGCAGCAGTCGCGGACCCACCAGCACCATAAAGGCGACCCCCGCCAGGAGCATAACGGCGCCCATGGGCGTGAAATCAAAGAAGCTGAAGGGCTGCAAACCCGCTTCGGCCAGAGCGCTGGCGGCCAGGATATTGGGCGGCGTGCCGATGAGTGTAAGCATGCCGCCGATAAGCGCACTCACAGAGAGTGGCATGAGCAGCTTAGAGGGCGGGATGCGCGCCTGGCTGGCAATAGTCACGACAATGGGCATCATCATCGCCGCCACGCCGATGTTGTTCATAAAACCGGAGAGGACGGCCGACGTAACCATGATCACGATCACCAGCCGCGTGGCGCCCTGGCCGCCGACGCGCATTATTTGCTGGCCAACAATATCGGCCACACCGGTGTTGGTCAGCCCGGCGCTGAGAATAAAAACGGCCCACACAGTCACGACGGCCGTATTGCTGAAACCGGACAGCGCTTCTTCCGGGGTTACCAGGCCGGTGATCGTCAGCGCAGCCAGCACCAGCAGCGCGGTTAAATCGAGGCGCAAACGCTCGGTGATGAATAACACCACCGCACCGGCCAAAATCAGCAGCGTAAGGGCGATCTCAGTCGTCATGTGTGCGTTGCTAGATCATAAAAACCGGGTTATGAAGGTTTTAGTTGTTTGCCAAATCTTCCAAGCGCCTCAGTGCTTCGGCAAGCCCTTGCAGCTCCTGGCCGTAGCGCGCCCAATCGCCCGCCTGCTGTGCCTGCTGTGCCGCTTCGAAGCGGTCATTAGCGGAGTGAATCAGGTCTTCAACCGTGGCGTCGTCGGGCAGGGTCGCGGCAGGTGTAGGCGCGGGCCCGGCCGTTTCGCCGCCTACCTCGACCGTTTCACCGGCCTGGATCTCCTGTACCTGCTCGGGATTGAGTTGCAACAGTGCGGCCAATGCCTCGCCCAGCGTTTCACGCATGGCGATGCGCGTGTCGCTGGCGACGATCACGCGTTTGAGTTCCGGCAGGGCGCTTGTCTCGGAGAGCAGGTAAATCGGCTCGACGTAGACGAAACTGTCCTGGATGGGAATGACCAGCAGGTTGCCGCGGATGACGCGCGAGCCGCGCTGATTCCAAAGGGAGAACTGTTCCGAAATATCGGGCTCCTGGTCGATTCGTCCCTCAACTTGCAGCGGCCCAAAAACCAGCTCTTGCTTTGGGAGCTCGTAAACGACGAGTTGGCCGTAATTTTCAGGCTCATTGCGTGCCGCCATCCAACCAATCATATTCTGCTTGCCCGCTGGCGTGAAAGGCTGGATGAGCAGGTATTCCGGCTGATCCTCTTCACGCAGCCGCATGTAGACATAAAACGGTTCCATCGGCTGTTCGGCCCCGTCATAGATTTCCGTGGGTAGAGACCATAGATCTTCCTTGTTGTAGAAGACTCGCGTATCGGTCATATGGTAGGCGAGATACTGCGCAGCCTGAATATCAAAGAGATCCTGCGGATAACGGATGTGGTTGACCAGATTTTCCGGGAAAGCTTCCATCGGCTGGAACAGGGTTGGAAATGCTTTGTCGTAAGCCTGGATAATTGGATCGCTGTCATCGGCGATATAAAAGCTCACGTCACCGTTATAGGCGTCGACCACGATCTTGACCGCGTTGCGGATGTAATTGATGCCCACGGCCGTCGGCGTGGCATAAGGATAGTCGCGGCTTGTTGTATAGGCGTCAATCATCCAGACTAGACGGCCGTCGTCATCGATCACCAGGTAAGGATCATGGTCCAGGGCGAGGAATGGCGCGATTTGGCGCACGCGTTCTCCTATCTGGCGGTGGAACTGGATGCGGGTGCTGTTATCTATTTCATCGCTCAGCAGCACATTGGCGTCGCTGAGGCGAATGGCGAAAGCCGCGCGTTTGAGGAAACTATTCAGGGGAACACCGCCGGTACCTTCGTAGTTGCTGTAGACGTTGGTGTTGCCGCTGGGGTAGTTGAACTCTTCACGTGCGCTGCCCACAAAGACAGAATCGGTGGTCAGCTCGCCGTAGTAAATCTCAGGCCGCGTAACCTCGATTGATACGTTGCTCTTCGGCGGCAGATCCTGGATGAAGAATTCCGGCTGGCCGTCCGGCGTGACACTGTCGACGGGATTCATGACCACGCCATAGCCGTGGGTGAATTCCAGGTTGCGATTGACCCAGGAGGGTGCGGGTAGATTCGCTTTGTCCAGTTCGCGGGCGGCGAGCATGACCTGGCGCACTTCCCCGTCGATTTCATAGCGATCGATGTCGACCTCGCTGAACTGATAATATGGGCGCAGCGCCTGAAGCTGCTCATAGGTGCGTTGCAATGGGCGATAGTCCCAAAGCCGCACGTTATTGACCACCGCTTCGTTCAGCTCCAAATCTTGCTTCGATAAGTCCGAGACCTGGTCAAAGGGACGGCTTTCGATCTCGTCCAGGGCGAAAGCGCGGCGGGTGAAGTCGATATTGTAATTGATGTATGGCCGTTCCCGCTCCAGCTCATTGGGCTCAACGGCGTAGCGCTGCATCATGCCGGGATAGACTGTGCCCAAGAGCACGGTTACTGCCAGCCACAGGGCGCCGCCAATCAAAACCAGGCGCAGCGCGGGACGGAAGTAGTTATAGAAAACGGCCAGCGCCGTGAGCACCATGAAAAGCATCTGCGCGCGCAGGGCCCAGATCGAGGCATGCACATCTGTATAGCTGGCACCATAAGCGGCGCCGCGCGTCGAATAGGTGAGCCCGTAAATATCAAACCAATACCCGAGTGCCCATAGGAGAAGGAAGAGGCCGCCTAGAATCGCCAGGTGTTTGCGCAGCGCCGGTGAGTCCTGAGGGCGCCAACGGCCGCGCTGGATGTCCGGCAACTGGTTGATGAGGTAAATCGGTACAATACCGGCGATGGCGGCAAACAGTAAGGACATGAACCAGCCTTGTAAGAATTGGTAAATCGGCAGTTCAAAGATGAAGAAGGCGACGTCGCGATTAAAGAGCGGATCGCTGACGTTAAACGGGACGCGGTTGAGATAAATGAGCAGTTCTTCCCACTGTGCAGCAGCCGTGCTGGCGAAGGTGAAGGCAAGGAAAAGAGCCACGCCGGCGATCAGCCAGGCAACGCCACCGCTGCGCAGGAACTGGGGCATAAAGGGGGAAGTGGTGCGGATCGCGCGACGTCGCGCCAGCAGCCAGTTGCCCAGTAGCACCAGGGCAGCGACAAGAAAGGCGACCAGAAAAACGCCGATGCGTGCCAGCCACTGGGTGCGCCAGACGCCGGCATACTGCATTTCGCTGAACCACAGCCAGTCAGTGTAGACAGAAACGAACCAGTTGAAACTCAGCAGCAGTAGAAAGACGAGCCCAACGATCCAAAGCGAGCGATTGAGACGCGGTTGGCCTTCCGGCCGGCCGGGCCGCCGCCCGCCGCCGTCACCGCCATCATCCCCGCCGTCGCCCCCGTCGCCCCCGCCGGAATTGTCATCCAGCCAGCCGGCGTCTTCCATTGCGCGGCGAAACACCTCCGGTATGTCAAAATCTTCTCGACTCATAGAAATTGGACTCCAGTGCCGGGCCAAATCGTCCGGCATCACGACGCTATTCTATTCTATTTCGACTTCTTTATCCTGCATCCATTGGCCTGTCTCATTCTATTTTGCGTTGGGGCGGTCAGGCAGTGCTACGCTATAATTGGGATTGGCCGCACGCATCAGGCAGACAAGAGGAGTAGTAGCGGTGAGCAAATTTATCCAATCTGCTTTCGGCCTGCAGTGGCTTGTGTACGGCGCCGTGTCGCTCATGGTCTTGCTCAGCAGCGTTCTGCTGGAGCATTATCAACCTGGTCTGTACCGGCCCTTTTTTGGTCGATTGAATCCCATCCTGGTCGTCACGCTGATTATCTTTCTCGGCGCGGCGCTTTTTCATTATCTGATTAGCCGCGAT
>JBJYWX010000525.1:0-3472 GCA_046259695.1 Promineifilaceae bacterium (SeqCode) | reverse complement strand
CGTTGATCGGCCAGGGTCGCGAGAATGCGAAGAGTTATCTGGCCGAAGACCCTGACATGTTGCGTGAGTTGGAGCGTCTTATCCGCCGGGAAGCGGGCCTGCCTTATCTTGAGGCGCCTGCAGCCGGTGATAGCTAAATAATCTGATTGTTGAGTTACGGTTAGTAACGACTGGATTGGCTAGGATTGTTACCGCGTTTGCGGCGGAGAGAAATTCTTTCAGTGATCGGCTAATCAGCGATGCATTCGATTCTTCCGTATCGGCGGGTGCATCATGATTGTTTGGGCAGCCAAGTTTTGGTTTTTGCGTTTTGTTGATGTTTGACTGCTCGCTCTTATGCAAACGATTGTGCTAGGATAAACGGTGCTCGGATAGCGGCATCTTGCTTTGGCTGTCGCGATTAGCGCCTCTAGATTATTCCCTCGGATCCTGGCTGAGTTGACAATTTAATCCAGTAGCTTTCGTTACTAGCCGCGGCGATGGGCCGTGGCTTTTTTGCATTTTACGGCCGTTATCGAGTTAATGAATGGCAGTTATTACGGACATATCAGTTCAGAAGCGTAATAGTGACCGTGTCAGTATTTTCCTGGACGGTGAGTTTGCCTTTGGACTGTTGGCTTCGGTTGCTGAAGAACTGCGCATTGGGCAGGAGCTTTCCGAGGCAGAAATTGAGCGGCTGCAAAGGCAGGAACAGTTCGAACAGGCTAAACAAAATGCGTTCGGGCTGGTCAGCCGCCGGCCGCGAAGTGAGTTTGAACTCCGCACTCACCTGTCGCGCAAGCATTTTGAGGCGGATGTGATTGAAGACGTGGTTTTACGGCTGCGCGAGCTGGCGTTGCTCGATGACATGGCTTTTGCCGAATATTGGGTCGAACAGCGTGAGAGTTTTAGACCGCGCAGCCACATGGCGCTGCGCCAGGAACTTTATCAAAAAGGTATCAGCCGCGAGATCATCGACCAGGTTCTGGAGACGGTTGATGAAGTAGCAGCGGCCGGCCGGGCAGCCGAAAAACGAGCCCACCAATGGGCTGGATTGCCCAAAGAAACATTTAGCGAGAAGATGGCCGGTTATCTCGGAAGGCGGGGGTTTTCCTACGAGATAATCAATGAGATTACTGAAAAAGCCTGGCAGGCGGTAAACGAGGCTTGAATCGCCTTCGCCATGCCGGATAAAGGAGAAATTAGATGTTTGGTCAAATCTGGGTAGTGCTTGTCGCCCTGGTGATTGGGCTTGCGGCAGGCGCGCTGATTACCTGGCTCATTATGAAGCCCAGGGTAGAAGAGGCATATGAACAGCTGCAGCAAGAGTTGGACCAGAAACGCGCCGCAGTGGAGCGTGATGTAGAGCGTGTATTGGATACCGCGCGGCGGGAAGCGCAGGAAATCAGGCAGGAGGCGGAGAAGGTCGCTGAACGCCGTTTTCAGGACCTGGCGCGTGCCGAAGAACGTTTGGAAAAGCAAAGTGACAAACTTGATTTACTGGCCAAGAAACTGGAACAGCGAGAGCAGGTACTCAACAAGCGGCAAAGCCGTCTTGATCGCCGCTCAAACCAGCTGGATGGTATGGAGCAGGAACAGCGCGCGCGCCTGGAAGAGGTGGCGGCGATGTCCAGTGAAGAAGCACGTGAAGTCTTGTTGGCCCAGGTGGAAACCGAGGCGCAGCAAGACCTGGCGCGCCAGATGCGCGAGATTGAGAATCGCGCCAAAGAAACGGCCGAGATTGAGGCTCGTAAATTGATCGCCCTGGCAATTCAACGTGTGGCCAGCGACCAGGTAGCGGAAATGGTAGTCAGTGTGGTGCCGCTGCCTAGCGATGACATGAAGGGACGGATCATCGGCCGCAGCGGGCGCAATATTCGCGCCTTTGAACAGGCGGCCGGCGTCGACGTCGTCGTGGACGATACACCTGAAGCGGTCACCGTTTCCAGCTTTGACCCCGTGCGCCGCGAAGTGGCCCGCCGTGCGCTTACTAAGCTCATCGCTGACGGCCGTATTCACCCGGCGCGTATTGAAAAAGTGATCAAGGACGCCGAATCGGAAGTCAGTCGCGACATTCGTGAGGCCGGCGAAGAGGCGGCGTTCGAAGCCAATGTCCACGGCCTGCATCCGGAGATTCTAAAAATGCTCGGCCGTCTAAAATATCGCACTTCCTATGGCCAGAACCAACTATATCACGCCGTGGAAGCCTCAAAGATCGCCGCCATGTTGGCCGCGGAGCTTGGCGCCAACATCGATCGCGCTAAAATGGGCGCACTGCTTCACGACCTCGGCAAAGCGATGGATCACGACCAGGAAGGTACGCACGCCATGCTTGGCGCCGAATTTGCGAAGCGCTTCAAAGTGCCCGCGGATGTGGTAAATGCCATTGCTTCACACCACCATGAAGTAGAGCAAGAAACCGTGGAGGCGATCATTGTGGAAGCGGCCGACGCCATCTCCGGCGCGCGGCCCGGTGCCCGGCGTGAAAGCCTGGAACACTATATCAAACGCGTCCGTACATTGGAAGATATTGCCACCTCGTTCGAAGGTGTTGAAAGTGCTTATGCGCTGCAGGCTGGCCGCGAGATTCGTATCCTGGTCAAGCCTACGCAGATCGATGACCTGGGAGCCATGCGCCTCTCGCGCGATATCTCAAAGTCGATTGAGGACAACATGCAATATCCCGGCCAGATCCAGGTGACTGTGATTCGCGAGACACGAGCAGTAGGGTTTGCGAAGTGATGCAGCGCAATTTTGGCGCCACCCAGGGTAAGGCGGTTAGAGGGTTCAATTCGGGAAACGAAGAAGCGAACTGAAGCGCGATCAGCTCCCGTGAATGAGGAATAGCTCATAGTACTATTTTTAGGAATTTTCAATACGCGATGTCCCTGGACCGAGGCGACTGCGGTTGCAGCATTTCTTGTCGCGCTTTCGATTCATTTGGGGCGGAAGTCAAGGGCATATTAGTTCGGGTTGCGCTCATATCCCGATTTGGTAACCTTGACGTTGTTGCTTGGCCGTTGGGAAACAATGGTGCTGCTGCCTTATTGGGCTATGATTGCCTGAGGAAGGAATTCATTGTGTACGCTAAGTTGAAGTTGATAGCTATTGGAGTGTTTGGGACGGCATTGCTCGTTTTGAGTGCATGTTCAGGTAGCAAACAAAGTGAGTCAGTGGAGCAAGACGCCGAAGAAGTCGTCACGCGCATTGTTGAAATGGAAGTCACTAGAGTTGTTGAGGTTCCGGTGGAAATCACAAGGATTTTCAGGGACGTGCAGGTGGTAACACCTACGCCGCTGCCAACCGAGACACCAAGCGCCCCTGAACGGGGTAACTTTCGAAATCCGTATCCGTTGGGCAGCACTGCTCGGTTAATTAGGGGTGATTTTGTGTTTGATCTCACTGTACTTGAGGTTCTTCGTGGCGAGGAGGCGCAGGCGCGCGTTCTCGCAGCCGATGAGGAGAATGATGAAGCTCCGCCGGGAACTGAGTA
>JBJYWX010000524.1:0-12518 GCA_046259695.1 Promineifilaceae bacterium (SeqCode) | reverse complement strand
CATATTGTTTTCGTCGACGAGGTACTGCTGGTAATCGGTGAAGATATCCGAGACATAGTGCCAGAGCTGATTAGCAATAACATCCTCGAACATAAACGGCGCCCAAATACGCTCCTTCTGCGGGTAAAAAAGTTCAGCTAACTCCGGTCGTTCCGCCTTGCTGATGATACGCCATTGCCCTTCTTCATCCATGTTATGTACCCCTTTATGGTTTAGTTCGCGGCCTGCAGTGAGTGGGCAATCAGCAGCCACTCATCGCCAACGATACCTTCATCTTCGAATGTCCACCAGGCCGAGAGAACGGCCTGAGCATAAGCCCACTGCCGCAGCCGGCGCCTGGAAATGCCCAACTCTTGACTGAGGATGTCCAGGCGGCGGCTCTGTATAGCGGCCAGGTCTGGCCACTGCGCGAGCGTCAGCGGATTGCGTAGCAGCGCTCCAGCCTCGTAAGCCGCCTCGCCCACGACGCCTTTAGGATCAATGGCCAGCCATGGCTCACGCTCGGCTGACAGTATATTGTAATGGTGCAGATCGCCATGCAGCAGCAAACGTTGGCCAGGCTCCGCCAGGAACCGTTGGTAAATCGCTTCGGCCTCTGCGACCATGCCGGGTGGGAAGGGCCCTGTCCCGCCTCCGAACGTCGCGCGCAAACGGCTGAATCCCTTCGACCAGCGGGCCACATTGTCGAAAGGCCCAGTTGCGTCCACCGGCCGCCAGAGACGCTTCATCACCCGTGCGGCGATGCGCGTCGCCTCTTTGTCTCTTTCAGGACCAAGACTCACCAGCATCTGGCCCGGCCGCAGGCGTTCCAGGAGCAGAATGCCTGCGCCGGCGTCCATATCGATCAGGCGGACCGCACCCCGGCCGTCATACTGCTGCAGCGCGGCGATTTCATGTGACAACTCCGGTCTGGGCACGCCCAGCTTGAGCATTAGCTCGCGCCCGTCCGCCAACAGTGCCGGCGCCACGTAATTGTAAGATAGTTCGTCTACAGGTTGGCCAATAGACAGCCCCCATCGCTGCGCGCATAAAGCAAGGGTTGCTGGCAGATTCTCAAACCAGCGCCTGCCATCTTCGCCGAAGGCGGCCAGACGGGGCAGTAAATTGATAGGAAGGCTGGCTTTATCACTTAGGCCATCCGTGTTCATGATAGAAAAGCTTGTGCAGCCAGCGCACCGCCTGCCGCTCTGCTCCCGGCGACCTCGGGAAGGTCCGGTATGTCTATGTCCCCTAGTTGACCAGCCATTCTCCCACGACTAGCTCCAGACCTGTGTTCCGCTCTTTGAAGCCCAAAGAACGATAGAAGGGAATAGCGTCGTCGGTAAACAGGTAGACATGCTGCCCTTGCAGAGTTGCCAGGAGATGTTCCATCATTTGCCGTGCGATGCCCCGGCGGCGGTAGGGTGAATAGGTCCACACATCGACGATGTAAGCATTGCACACTCCATCGGAGAGCGCGCGGGCAGTGCCGATGATGCGTTCATCATCATAGGCGATGCACGTGGCGTAACTATGGGCAAACGAGCGCTGCAGTTGGTCGGAGGTACGGCCGTTGTCGAATTCGTCCCGCGTTAAGATTTCTTTCATGGCCTGCCAGTCGACGCCGGCCAGATCATCCTTGAATGTCACGCTCATAGACTGTCAACGCAGCATTAAGAACTACTTTTTCTTGCTCTTCTTGCTCTTCTTGGATTTCTTGTCCTTTTTGTCCTTCTTGTCCTTTTTGTCCTTCTTGCTCTTCTTGCTCATTTTGTCTTTCATATCCTTTTTAGACTTCTTGCCCTTCTTGGATTTCTTGCCTTTGTTGTCAGAGTCTTTCTTCTTATTCTTCTTTTTACTGCTGTCTTTGACCTTTGTTTCTTTTCCGGCTTCTTCTAGCTCTGGGGCGATGCCGGAGAGCATGGCGACGGTTTCCGCTTCGGCAGTAGTCTCGGCTAATTCACCGGCCTTGAAGGGTGCCTCGAGTAAGGGCGCTGCTTCGGGGCTGGCGAGCAAGGGGGCGCGCTCCCTGGCCGGCAACAGCGGCGTGTCTAAGGCCGGGGCGTCCTTAATTAGCTCGTCAGGGAAGATACTCAACCGCCGCGTGCGAAAACGGCCGAGCCAATAACGTGCCTGGTTGCCGGTCAAGCCGGCGGCGGGCCCTGCCGCCGCAGCATCGGCGCCATCGGCCATGGCCAGCAGTGCCTGTGCGCGCTGGCCGTGGGGCGGATCCGCGCTGGCAATCTTCTGCAGCTTGGTGCGCTCGACAGTACTCAGTTCAACTGCCGGATCATTCTGTTGGCCTGCTGTCATAATTTTGTCCTCTCTTACCGTGCCTGGCGGCCCGCCAAAGCGGCGGCATCCGCTCCACGCCGGGTCTGATCCAGTGGCGGAGCGCAGCAGCCTGCACTCGCCCCATCGATTTCCATTGCCCTTTTGAAATAGATTATATACTTAAATTCATACTGGCGGTGTATGGCAAGCGGGCGTTAGTCGAATGCCATCGCTTTCAGAAGAATGCGATCCAGTTCACCCGTGCTGCGCAGGTGCCTAGCCACATGGTGTCCCACGTTTTCGAAGGCGTGCAAGTGAACGGTCGCTAGGCCTGCCAGGTGTCTACCATGTGCCAGGTCCAACTCATTGTCCATGCCGAAATATACGTGATACTCTGTTGAATGGTCATCGCTCAGCAGCGGTCGCAAATCGAAGTAGCGCCGATCTAGTTGCCGGTCAAGCCGCAGCATGGCCTGTTTGCGCAGCAAAGGCCAGCTGCGGGCAAGCATCGCCTTCCACAAGTGACGTCCTTGCCGGGATGGCAGAAAGCTCTGCGGTGAAAAGGCGTGGACTTCGTCTGCCTGCAGCATATGTCCAAATAAGAGCGCCCCATAGCCTCCCATGGAACCACCTAAGGTTATGACCTTGCGGCTGTTGGTCAAAGTGATCCGCTGCTTCAAGATGCTGCATGTCCCTTGAGCAGAGCTGGTTAGATCCGGAAGGCCCTTCAGATACCATGACTGGTTCAGATCGCGGACCAGCAGCTTCTGTACAGGGAGTTTCGCTAAAGTGGCGCCCCATTCAAAGGGGGCAATTCGTCATGCAGATGCAGACTACCGAAAGCAATGAATAGCACCTCACTTTCAGACCCGAAATGGGCTTCGATTGCTAAGGATTCCTCTTGGATTGTTGTGAAACGACTGGTCCCCGAAAGAGATTGTTTTTGACCCGATGAATAGTGCGCCAATAGCAAATACCCCGGAAAATCACTCTTCGACGAGAGTATACTATGGGGTAGCGCTGACTACAATGCAAAGCTCTTGCCGTTTTGGCTGGTAAGAAGGTCGAACTGCAATGCAAGAAAGGGAAATCGGCCATGAATATCTCAAGCCTGCCTAAGAACAAAGCCCGTTCTCAGTTATAATGCCTGGTAAAGCAGCGAAACGGAGAGAGTATGCCACCCAGAATTGAATTGATTGACGGCCACGCCCTGGCCTACCGCATGTTCTATGCCCTGCCCTTGGAAGCGTTTACAACCAAAGCGGGCGAGCCGACCAATGCAACATTTGGTTTCACCAGAACCCTGCTTGAACGCCTACTGGCCGATGAACCGCCCCAGTATTTTGCGGTTAGCTTCGATCTCGGCCGTACTTTCCGGGACGACATGTTCGAAGAGTACAAGGGCACGCGCGAGAAGATGCCTGACGAATTGCGCATACAGATCGATCGCATCAAAGAAGTAGTGGCGGCATTCAATATCCCCATCCTGGAACTGGATGGTTATGAAGCCGACGATGTCTTGGGCACGATAGCCGCCCAGGCCAACACCCAAGGCGTGGACGCTTATATCATCACCGGCGATCGCGATCTCTTGCAGCTTGTCAACGATCACACCCTGGTTGAGCTGCCGTCACGCCGTGGCAGCCAGTCGCCGGAGGTTTTTGATACGGCCGGGGTCGTGGATTATTTTGGCGTATCGCCAACCCAGGTGGTCGATTGGAAGGCGCTGGTAGGCGACACAAGCGACAACATCCCGGGTGTGCGCGGCGTTGGAGAAAAGACAGCTACGCGCTTGCTCCAACAATATGGCACGTTAGCCGGAATTTACGAGCACATTGACGAGATAAAAGGCGCCATGGGCCAGAAGCTGGCCGAGGGCAAGGACAACGCCTTGCTCAGTTATGACCTGGCCCGAATTGTGACCGACGCGCCCATCCAATTGAACCTGGCTGCCTGTGAGGCACAGGATTTTGATCCAGCCGTTGTGCTGGAGATTTTCCGCGAGCTGGAGTTTCGCACGCTCACGCGCCAACTCCTAGACAATTTGCCCGACGCACCGGACGATTTTGAGAGCAGTGATCAGCCGCCGACAGAAACCGTTGTCGTGCGCAGCGAGGAAGCGCTGAATGCCCTGGTCAAAGAGTTGGAAAGTGCGAAGGCGATCAGCTTCGATATTGAGACAACCGGCCTGGACAAAATGACGGCCGGTATCGTGGGACTCTGCCTATCGGTGAAATCGCCCAGAGCTTATTATGTGCCGGTCGGCCACCTGGCGCGCGCCGGCCAGGTCGAGAGCGGCCAGATGTCGCTCTTTGCGGGCGACGAAGAATTGTCTCCCGGCCAGCTATCGCTGGAGCGTGTGTTGGAGGCAATCCGCCCGGCAATGACGAACCCCGACATAGCCAAAATCGCGCACAATGCCAAGTATGACTACACCATTCTTGATCTACATGGGCTGCGCGTAGCGCCCATCACGTTTGATACGATGATCGGCGAATGGCTCACCGATCCGGCGACAAAGCACAAAGGGCTAAAAGACCTGGCACGCCACCGTCTTGGTATTGAGATGACCGAGATCACCGAGCTCATCGGAACGGGCCGCGATCAGAAGTCATTCGCCGAAGTGCCGATCGAGGACGCGGCCCCATACGGCGCCGCCGATGCTGATATCACGCTGCGCCTGGTGCCGCCGCTGCAAAAGGAAATTAAGGCCAAGGACCAGGGAGACATTTTGGAATTGGAGATGCCTTTGGTTGAGGTTCTTTCGGCGATGGAACAGGCAGGCGTCACCCTCGACTTAGAATTCTTCGCGAAAACTTCGGCCGATTTACAAAAGAAGCTCTCCAAGCTGGAAGAAGAGATCTATGCTATTGCCGGTGAGGCTTTCAACATTAACTCCACGCAGCAGCTCAGCGACGTTTTGTTTGTGAAATTGGACCTGCCCCGCGAGGGTTTGTCAAAGACACGCAGCGGCTACTACTCAACCAGGGCCTCTGTCCTGGAGTCGCTCAAACCACTGGATGAGACGGGCATCATTGAAGCCATTCTCACCTATCGCGAGTTGGGCAAATTGAAGAGCACGTATGTCGATGCTTTGCCGCAGTTAGTGAATCCGCGCACGGGCCGCGTGCACACCAGTTTTAACCAGACCGGCGCGATCACCGGACGCATTGCCAGCAATTCGCCCAACTTGCAGAATATCCCCATTCGCAGTGAAGAAGGCCAGAAGATTCGTCGTGGTTTTGTCACTGATCCTGGTTGGCTGTTCCTGGCCGCTGACTACTCGCAGGTCGAGTTGCGAGTCCTGGCCCATATCAGCCAGGACAAGGCGCTGATCAACGCCTTCATGAATGATCAGGATATCCACAGTACGACGGCGGCCGCAGTATATGACGTGCCCTTGGAGGAGGTGACGTTTAACCAGCGGCGATTTGCAAAAGCGGTCAATTTTGGCATTATTTACGGTATGGGTGCCTTTCGCTTGTCTCGTGATTCCGGCCTGACTCTGGCCGAAGCGGAAAACTATATCAGCGAATACTTTGAGGAGTTTCCTGGGATCCATCGCTATCTTGAGGAAACCAAGACCAAGGCGCGCGAAGACGGTTACGTCGAGACACTATTGGGCCGCAGGCGCTATTTCCCAATTTTTAAGATGCCGCCCAGTGGCAGCAACCGGCAAGCGATGATGCGTGCCGAGCGGGAAGCGGTCAACCACCCAATTCAGGGTACAGCCGCTGATATTATTAAGATCGCCATGAAGCAACTTCATGAGGCGCTGGCGCCCTATCAGGCGCGCATGGTATTGCAAGTGCACGACGAACTCGTCCTGGAAGTACCGCAGGAGGAGCTGGCAGAGGTCCAGCCGCTGATGATCGATATCATGTCGAACGCGGTGCCTTTAGTAGTGCCGCTCAAGGTAGATGCCAGCACGGGCACGAACTGGCTAGAGTTGAAGGCATAATGGGTCAGACGAACATCCCTGAACCGCCGCCCGCCATTCCGCAGCGCGGCAACAGTTTCTCGCGGTTTATCGGCCGCTCGATGATGAGCGCTTCTGGCTGGACCATTGAGGGCAACTTTCCCAATGAGCCTAAGTACATCATCGCCATAGTGCCCCATACGTCCAACATGGATTTCCTGGTGGGTTTGAATGTGCTTCTATCAATGGGTCTGCGCCTTGAGTTCATGGGCAAAGAGTCTTTGTTTTGGGAGCCGCAAGGTACCTTGCTGCGCTGGTTGGGCGGTGTGCCGGTTAATCGTGACGCCCCGGGCGGCACCGTCAGGCAAATTGTGAAGCAGTTTGAGGAAAGCGAGCAGTTTGTCCTGGTGATCACGCCGGAAGGCACGCGCAGAAAGGTGGAAAAATGGAAGACCGGATTCTATCGCATAGCTGAAAAGGCGGGTGTGCCCATCGTACCCACTGGCTTCGACTACTTGAGTAAGACTATCAAGATTGGGCCGCCGCTATGGCCGAGTGGCGATATGGAGGCGGACTTCGCCGCGCTGCGAGCCTTCTATGCCGGCATCACTGCCCGCTTTCCTGACAAAGCATGATTGCTGTCACGTACTAAGTTTGGCAGCTGGGGGGATCACATGTCAGACAAAGGGTGTCAAAGACGTCTATGGCGTGGCCGGATGCATCTGTCCAAATGGATGTTAGGGGTGATAACTGTTGTTATGCTGTTAGGCGTACGACTGGTATCGGCAGATAATGGCCGCGAGGTAGATGCGGCCGCGCTACCCAATATTGTTTTTATTATGGTCGACGCCCTGCGGGCCGACCATGTTTCGGCTTATAGTTATGAACGTGAGACCACACCTGTTGTAGACGCTCGTATAGCCGCATCGGGCGTGCGCTTCACTGAGGCGACTTCCGTGTCCTCCTGGACCAACCCTTCCAACGGCGCCATGCTGACCAGTATGCTGCCCTCTGACATTGACAACGACTGGGCAGACCTGGACGGTAGTATCCCGGACTATGAAACCCTGCTGGCCGAGTATTTGCATGATGCCGGCTACATAACGGCCGGTTTCATCTCAAGCTGGTATATGCGCGGCCATTTTGGTTATGACCAGGGCTTCGAGACGTACGTTCCAACTGATGGGGCCGATCGCACGCGAGCTTCGGCCGTCAACAGCCTCGCAATTGACTGGTTGGACAACAATGAGGACAGGTTAGGCAGTGATGGCAGTCCCCTGTTCTTGTTCCTCTATTATTATGATCCCCATACGTTCTATGACCCGCCGCCGCCCTTCGATACGCTCTTTGATCCCGATTATGAAGGTACACTCACCCCGGAAATATATGGGCACGGAGAGTCAGTCGTATCCGGGGAGCTCATTCTTTTAGCGAGGGACATAGAACATCTCATTGCCTTGTATGATGGCGACATTCGCTAATGGGATGAGCAACTGGGTCTTATGCTCGACGATTTGCAGGCGCGCGGCCTGCTGGATAACAGCCTGATCATCTTTTCCAGTGACCACGGCCAGATGTTTGGCGAGCATGGCAAGTGGACGCATCGCAATTCCTTATACGAGGAGGTACTGCGTGTGCCGCTGATGTTCAGTTACAGTGGCGTACTTCCTGCCGGCGCAGCGCTAGACGCGCCGGTAAATCACCTGGATGTGACGCCGACAGTGCTTGACCTAGTCGGTCTGCCGGTACCGGCGCATATGCGCGGGCGCAGCCTCGTGCCGCTTATGACGGGGCAGGGACCTTTGCCCCAGCAACCGATTCTGGCCGAAATGGACGGTGAAACCGCCGAAGATGGCGGCCCACACTGGATTGCGCCCAGTACCCACTTATACGCCATCAAAGAGAACGGCTATAAGTATATTCATGCTGAACGCCTGCCGGCAGATGATCAGCTGTTCGCCATGCAGCCCGCCTCGGTTTTTGAAGGCCAGAATATTATTGCCGGCGAACCGGAAACGGCACAGGCTCTCTGGCAACAGTTGCAAACGTCGTTCACTATTCCTACTGAGTTTACCTATTTGCCATTGGTAAATAGGTAATCGGCGGCCCAAACGCGCCAAAAGTGGCTTTATTCTGGACGCCACAGCAGTTGCGGCGCAGCCAAGGAAGGTTTTTATATGCCAGCGCGTATTTTTCAGATAAACAGCTCTCCCGGAGGTGTGCCGAAACGCGCCCTGCGCGCGGCCGTTGTTGATGAACTGGGTATTCGCGGGGATGAGCATAACGACAAACGGCATCATGGTGGCCCCGACCGCGCGCTGGTCATCTATTCCCTGGAGCATCTCCTCGTCTTGCAGGCCGAGGGTCACCCAATCTTTCCCGGCAGCATTGGTGAGAATGTTACGATCACCGGGCTTGATTGGGCGGCGTTGTCTCCCGGTACCCGCCTCAAGTTGGGCCAGATCGAGGCGCAGGTCACGGGCTACGCCTCACCCTGTGACACGATTCGCGGCTCCTTCGCTGACGGCAACTTTAGCCGGGTAGGACAAAAAAAGAACCCCGGCTGGTCGCGTCTGACGCTGCGAATCCTGAAGCCGGGGCAAATAACAGTTGGCGATTTAATAACGGTTGAGAGTTAAATGCGGGGCAACATGATCTCTTGCTGGTTCTGGTATTTGCCTTTGCGGTCGGCATAAGAGGTCTCGCATATTTCGTCCGACTCAAAGAAAAGCACTTGGGCGATGCCTTCATTGGCGTAGACGCGCGCTGGCAGCGGCGTCGTGTTGCTGATTTCGAGCGTTACAAACCCCTCCCATTCCGGTTCAAAAGGCGTGACATTGACGATCAGACCGCAGCGCGCGTATGTACTCTTGCCGACGCAAACGGTGAGGACGTTACGCGGAATGCGAAAGTATTCCACTGTCTGGGCCAGAACAAAGGAGTTTGGCGGGATAACGCAGGCATCACCGTGGTAATCGATAAATGATTTGGGGTTGAAGTGTTTGGGATCGACAACAGCCGAATGCACATTGGTGAAGATCTTAAATTCATTGCTGATCCGTATGTCATAGCCGTAGGAAGAAAGACCGTAGGAGATCACGCCATCGCGCACCTGGCCATCGACGAACGGTTCGATCATTCCCTGCTCCTTGGCCATACGCCTGATCCAGCTATCTGCTTTAATTGCCATGCTCGCTCGTCCTCCTCGTAGTGCAGCGTACTGGCCGCCTACATTACATCGGGCGCGCTCATGCCCATCAGGTGCAAAACCCGCTCAAAAAGCTGCTTTGCCGCTTTGTAAAAACGCAGCCGCGCCAGGCGCAGCGGTTCAGGTACATCTTCATGAAGCACCCGGCATTCTTCATATGTAGGATGGAACAGGGCCGCCAACTGGTAGGCATAAAAAGTGATGGTATGCGGTTCCAGGGTCATGGCTATCTTTTCCAGGACCTCGGCCAGTTCCGTCGCCTTACGCAAGAACGTCAGCTCGCGCTCATGAGTAAGCAGGCGCAGATCGGCGTTTTCATCAGCATCTGGATCGTAACCTGCTGCCTCCCACTTACGTAGAATGCCCGCGCAGCGCACATGGGCATTCTGAATATAGTAGACCGGATTTCGGTCGGATTGCTCCAGAGCCAGGTCCATGTCAAAGTCTATCTGGCTGTTACCGGAGCGAGAGATCATGAAGTAGCGAATCGGGTCTGCGCCTACTTCGTCTATCAGCTCATCCAGGGTGATAAACACGCCGCGCCGGGTGCTCATCTTCTGCTGTTCCCCCTGCCGGATCAGCGTCACTATCTGGTGAATTATCGTATGCACGAAGCTGGGGTCTATACCAAGGGCCTGCACGCCCATAAGTACCTGAGGTGCTGTAGCGTGATGATCCGGTCCGAAAATATCGGCAACCAGTTCGAAACCACGTCGTGCCTTGTCCCAATGATAGGCGATGTCAGGCAGACGATAAGTTGGCTCGCCGCTGACCTTGACTAGAACCCGATCCTGGTCATCCCCTAGATCGGTTGAGCGAAACCACTGTGCTCCGTCCTGTTCGTAGACATAGCCGTTTTCACGTAGTTTCTCCAGCGTTTCCCAGACAAGACCCGACTCATAGAGGCTTTGCTCCCTAAAGTAGTTGTCAAACTCGATATTGATCCGTTTTAAGCTGGCCTTCTGGCCCTCGGAGATGCGCGCCACGGCGTAATCGCTAAAAAATCCAACGGGCGCATCTAGCAGGCGATCGCCATGCTCAGCTTGCAGTTCACGGGCCAGATCCAAAATATAGCCGCCTTGATAGTACTCCTCTGCAAATTCCACTGGTTGATCCAGGAGCTGCAGGTAGCGAAGGCGCACCGATTCGCCCAACATGGTGACCTGGCGGCCGGCATCATTGTAGTAATACTCGCGCGTTACGTCGTATCCGGCTGCATCGAGCGCGCGCGAAAGGGTGTCCCCCATCACGCCGCCGCGTGTGCGGTGGAAAGTAATCGGGCCAGTGGGGTTGGCGCTGACATATTCGACCTGTGCTTTGCGCCCCTGGCCGAGATCGAAACTGCCATACTGCTCTCCGGCTGCCAGTATGCGGTTGACCTCTTCTTGCAACCAGGCTTCGCTTAGGCGAAAGTTGATGAATCCTGGCGGCACTACTGAGTACTCTGAAAGGTAGTCTGGAGCCTCAAAATGGCTCTCTATTGCTGCCGCGATCTTGAGCGGCGCCATGCGCGCGGCCTTGGCCAGCTGCAAGCTGACGGCCGTAGCATAGTCGCCATGTTCGGAATCGCGCGGCCGTTCGATAGTAACAGCCGGTAGTTCAAACTGCGGCAGGTCACCGGCCCGCTGCGCGGCCACAAGTGCGGCCATGACGCGTTCTTCAAGATCACGGTGAAGTAACATAAAACTCTCCCAATTCCCCATTCGATTTTGAAAGCAGGGCGGCTGGTTTCCGGCCGGCGCCAGGGGGATTCGATTGATCGCGCGGTATTGTAACTTGCACAGGATAGGGCGACAAACGGCATGCGCTGGGCCAGGCAGACTATCAGCGTGGGCTTGGACGCCCGGCAGCACGGCGCAGCACAATGCCGTAGGTAATGGCCGTTTCCGTTGCTGTCTCTTGCCAGGAAAACTTGGCTGCTTGCTGCAGGCCCTTTTGCCGCAATTCGAGGCGCAAACTCTCCTGTATTACCGTTGCAATTATCGCGCCGCCCATGGCGCGGGCATCATCGGCGTTCACCGTGAACGCTGCCGAACCAACAACCTCAGGCAGAGAAGCGCTGTCCGTAGTCACTACCGGCGTGCCGCAGGCCATCGCTTCCAGCGGTCCCAGGCCAAACCCTTCATAACGGCTGGGAAAGACGAAGGTCTCCGCGTTGCGATACAGCACCGGCTTGTCCGCCTCATCCACGTAACCGATCCAGCGCACATAGGACTCGAGCCCCAATTCTTTGATCATGCTCGTGTAATCGGGAAAAACCGGCGTTACTTCTGTGGGTCGACGGCCGGCCAGGACGAGCGGGTAGTCAGGACCGAGGGCGCGGGCGACGTAAGTGTAAGCGACCAACAGTGTCGTAACATTTTTATGCAGCGCATAGCCGCCCAGGTAAAGCATATAGAAGTCGGGCAGGTCATACTTGCGCAGCACGGCCATATCGACTAGATCATTTTCTTCGGGCCGGTATTCTGGACCGGCAGCGAGGTAGACAGCCGTAATATCCTCTTCGCGGATGCCCAAATGGTCGACGATATCCAGTTTGCTGGCGAACGAGTCAGTCAGAATGTGGTCGGCACCGCGCGCCGAAGCGCTCACGAGGGCATTATATGCCCGCGCAGCCGGCCCACTACGATACGCGCGTACCAGCAGCGTCGTCAGGTCGTGGACTGTGACAATTTGTGGAACCGGTGATTGCAGCGGACTGCCCCAATAAGGTACGTGCGCTAGCTGGGCGCCCACTTCGCTGCAGGCGCGCGGGAACTGCACCTGCTCGAACCAGGTCTTTCCCAGATGGCCCGCCCGGATAGGTACCATGTGCACGCCAACCCCCACAGGCACATCTCGCGGTTCAGTTTCTGAGGACCCGGCGCCAACCACATGCGGAAAGATGAGCGTCAGGCGTACGTCCGAAACATGGCGATTGAGATGATAAACCAGCTGCCGTGTGTACTGGCCGCTGCCCGTATAAGGCTGGTTCCAAAAATAGGCGTTTAGAGCAACATGCATAGGTGAACCGGCACTACAATCGCAGCGATGTGTCCAGGTGAATTGCTTCAGCACCGCCAAAAGGCCGCATGGTATTATAGGCGATTCGCTGCCGAAGGTGAAGCTTCACCTGCTATTTCCTGCCTGGTTGCGATG
>JBJYWX010000523.1:0-5575 GCA_046259695.1 Promineifilaceae bacterium (SeqCode) | reverse complement strand
GGCGACGTGGTCAACGTGGCCAGCCGCATGGAGTCAAACGGGGTGATCGATCGCATCCAGGTCACGGCCGCCGCAAAGGAAAAGCTAAGCGGGCTGTACGCGTTCGAAGAGCGAGAGCCGATCCCGATTAAAGGCAAAGGGCTAATGGTGACCTATCTGCTGGTACGGCCGTGAGGCGCACCGCGGCAAACAAACGGCCGCAGCGCGGCATGCTTTTTCGAAAGGATAGCGGCCGTTGGATTATCGCAACTGCGTGTAAAATTGTTGCGCAAAGTTGAGCGGAAGGCGCTTGAGCTAGCTATCGCTTTGTTGCACTATATATCGTTGATGATTATAGTGGGTTTGCGCTACTAATTCGGGAAAGCGCTGGCTGAGCCCTTAGCGCCCGATCAGGCTCAACTGCCTTGTAGGTCTTCAATGCCGAAACCAAACTCCAACTACTGTCTACTGATTACTGATTACTGATTACTATTTACTGTCGTGTCTCTCTATTCCGCCTATCTACCGCGTGACAGACGTAACGCCCTACTTCATAACCTCGATCTGCCCGACCGTGTGACGGGCGCAGCCTTGTTGGCTGACCTGTCTGGCTTTACGCGGTTGACAGCGACATTGGCGGACGAGTTGGGTCCACGAAGCGGCGCGGAGGCTTTGGTCGGCCACCTGGATCACGTCTTCACCATCTTGATATCGATCGTGCACGACTATCAGGGAGATGTCATTTTGTTCAATGGGGACGCCATCACCTGCTGGTTCCCTGAAAATAAAAGCACAGCTGAGGGACGTGGGGCAGCAGAGTGGGCCATTAGCTGCGCCCTGGAAATGCAGGCCGCGATGCGCGAAATAGATTCCATCTCTACGCCCGGCGGCACGACCATCCCGATGGCCATCAAGGTCGGTATCGCCTCGGGAACGGCCCGCAGATTCCTGCTTGGCGATCCCGACGCCTACGTGATGGAGGCCCTCGCCGGCCAGACACTGGACCGTATGGCGGCTGCGGAAGAGCTGGCGTTTCGAGGAGAAATTGTTGCTTCGGCCGAAGTGGTGGACAGCTCGCCGGAGGAGGTTCAAGTCGGCGAGTGGCGCCTGCATGGCGGGCAGCGTTACGCAACGATAACGGGCCTGCCCTCACGCCTGCACGCTCTCCCCACAGACACACCGCTCGCAGTGACGGACCAGTTGGCGCAGTGTTGGCTGCTGCCCCCGGTGAGCAAGCGCATTGGCGAAGGCACCGAGATGTTTCTGGCTGATTTGCGGCCAACCGTGTCGATGTTCATGGGCTTCAGCGGCATTGACTATGACCATGACGAGGCCGCAGGAGACAAGCTCAACCAATTCGTCATCGCGGCACAAACCATTCTGGATCGCTATGAAGGATACCTTGTCCAGGTTGCCATGGGGGATAAGGGAAGTTTGCTGTACATGGCGTTTGGGGCCCCAGTCGCCCATGAAAATGATTCGAAGCGAGCCGCAGCGGCTGCCCTAAGTCTCAATCGCCTTGATGAGGAGTTTGATTTTCTAGAAAGCTTGCAAATCGGCATCAGCCGCGGCGTCGTGTACTCTGGCGCCTACGGCAGCCCAGATCGTCGTACCTACAGCTTATTGGGAAGTGAAGTGAATGTGGCCGCAAGGCTGATGACGGCCGCTGAGTCCGGCACGATCCTCGTCTCGGACCACATCGCCCAAGACATCAAATTTGCCTTCACCCTGGAGCCTGTACCACCCGTAACAGGTAAAGGAATCGAACAGCCCCTCAAGGTTTGGCGTCTGGCTGGTAAACAATCGCTGAGGGACGAACCCATCGGGCGCTCCCACCAGCCCGAGATGATTGGCAGAGTTGCTGAGCGTGAGCTCATCTCCGAAAGAGTGTCCGCTTTATGTGCCGGCGTCTCGACTATTCTCCTGGTGGAAGGCAGCGCTGGCGTCGGCAAATCGCTCCTGATCGCCGATCTACTGAACCAGGCAAGGGAACAAGATCAATCGGAGATCGTCGTGCTGGTTGGTGCTGGAGATGCGATCGAGCAAACGACGCCTTACCTGCCCTGGCAGCCCATTCTGCAGCAGATCGCCGACCGCGCGACAGCGCTCACCGTGGCTGAGGACAGGCAAGCCCGAACGGACGCTTTTCTACAGTGGCTCGATCCCGATGTGCGAGACCTTGCTCCCCTGCTCAACCCGTTAATGGCCCTTCGCTTACCAGAAAATCAACTGATTCAGCAGATGAGCGGTGAAGGGCGATTGCTGAATACCCAGGAACTTATCCTGAGTATGCTGCGCAAGGTCTCCGACGGTCTGCCCCTCCTCTTAATCATTGATGATGCCCAATGGCTAGATTCGCTTTCGATGGGATTGGTCCGGCGCATGAGCCGCGAACTAGAGCCGGTACTGCTCGTTTTGGCCATGAGGCCGCAGTTCGACGCGATAGCAACCGAATTGGAAGCTCTGCGCGGGAGATCAGCGACGCTGGAACTCAAACTGGATACGCTCCCGATAGAAGATATCGAACGAGTGATCGCCGGTCAGATGGAAGCGGACGCCGTGGATGGGGATGTGCTCGACTTCATTAATGCCAAAACGGAAGGCCAGCCTTACTTCACCGTTGAGCTGGCCAACGCGCTGCGTGATGCAGAGCTGATTGCCTCGCAGAATGGAGTCGTGAAGTTTGTGCCGGGGTCAGATAGGGCCGCAGTTGATTTTTCTGACACGATACAGGAAGTCATTACCAGTCGCATCGACCGCCTTGAACCCCAGGAACAGGTCACCGTCAAAGTTGCCAGCGTAATCGGCCGCTTGTTTGCCTATAAGATCCTGCGCGATGTCTATCCTACCACACAGGATGGCGATCGGATTCGCACCAGCCTCGATCATTTGGAACAACTGGAATTGACTATCCTCGAATCAGTAGATCCGGAGCTCACTTACCTTTTCAAGCACATTTTGACCCAGGAAGTCATTTACGGCTCAATGACTACCTCCCAGCGCCAAGAGCTGCACAAAAATATCGCCTTATGGTACGAAGACAGGTTGGAGAATGCCGGCAATCGTACCATCCCCCTTTTGGCCTACCACTGGTCGCGGGCCAATGATCCTCTCAAGGCGGCTGCCTACTATGGCAAAGCGGGTGAGAATGCGCTGCGCGAGTATGCCAACGAAGAGGCGATCCAGTTCCTGAACGAAGCCTCACGACTCGGCCGTGATCTGGCGCCTGAGCAGCGAGCTACATGGCAGCGTTTGCTGGGAGAGGCTGAATATCGCCGGACCCGCACCAGTGAAAGCAAAGCGCACTACGAGCAGGCGCTGTCCTTACTGGGTCATCCCGTCCCCAAATCGAACCCGGGCGTAGTGGCCGGTTTATTAGGTGCGCTGGTACGCCAGTTCATGAACCGGCAGTTTTCTCTTGGTCCCGCGGTTGAGGATGAGGAAGAGCTTGCCAGGCTCAGAGAAGTGGCGATGAGCCTCGATCGCATATCTGAGGTCTACTACAACACCGGTGAAGAGCTGTCTTCGTTCTACGCCGTCGTCGTCGCACTGAACCTGGCTGAGAAAAGTGGACTTAGGCCTGAGACGGTGCGGGGATATGCCAACCTGTCCACGACGATGGGCTACCTGACGCTGACACGGTTTGCTGATGCGTATCGCGAACGAGCTGTGGCGCTGGCGCGTGATCTTAATCACTTGCCCACAACAGCCTGGGCGCAGATCGCCCTCTCCTCCTACAGCCTTTGGTATGGGCAGTGGGATCGCTGCCTGGCCGAACTCGCCGAGGCGATGGAGTTGAACGCCCAGCTTGGCGATTGGCGGCTCTGGAGTATCTCGGCCTGGATGCAGGCTCAGGTTACGACCTGTCTGGGCAATCTGGCGCTTGCCGGGCGTCAATGGGAGAACCTCTACGCTACCGCCGTAAAATACGAGGACACGCGTAATCAGATCTGGTCACGCGGTGGCCAGTTCTTTAACTTTGTTTACACCGGAAAGATTGAAGAAGCCGGCGCCTGCGTACGCGAGTTTGAAGAGATTATTGAACAACGTAAGGAGCACCTGATTATCGACGAGCGATTGTGGCACGCTATGCACGCCCGCTACGCTTTGGAAACGGGCCAGCTTGCCGGCGCCAAGGAATGGGCTGACGGGCAGGTTGCGGCCATGCAGCGCTCAAAGTTCAAATATGATTTGCTGGAGGTGTTCGCATCGCCGGTAGAGATTAGGATTCGTTTGTGGTCAAAAGGCTTGGCCACCAGCGCAGAAATCAAGGAAGCATCCCAGATCTTGAAAAGTTATGCGCGCAAGTATCCCTTTGCCCGCGCTCGATCTTTGCGATGCGAAGGCGCCTCCAAATGGCTGTCCGGCAACAAACGCGCGGCCCAAAGTCTCTGGCAAAAGAGCATCGCCCAGGCAGATAAGCTGAGCATGCCGCTTGAAAAGGCATTGACGCTGGAGCTTATTGGCCAGTTCACCGCCGATGAAGCTGCCCTGGCCCAGGCGCAGCTCATTCGAGCGGAACTCGCGGCGCTAGACAACCAACCGGTCGGTGACTAACTCCCTCTTAAGAAGATTCGCAGCCAACCAGGTGGTTACGGCCGCCGCCAGGGATTGAGCCCTTCCGCCCGTGCTCGGCTGTACACCATCCAGATATAAAGCACGTCAAGCACAAAAACGACGGCATACAGAACGTTGACAACCGGCGTCTGCACGCTGTCGGCCAGCATAAAACCATAGGCGGCCAACGACCCCAACCACTTACTGATGGCGATGTAGATCGACTGTCCCTCCACGTTCCCGCGGCGGCCGATCATAAAAATAAACAGGATAGACATGATCAGGTTCAGGCCAAACCCGGTGTAGTAGCTGCCGCCCTGAATCTTGAGCGGCAAGAAGGCCGGAGTCTGCCCGTTTACGATCACACCCCACGCATTCTGAATCCAGAATTCCTGGACGATGCTGTAAATGAGCGCGAGGGCCACGGCGATCCCGCCAAAGACAATCGCATAGAAGTATTTCTGGAGAAAACCTGTGAAGTATTGGCGGCCGTATTTGAGTACCGTATAGAGGATGACGAAGTCGAACAGCATCCAAATGAAATTGCGAACCTGAATGAGGGTGCCGGGACAGGACGACCAGGTCGCCGGGCAGCCGGTTTCGATGCCCAGGCCAAAGATAATCTCCCAGGCCAGGTTACCGATCAATGCCACCACGGGCATGCCGTAGGAGTGATCCTTAAAGCCGCGGTAGATGATCAGCAGATAGGCGATGAGCCAGAAGACGCCAGAGGCCATCGCCATAAACAGCAGCCAACCATGATTTGGATCGAGCATGAGTCCCTCCTAAAGTGCCGCCGCCGCTTGCCGGCGCCGTGTCGCAGAAAGCATAACCCACCTGGCGGCCGCAAAGCAAGCGCCAGGATCTAGGTAAGTTGTGAAAGGCTGGGCGCGAACAGCTATCTCAAGAAGCAGCTAATAACGCCGGATCGCTCTCAAATGATGCCATGGTCCCTGAGTACAGCTTGCTCATCTCCGGAAATCCAACCAAAGATCTTTGGCGTATCTTGAACCTGCTGCATCAGGTAGTGGACATCGAA
>JBJYWX010000522.1:0-2367 GCA_046259695.1 Promineifilaceae bacterium (SeqCode) | reverse complement strand
AACAGCGGACGAAACCGTTTGCCCGACCGATCCAGGAAGAAAAGAAATCCTGCCAACCACAGCGGTAGGGTAAAAGGATTGATAGAAGTGAGAAACTGATCCGTCAGAAAATTGTCCGTGCGTCCCCAATCAATGTCCCGTGCGTGAATGGCGCTCAAGAATTCCAACGAGATAAAGTCATGCTGTATCTGCCAGAGCATATTGGGAAGGAAGATGAGCGCGGCCGCAGCTACGCCCGCCCACAACCATCGTGAGCGCAAATAACAGCGCATGGAACTGATTAACACTGCCACGACCAGGCCCGCCACAAAGAACATGATCGTGTACTTGGTCATCATCCCTAGGCCCACGGCCGTTCCGATACCCAGCCACCACAGCGGGTTTTCACTGCGCAGCAGGCGCACCGTGCAAAACGCCAGCAGCACCCACCACAGATAGTCAAATGACAAGTACTGGATCAACATCCCGGCCGTAAGTGCCAGTGGAGAAATGGCCACGGCCACTGCAGCCAGGACCTGTGCCAGGCGACTGCCGCCAAAATCGCGCGTCATCAGCCCGACCAGGATGACCACCATTCCTTGCGCTAATGCCGGCAGCAGGCGCATTCCCATCAGTGAAGGGCCAAACAATGCCAGCTCAATGCGGGCCAGTAAGGGTGTGATTGGTGGGTAAGCAACGTAACCCCAATCAAGCTGGCGGGCGTTCATTAGGATATCCAACTCATCGCGATGAAAACCGTACTGGCCGTTGGTCAGGATGTGAAACAGAACAATACCACCAGCAATGAGCAGCAGAAGCATATTATCACTCATCCGCTGGCGAACGGCTGGCGGAGATTGCGCCCCGCTCTCGACTACTGGTGAATTAGATGGTTGCATGGCAGTATTCCCGTCAGTCTAGTATTGCAAAAAACAGCTGCCTGCGCCTCTAACTAAGGTTATGTTCCAGATATTGTTTGCCGATCGTAACTAAAGTTAGGCGACAGTGATCCTCATCTAGCTTATGCTATGAACACCGGCGTATGTCTGGCATATACGTCTGTCGCAGGAAAAATAGGTTCTATAGACAGCCAGTCTGCTCGTGATCGTGCTGCAGGTCGAATTTGGCAAGCGGCTTCATGAAATTCATGGATGTCTGAGACCGCATCTGCGCGGCTGAACCCTGGGCTTTTTCACTGGTCACTAATTCAAGAGGAGTCGTCATGCAGATAAAAACTGTCACCTTACTGTTGGTTCTATTCAGCCTGTTCACCGCTTGCGCGCGCAACGGGGAGCCGGTGGAAGTAGTTAGCGGATCAGGAAATGTCGTAACTGAAGAACGGTCCGTGAGTGGATTTACAGCCGTTGGCCTGCGGGGTGCCGGCCACCTGATCATTGACGAGTCTGGTAAGGAATCGCTTAGCATCACAACGGATGACAACCTACTGCCCTATATTGAAACGAGTATCCAGGGCGATGAGCTTGTCATCAGCATCCAAGACGGCGTCGTTTTTACGGATGTGAGCGAGCTGACCTATAACGTTTCGGCCGCAAACTTGAACAAGGTCGCTCTCGAAGGAGGCGGCAAGGTTGAGATCGCGAATTTGGATGAGGATGAACTGCAGGTTACCCTATCCGGCGCGGGAGAAGTCGAAGCCGCTGGGAATGTGGAAAAACAAACCGTTCAAATCAGCGGTGCGGGTGCTTATAATGCCAGCGACTTGGCCTCGCGTGACGCTACGGTGCGGCATGACGGCGCCGGGATTGCCGTAATACAGGTCAGCGAGAATCTAGACGTTACCATCAACGGGCTGGGAAGCGTGGAGTACATTGGCAATCCCAGCGTCAGCGAAGAGATCAACGGCCTGGGGACGGTTCGCAAGCGCTAACTCTATCACTTCCTAGCATAACGAGAATCATGAAGTGGTCGCTATTTCGTTAGCAATACTTTCTGCAAAAAGGGAGATAAATGAAATGTCAGATCAAGACGGTTTTGAACAGGAGAATGGTTCTCGGAGCCGTCGCGCCGAGCGAAGGGCGCGAATCGACGAGCGGCGCGATGGTCGGTATGAAGGAGGCTTCGGCTGGATGGCCGGGCTGGTGTTTATCGCCATCGGCGTATGTTATTTTCTTTACCAATATGGCTATCTGCCCGCCTTAGCCAATTGGTGGGCCCTATTCTTGCTGCTGCCAGCAGTAGGTACACTCGCCGCGGCGGTCGGCGCCTATCGACGCCGCAAACACCTTTGGGCACCGGAGGTGGTCGGGCTGTTCATTGCCGCAATATTCTTCTTTAGTCTGACCGCCGCCTTCCTCTTTAGCGTGGACTTCAGCTGGCTGTGGCCGCTGTTTCTGATTGCCGCCGGTCTCGTGCTGATGGGAGGGGCAT
>JBJYWX010000521.1:0-4756 GCA_046259695.1 Promineifilaceae bacterium (SeqCode) | reverse complement strand
CGACCGCAGCCCCAGCCAGCGGCGTCCCTTCTGAGACGATGGATCCCTGCAGCGATCCACCGGCCTTCTGCTCCGGTTCGGGCAGCGCTGGCGCACCGCTCACAGCCAGGGCCATAACATTGTTGTCGACGAGGTCCGCGTTCTCCATACGGTAGGCGTGCCACGTCTCCCCATCAAATATGAACAAGCCGTACGCCGTAGCAACCCAAAGCCGGCCGTCCTCATCGATCTTTAGCTGGTTTATACTGTCACTCGTCAGGTCACCGCTCGCCCGATTGTGCATGTGCCACGCGGCGCCATCGAACAGCGCCAATCCCTGGCCAAAGGTCCCGACCCACACGTTCCCCACCTCATCGACAACCAGGTCCTGCAAGGTGTAAATATCGCGATTCTGATAGAGCTGCCAGGTATCTTCGTCAAAGGATTGAATGCCGTCGCTGCTCGCCACCCAGGGCGTGCCTTTCTGGTCGATGGTGATCGCATCAAAGAAATACTTGGCGTCGAATCCTTGGCCAAGCTGGAAGATACGCCAGCCCTGTCCGTCGTACGACGCCACGCTGTTGGCGGTGACCACCCACAAATTGCCATTACCGTCTATGGCCACATCCTTGACCAGGTCTGTTGCCTCATCACCAAAGGACATGTTGTTGGCGTCGAAATTGGCCCATTGCGTTCCATCGAAATAGCTGGCACCCTCAAAATGGGCTACCCAGAACTTGTCTTCACCCGCGCAGGCGATGGCATCCGGGCTGCTGAATCCCCAACCGCTGGGAAATTCGCGCCATTCCTGGCCGTCAAAGGCCGAGACACCTGAACCATGTAAAAGCAGCATCGTGCCATCCGGGCAGGTGTCGATATCGATGATGTAGTCGCCCCCAAGTGGTGAATCAGCGTGGGTGAAGGAACGCCACTCCCCGTTGCTGAGCAGGCAGGTTGCCCCCTGTCCTGAGCTGCCCAGGCAGGCGAAGCCACTGCCCGCACCCATGGCGCTGGGCGCTTCCGCCTCGTCTCCACCCGTTGTGCTGCTGTCCGTCCCTGTCGTGGCGCTTGGTACAGGGAGCAGCGTATTTGTTGGTTTCGCGGATGGTGCGGTAGGTGCGACCTTGGCTGTCTCTTGGGTGCTGGTAGCTTCTACCTGCTGCGCGGTCACGGTGGGCACAGGCTCCACCACGCTTGGGACGTTCTCCGCCGCCGAGTCTGCCGGCGCTTCGGCGCTGGTACAGGCGGCGAGCAGTAAAAGCATGATGGTAAGAAGGCACAGGCGTGCCGCATGGTTTGCGCGTTTCATCAAAGTCCTCCGGGTTGCTGCCCTTTATGGGCCAGGTCACGGCGCAGATTCCGCCGCCGGAATTGTAATGCGTGACTGCTCCGAATTCATTACTCTAAATTGAGCAAATCAGAGAGGTAGTAAATGCGATTGCGAATGGCCGGTGCTTCCCAATGGGCGGCCAGCCGCGGCTGGCCGCCAAACTGTACCAAGGCTGGTTCGATGTTTATCTCACGCACCCCGCCGCGGTCGAGCCAAATGTGAAAGATCGCCGTTTCCGGCTGGCCGTCGATCTCGAAGGCGAAATTGCCGGCGCCGTAGATGATGGTGCCTGCGCCATACTGCTCAATGCCCTGCAGGATATGCGCGTGGTGGCCGATGACAAGTTCGGCCCCGGCATCTACAGCGGTATGCGCCGCGGCGCGCTGCGCCTCGCCGGGCGCGGCCTGGTACTCGATGCCGCTGTGCAAGAGCACGACGACCAGGTCCGCTTGCTCGCCAGCGGAGGCTATATCGCCGGCCATCTGTACCGGGTTGGCCCAGGCAAGCCCAGGTGAACTGTCTGTGGCTGTCCAATCGGCCGTGTCGAACCCGCTGATTGCTTCTACCGGTACATCCACATAGGACAGGAAGGCGATGTCTAGACCGTTGCGCTCGATGATCTGGGGCTTCCGGGCAGCGGCACTGTTTTGCCCGCCGCCGGCGGCGGCGACGCCGGCCGCATGCAGGAGAGTGATGCCCTGCAGCAAGGCTTCCGGGCCGTAATCCATGCCATGGTTGTTTGCCAGGGACACCAGGTCAAAGCCGGCTTGTGCCAGCGTTTGCGCGGCTTGTGGCGGTGCGCGAAAAGGATATCGCTTCTCTTCCGGTTCCCCGATGTCCCCCAAAGCCGACTCCAGATTGCCAACGGCTATGTCGGCGCCGCGCAGCCGGTCGGCCACCTCCGCGAAAGGAAAATCCAGGTTGCCGGCGGTGATCTGGTTGCCCAACGCGCGGTCAAGCATGACGTCGCCCACGGCCGCGAGGTGAACAACGGGAGAAACAACCGTCTCGCGCAGGATGCCGGCCAGATCGGCTGCCGCCTGGTCGAGACCTTCCTCTGCAACCAGGGACCAGCTTTCCTTGAACGGGTAGTCTGCATCGGCCGGACCTAACCCGTCAACGCGCAGCGCTCTTCTGTTTGCATCCATGCCGGCCCAGGGCATTACGATGACTTCCTCATGCCCCTCTTGCAGGATCTGCTGTGCCTCAACGCGCGTTACCTCGTCCCAGCGCATGGTAAATGGCACCGTCAGGGCGATGCTGGACTCGATTACCGGGAAGCCTTCTTTTCCCTTAACCAGACGCACATCGGCCGTACTTTCCTCATCAAGGCGCCACAGGCGCCCTGTTCCCGCCGTATTCAAGGAACCGATAGCGAGCTCCGCCGGCTCTCGCCATATCGCCGGCACGTAGAGGTTGAGCGCGGGCAGCGGAGTACTTGACGGTGTGGCGGATCGTTCTGGCACCGGCGTCGACGATGCAGTGGGAGTCACCGCCTTCATGGCGGTCGCCTCTGCTGTGGCCGTCTTTTCAGCCGTTGCCGGTTGGATTTCAGCGGGTGGGGCGGCGTCACTAGGGTGGCCCGGTAGGGCGGTAACTGAAGCCAGGATCGGCGCCCTTGAGAGGCGCGCAGGATTGGTGCCAGCGGCGCCGGCACAGGCCGTGAGCAGCGAAAGGGCAAGCAGCAGCGCCGCCAGGCAGCCGGCGCGTGACCTACTTTCCATTGCTTACTTCCTCTATGGTAAACAAGGCTCCGGGCTGGTTGCCAGCTGGTACTCTGTCAGCGTTTGTCCCTCGTCGCGCAGCAGTGCGGCCATCGCCTCGCCCACATAGCGATAATGCCAGGGCTCATAATAGAAACCGGTGGTTTCGAACGCTTCCAGCGTGTAACTTAAGGTAAAACCGTACTCATTTGCGTGTTCAGCGAGCCACTGCCCCTCGCTGGTCTGGACAAAATAGGTGTGAAAGAGAATGTCCGGCTGGCCGACCAGACCGGCCAGCTCCGGCGAGCCAAAATCAAGCACCGTGCCGAGCTGGTGTTCGCTGTGACCCGGCCGCGCACTTATGATTGCCGCGCGATCAGGATAGAGCCGGTTCCACTTGTCCCAGGCTATTGCCTGGGCCGGGTAACTGCGGTAGCCGGACAGGATCTGGGGATGCAGCCCGTCCGCTTGCATAGCTTCAATCATGCGCACCAGCGGCTCAATGATTACGCGCCTGACCTGGGTCGGGTAGCCGGCCGTCACCTCGTAGGGCAAGTAATCGGCCAGGTCTACCAGGTCTTGCGGTGCGAAAGCTTTGCTAAGGCCATAGGTTTGGGTCACAACCGTCAGTAGAGCATCTTTTGGCACGCGCTCGTCACATGGCAGCAGCGGCGCGTCCTGGCGCGCTGCCGTCTGCGCCTGTTTGCCCGCTAGAGTCGTGTCAGCGCTGGCGTCCGTAACCAAAGGCGTAGGTAGAAAAACGGGCGTCACGGCATCAACGGCCGCCGCCGGCAGGGTTACATCGGGGCGCAAAGTGGGTGTCGGCAGCGGCGCGCTGCTGGTGAACCGCGCTGCCGCAACGGACGCTGTCTGTGGAGGATCGCTTGGCAGAGGCTCATCGCCTGGCGCCACCGTTTGCTGGGAGCCCGCACTGCACGCCGTCAGCAGCAGTACAAACACAGCGGCAGACAAAACCCGGGTAAGCCAAATTGCGCCATGACGTACAACGCTGGACAAGCAAAAGGGGACCATCTAGCCAGGCGCTCCCCAGCCACCACCGCCGGGCGTGGCGATTTCGATTTCGTCACCGGCTTGCAGCTCTAGCTGCACTTTGCCAGCCAGCGTCGTCGCTTGCCCATTGCGAATCAGGCGATTCACACCGGGGCTTCCGTCCTGCCCGCCGGAAAGACCGTATGGCGCGAGACGCCGGCGCTCGGTGGTAAGCGTTGCTTCGGCCGCCGTATTGAAGCGGATTCGCCGTACGATCCCATCGCCGCCGCGCTGCTGGCCACGGCCGCCGGAACCGCGCCGCAAGCAGTAAGCCGTAACCTGGATCGGAAAGTCGTATTCCAGGGCCTCTACTGGCGTGTTGAGCGTGTTGCTCATATGGACATGCAGGCCATCTCCGCCACTGCTCTTGGGACCGGCTCCCGCCCCACCGCCAATTGTTTCGTAATAGGCGAACGGCCGCCCCTTATAGACGCCGCCAAATGTGAAGTTGTTCATCGTGCCCTGGCTCGCCGCCGGTATCAGTTCGGGCAGCGCCTGGGCCAGCGCGCCAAAAATCACGTCAACAAGTCGCTGTGACGTCTCGACATTGCCTGCAGCCACGGCCGCGTTGGGCGGCGGGTCCAGCAGTGAACCCGTTGGTATATGCAGCGACAGCGGGCGAAGCGCGCCTTCATTCATAGGCAAATCTATCGCCAGCAAGGCCAACGCCGTGCAACGCAGGCAGTAAATGGCC